>JAOUIL010000036.1 GCA_029883975.1 Betaproteobacteria bacterium
ATTCGACCCCCAGGTAGGCTTCCTGCACCTGGCGGTCGGCCGCGACCTCGCGATAGCTCCCTTCCGCGATCTTGCGGCCGAAGTTGAGCACCACGCAGCGCTCGGTGATGCGCTCGATCACGCCCATCTCGTGCTCGATGATGACGATGGTGAGCCCGGCGATCCGGCCGCGGATCTCGAGGATGTCGTCCATCAGCTCGCGCGTTTCCTCCTCGGTCATGCCCGCCGAGGGCTCGTCCAGGAGCAGCAGCCGCGGCCGGCTGACGAGCGCGCGGCAGATCTCGATGCGGCGCCGGTCGATCATCGGCAGCGTGCCTACCGCCTCGAACATGCGCTCGGCGAGCGGCGCGTCGAACACCCGCACCAGCTCGCGCGCCTCGGCGAACGCCTGCTCGAACTGGCGCCGAAAGGCCGCGCGCCGGAACAGGTTGAACCACAGCCCGCGCGACAGGCGCTTGTGGTTGCCGAGCATGATGTTGTCGACGATCGACAGCGGCAGGCACAGGCGCGAGCGCTGGAAGGTGCGCGCGATGCCCGCCTCGTACACCGCCTGCGCGCGCAGGTTGGTGATGTCGCGCCCGAGGAAGCGCGCGCGCCCCGCGCTCGCCTCGTAGATGCCGGTGAGCACGTTGAAGCAGGTGGTCTTGCCCGAGCCGTTGGGGCCGATGAGGCCCACGATCTCGCCCTCGCCGACCGTCATGTCGAGCTGGTCGAGCGCCACCAGCCCGCCGAAGCGGCGTGTGAAGCCTTCGAGCGCGAGTACCGGGACGCTCACCGCGGCTTCCAGCCCGGCAGGTAGACGCGCAATTGCCGCGGCAGCAGCCCGCCGGGGCGATAGAGCAGCACCAGGATCACCAGCGCGGCGAACAGCAGGAAGCGGTACTCCTGGATCAGCTGCAGCTTCTCGGGCAGCACGACGACGATGGCCGCGGCGAGCGCCGCGCCCCAGGGGTTGCCGATGCCGCCGAGCAGGATGATGGACACCATGATGAGCGAGTCGCCGAAGGTGAAGTTGGTCGGCGCGATGAAGCCGAGCATCAGCGCGTAGAGCGCGCCCGCCACGCCGGCCATGAAGTTGCCCAGGGTGAAGGCGACGATCTTCCAGCGCGCGATGTGCACGCCGAAGCACGCCGCCGCGGTCTCGTCCAGGCGCACGGCGTCGAGGCTCAGGCCGATCCAGGAGCGCTCCAGGCGCCGCGTGAGCGCGAAGGCCGCGATCACCAGCGCGAGCGCGACCAGCACGTAGCTCATGTAGAACGAGACCTCGACGCCGGCGACGCTGAAGTTCTCGTTGAACGTCCAGCCCAGCACCTGCATGCTGGGCAGCTTCAGTCCCTGCGGCCCGCCCAGCGTGTCGTTCACCTCGAGGAAGGTCTTGAACAGCAGCACGAAGGCGATGGTCACCACCGCCGAGTAGTGCCCGCGCGTGCGCAGCACCGGCAGGATCAGGATCGAGCCGACCAGCGCCGCCACCGCGCCGCCGATGGCGAGCACCAGGAGGTGCGGGATCGCGGTGTGCGCGGTGAGCACCGCCGCCGTGTAGCAGCCGACGCCGAGGAACGCCGCCGCGGCGAAGTTCACCATCCCGGCGTAGCCGAACTGGATCGTGAGGCCGAGGCAGACGAGGAAGTAGATGAGCACCGTGCCCGCCATCAGCAGCGGGAAATGGTCGTCGTGGAAGAAGGCGACGAACACGAACAATCCCAGGATGGCGAGGCGGTTCATCGCGGATTCGCGCTCGCGGAAGGCGCGCGCCGCCGGCTCGAGCCAGCCGGTACGCCGGGCTACGACCGCACCCACCGCGGCGGCGACGAGCACCGCGACCACTTCCCACTCGTTCTCCGCCCACATGAAGGCGATGCCGAGCGCCGTCACCAGCCCCGCGGCGATCGCGCCCGGCCAGAGCGGCGCGCTCATACGCGCTCGCTCGTCTTCTCGGCGATGAGGCCGGTCGGTCGCCAGGCCATGATGGCGATCACCACCGCGAAGGCGAACACGTCCTTGTAGGCGCTGGCGAAGGGCAGCGCGACCGCGCCGACGGTCTGCAGCGCGGCGAACAGGAACCCGCCCAGGATCGCGCCGTAGATGTTGCCCAGTCCCCCGACGATCGCCGCGCTGAAGCCGATCACCCCGAGCAGGAGGCCCATGCCGAAGTTGATCTCGCTGTAATACAGGCCGTTCATCACGCCGGCGAACGCCGCCGCCGCGGAGCCCACCGCGAAGGTCACCAGCACGATGGCCGTGAAGTTGATGCCCATGGTCTTCGCCGTCTCCTCGTCCTGCGCCACCGCGCGGATCGCGAGCCCGAGCTTGGTGCGGTTGATGAGCACGTGGATGGCGACGATCACCGCCAGGCCGGCGAGAAACAGCAGCACGCTGTCCAGGCGCAGGTTGAAGTTGCCCAGCGCCACCGCGTCGTCGGGCAGCAGGCGCGGGAAGCGCTTCGGGTTGGCGCCGTCCGGGAAGAACAGGCGCACGCACTCGCGCAGCACCGTGCCGAGCATCAGCGTCACCAGCAGGATGTTGAGCGGCGGCGCGGACTTGAGCGGCATGACGAGATACTTCGCGATCAGCGCGCCGAGGATCGCCATCGAACCGGTGGCCACGAGCAGCACCGCGGCCACCTGCACCCAGGGATTCGCCGCGCCGAGCGCCTGCAGGCCGAGGTAGGTGGAGAAGCCGGCGAAGGTACCCACCGTGAGCACGTCGCCGTGGCTGAACTTGATGATGTCGAGCACGCCGAAGAACAGCGTGAAGCCGACGGCCACCAGGGCGTACATCATCCCCAGCATCAGGCCGTTGGCGACGAATTGCGCGAGGAGTCCGGCGTCCATGCGAAAACGAAGAGGCGGGCGCTCGGGCCCGCCCCTTCACCGAGTCAGGACCGCGTGCCTACTTCCCGGCCAGCTTGCGCTTGCCGGCGGCGTACTCGCTATCTTCCCAGACCACCCACTTGCCGTCCTGGACCACGTACTTGGTGATCGCCGCCACTGTGTTCTGCCCGTGGTCGTCGAACGTGATCTTGCCGACGATCGAGTCTGCGTTGTTCACCTTGTTGAGCGCGTCCCTCACCTTGCGGCGGTCCGGCCCGACGCGCTCGATGGTGTCGAGGATCAGGTTCATCGCCGCGAAGGCGAACGCGCCGTAGGCCTCGGGCGCCTCGGCGTACTTGGCCTCGGCGTACTTCTGCATGAAGAACTGGCCGCCGGGGAGCTTTTCCACCGGCGCGCCCTCGCGGAACGCGAGCGCGCCCTCGGCGAGCGGCCCGAGGCCCTCGATGAAGGCGTCCGAGACGATGCCCGAGGTGCCGACGAACTGCCCCTTGATGCCGAGCTTCTCCATCTGCGAGCGGATGCGCACGCCGATCGGGGTGAGCCCGCCGAAGTAGATCGCATCCACGTTGAGCGACTTGATCTGCGTGAGCTCGGCGTTGAAGTCCTGCTGGTCGGCGGTGACGCCGAAGGTGCCGACGATCGTGCCGCCGTGCTTCGCCAGGTTCTCGCTGAAGTACTTGTTGTGGCCCTTGCCGTAGTCGGTGGTGTCGTGGATCACGGCGAACTTCTTGAACCCCTGTCCGGTGGAGAACGCCGCGTTGACCTGGTTCTGGTTGATCATCGTGCCGTTGACGCGGTGGATCTCCTTGTAGTCGTTGCCGTAGGTGATGTCGGGCAGCACCGCGCCCCACACCACGATCGGCAGGCCGAACTTGTGGTACGTGTCCACCGTGCCGATCGCCACGGCCGAGCAGTAGTGCGTGGCGCCGGCGATGATCGAGCGGTCGGAGGCCGCCTTGGTCGCCACCTGCACGCCGACGTTCGGCTTGCACTCGTCGTCGAGCACCACCATCTCGTACTTGTACTTCGCCTTGGGATCGGCGTTGCGCAGCCGCACCGCGAGATCGGCGGAGTTGCGCCCGCCCAGGCCGTTCACCGATACCCCTCCGGTGAGCGGGCCGATGAACACCACCTTGACTTCCTTCTTCTGGGCGGCGGCGCCGCCGGCGATGAGCGCCAAGGCAACAGCAGCTAGCAGCGTGCGAGCGAAGCTCATGGGTCCCCTCCTCCGTGGACGGAATGCGAGGGGCGAGCTTGCGCCTTCGACCCCGCAGGGGTCAAGACGGCGTTTTTACGCCGCGGCGCGCGCCTGCGCCTTCTCGAACGTCATGCGCCCGCCGCGCCAGTCGGCGCGGATCGTGTCCTTCGGCGCGAAGCGCCCTTCCAGGATCGCTTTCGCGAGCGGATTCTCGAGCTCCGACTGGATCGCGCGCTTGAGTGGCCGCGCCCCGTACACCGGGTCGAAGCCCACCTTGGCGAGCTCGGCCACCGCGGCCTCGGACACCTCCAGCCCGTATTCGAGCTTCGCCAGGCGCCCCTTGAGCACGTTGAGCTGGATCTGCGCGATCGACTTGATGTGCTCCTCGCCCAGGGCGTGGAACACCACGACCTCGTCGATGCGGTTGACGAACTCGGGCCGGAACTGGTTCTTCACCTCGGCCATCACCGCGACCTTGATGACGCCGTAGTCAGACCCCGACATCTGCTGGATCATCTGCGAGCCGAGGTTCGAGGTCATGACGAGCACCGTGTTCTTGAAGTCCACGGTGCGCCCCTGGCCGTCCGTCAGCCGGCCTTCGTCCAGCACTTGCAGCAGCGCGTTGAACACGTCGGGGTGCGCCTTCTCCACCTCGTCGAACAGGATCACCGAGTAGGGCTTGCGGCGCACCTGCTCGGTGAGCTGGCCGCCCTCGTCGTAGCCGACGTACCCCGGCGGCGCGCCGATGAGGCGGCTCACCGAGTGCTTCTCCATGTACTCGGACATGTCGATGCGGATGAGGTGCTCTTCCGAGTCGAACAGGAACGCGGCGAGCGCCTTGCACAGCTCGGTCTTGCCCACGCCCGTGGGCCCAAGGAAGAGGAACGAGCCGTACGGCCGGTTCGGGTCGGATAGCCCCGAGCGCGAGCGGCGGATCGCGTCGGAAACGAGGCGCACGGCCTCGTCCTGGCCCACGACGCGCTCGTGCAGCTTGGCTTCCATCTTGATGAGCTTTTCCCGCTCGCCCTGCATCATCTTGGACACCGGGATGCCGGTCGCGCGCGACACGACCTCGGCGATCTCCTCGGCGCCGACGTGCGTGCGCACGAGCTTCGCCTTGGGTGCGGTGTCCGCCTTCTCGGCCTTCTTCAGCTGTGCCTCGAGCTGGGGAAGCTTGCCGTACTGCAGCTCGGCGAGCTTGTCGTACTGGCCCTTCCTCTGCAGCTCGGCCATCTGCAGGCGCAGCTTCTCGATCTCTTCCTTGATGTGCTGGCTGCCCTGCACCTGCGCCTTCTCCGCCTTCCAGATCTCTTCCAGGTCGGAGTACTCCTTCTCCAGGCGCTTGATCTCGTCCTCGATCAGGCCGAGCCGCTTGCGCGATGCCTCGTCCTTTTCCTTCTTCACCGCCTCGCGCTCGATGCGCAGCTGGATGAGGCGCCGGTCGAGCCGGTCCATCGACTCGGGCTTGGAGTCGATCTCCATCTTGATGCGCGCCGCCGCCTCGTCGATCAGGTCGATCGCCTTGTCCGGGAGGAACCGGTCGGTGATGTAGCGGTGCGAGAGCTCGGCCGCGGCGACGATCGCCGGGTCGGTGATCTCGACGCCGTGGTGCACCTCGTACTTCTCCTGCAGCCCGCGCAGGATGGCGATGGTCGCCTCCACCGAGGGCTCGCCCACCAGCACCTTCTGGAAGCGGCGCTCCAGTGCCGCATCCTTCTCCACGTACTTGCGATATTCGTTCAGGGTCGTGGCGCCGATGCAGTGCAATTCGCCGCGCGCGAGCGCCGGCTTCAGCATGTTGCCGGCGTCGATCGCGCCCTCGGCCTTGCCCGCGCCGACCATGGTGTGCAGCTCGTCGATGAAGACGATGGTGCTGCCCTCGTCCTTGGCGAGGTCCTTGAGCACCGACTTGAGCCGCTCCTCGAACTCGCCGCGGTACTTCGCGCCCGCAAGAAGGGAGGCCATGTCGAGCACCAGCACGCGCTTGTGCTTGAGCGACTCGGGCACTTCGCCGTTGACGATCCTCTGCGCGAGGCCCTCGACGATCGCGGTCTTGCCCACGCCCGGCTCGCCGATCAGCACCGGGTTGTTCTTGGTGCGCCGCTGCAGGATCTGGATGCAGCGCCGGATCTCGTCGTCGCGGCCGATCACCGGGTCGAGCTTGCCGGCGCGCGCGCGCTCGGTGAGGTCGAGCGTGTACTTCTCCAGCGCCTGGCGCTGCGACTCGTCCGCCTGCCCCGAGACGCTCGCCCCGCCGCGCACCTCCTCGATCGCCTTCTCCAGGGCAACCTTGGCGACGCCCGCCTGCTTCAGGGTCCTGCCGATCTCGCCCTTGTCGCCGGCCGCGGCGAGCAGCACCAGCTCGGAGGCGATGTACTGGTCGCCGCGCTTCTGCGCTTCCTTGTCGGCGACATTGAGCAATGCGCCCAGTTCGCGCGAGACGTGCACCTCGCCCGGCGTGCCCTCGACCTTGGGCATCCGTCCGAGCGCGTCGGCGAGCGCCTTCTTCAGCGCGCCCGGGTTGCCGCCCGCCTTGGCGATGAGCGCGGCCGTGCCGCCGTCCTCCTGCTCGAGGAGCGCGGCCAGCAGGTGCTGGGGCTCGATGTAGGGGTGGTCACGGCCCACCGCGAGGCTCTGGGCCTCGGCGAGGGCTTCCTGCAGCCGGGTGGTGAATTTCTCGATCCGCATCTAGGGGAATTGGGGGCTGAGGGAGAGGTTTCAAGCGCCGCATGAGGGCATAAAGGGCCACATTGACCGCCCAAACGACCCAGGCTGTCCAGAGGCCATGGGAGGCGAAATGCGCCCCGCGCGCCACCTGGACGGCAATGGCGAGCAGCCCCAGCACCCCCGCGAGCGCCAGCCCGGCGCGCGCCAGGCGCGGGTGGCCGTCGCGGAACGCGAAGTACAGCGACACCAGCGCGAACCCGCTCGACGCGTGCCCCGAGGGGAGGCAGCGGCCCGGTCCCGGGTCGGCGGGCAGCGCGCCGAAGATCGGGAACCACTGCGCGCTGCCGCCGAACTGCGCGAGGTCCCATGGGCAGGAGTGCAGGCTCATGCTGCGCAGGTGCGTGGCGACGGCCGCTGCGAGCAAGGCGCCGATCGCGGCATGCAGCGCCTCGCGGCGCCAGGGGCGGGAGACGAGCGCGACCGCGAGCATGCCCAGCCACAGCAGGACGCCCAGGTGCTTGAGTCCCGAGTGGCCGGCCACGGCGGTCAGCCACGCATCGCGCAGCGGAAAGGCCCGCTCGGCGGGCGAGTACGCCAGCGCCGAGAGCCGGAAGTCCAGCGCGGAGCCCGCGAACAGCCAGATCAGCAGGGCGGCGAACGCCAGCCCCAGCACCTGCAGGAGGAGCCAGCGCCTCAACGCACCGCGTGCGCGGCGACGCGCTGCGCGACCGCAGCACGCGCCTGCGGCGGAACCTGCTCCTCGTCGCGGTACAGCCCCGAGCGGAAGGCGTGCGCGGCCACCTGGTACCAGGCGACCGCCTCGCGCTCGAGCTCGGGATCGCTCGCCCGGGCGCCTACGTGTCCCTGTGGATCCAGCTCGAACACGCGCAGGCGGCGCTTGGGCTCGAGCACCGCGATGCGCCCGCCGCGAATGAAGCCGAGCGTCTGGTAGTTGGCGACGAAGGCGCGGTCGGTCCCGGGCGGCGCGCGCAGCACGTCGCGGCCGAGGAACTTGCTGTAGTAGTCGAACTCGAGCAGCCCGAGCAGCGTCGGCGCGATGTCGATCTGCGACATCAGGCGGTCCACGCGCGCCGGGGCGACGAGCCCGGGCGCGTAGACCAACAGCGGGATGCGATAGCGCTCCACCGGGATCTGCGAGCTGCCGCGCGCGCTCGCGCCGTGGTCGGCGGTGATCACGAACAGCGTGTCGGCGAACCACGGCCGCGCGCGCGCCTTCTCCAGGAACCGGCCGATGGCGAAGTCCGAGTACTTCACCGCGCCGCCGCGGCCGGTGCCGGGCGGGATGTCGATGCGGCCCTCCGGGTAGGTGAAGGGCTGGTGGTTGCTGGTGGTCATCACGTGCGCGAACAGCGGCCGCGCCGGGCGCGCGGCCAGCTCGCGGTCGAACTCGTCGATCACCTGGTCGAACAGGTGTTCGTCGGCGACGCCCCAGATGTTCTCGAAGGCGATGCGCCCGGACGGGATGTCGCGCCGGTCCACGGCGCGGTAGTCGTTGGCGTCGAAGAAGGCGTTCATGTTGTCGAAATAGCCGTAGCCGCCGTAGGCGAACAGCACGCCGTAGCCCTTGTCCTCGAACACGCTGCCGAGCGAAAAGAGCGCGTCGTTGTTGGGGCGGCGCACGATCGACTGTCCCGGCGTGGGCGGCAGCGCGAGCGTCACCGCTTCCAGCCCGCGCACCGTGCGATTGCCGGTGGCGTAGACGTTGGTGAACCAGAGGCTCTCGCGCGCGAGGCGGTCCAGGTTCGGCGTGAGCCCGTCCGCGTTGCCGTAGGCGCCGAGGAACTCGGCGCCCAGGCTCTCGACGGTGACCAGCACGACGTGCATGCGCCGCTCCTTGCCCGCGGCACGCACGTGGCGCTCGATGCCGCCCGCCTCCGGCGCGATCCAGTCGGCGCCCGGGAATCCCTTGCGCACGCGCGCCAGCGCCTCGCCGAGCGGCAGCGTGGCGTAGAAGCGCTCGAAGTCGAGCTCGTTCCTGCGGTTGGCGGCGAAGAAATCGTACAGGCCGTTGCCGGCGAGCTCGTTGGCCGCGTCGCGCGTCGAGAAGCTCTTCGCGTCGCTGTCCACGAAGCCGGCCACGCAGCCAAGCGCGAGCGCGCTGGCGGCGAGCCCTGCGCCGGCCGTGTGCCAGGAAAGCGGCGCGCCGCCCGTGCGCCACAGCGGCCGCGCGACGAGCGCCGTGAGCGCGAGCGCCAGCGCCGCGATCCCGCCGAGCACCCAGCCCACGGGGTAGTTCTGCCAGATGTTGCCGAGCACTTCGCGCGTGTAGATGAGGTAGTCCACCGCGATGAAGTTGAAGCGCGCGCCGAACTCGTCCCAGAACAGCCATTCGGCGACCGGCAGCAGCAGCAGCCCGAAGGCGCTGGCCGCGAACCAGGCGAGCACCAGGGCGCGGTGCAGCCAGGTGCGCGCGAGCCGGTCGGGCAGCAGCGCCAACCAGAGCACCGGGACGGCCAGCAGGTAGGCCGCGGCGGAGAGGTCGAACATCAGCCCGCGCAGCAGGATCTGCAGCACTTCCGCGGGGCCGCCCAGGGCCACGTCGGCGCGCAGGGCGAGCGCCAGGCGCGTCGCCGAGGACAGGGCCACCAGCAGGCCGGCGGCGAGCGCAACGGGCACGAGACGGCTGGGCAGGGAGACACGCATAAACCGGTCCAGACTACGCCCGGAAGATTAACTCCGCCTTAATACCCCTCAAGTAAGTGCCCGGTAGGTCAGGAAGCCGAGGAAGGTGGCGAGCAGGGCGCCGAACAGGTGGGCGCCCGAGTGCAGCGCGGCAGCCGCGTAGCGCCCGGCTTGCAGGAGCTGCAGCGATTCTGCGGAAAAGGTCGAAAACGTCGTCAGCGCGCCCAAGAAGCCCGTGACGCAGGCCAGGCGCCATTCGGGAGCGAGCGCCGAATGCCCGGCGAACAGGGCCACTGCCAGGCCCACGAGGTAGCCCCCGCCCAGGTTGGCGGCGAGCGTGCCCATGGGCAGGTTGGGAACCAGCGGATTGAGCCAGGAGGCGAGCCCCCAGCGCGCCCAGGCCCCGAGCATCGCCCCCACGCCGACCGCCGCGAACGCCGCGGCGCTCATCGCCAGCGTTCCGCCGCCTTGTCGTCCGAGGCGCGCGCCTCGACCCAGCCCGCGGCCTCCTTCTTCCAGAACGGCGCCTGCGTCTTCAGGTAGTCCATGATGAACTCGCAGGCCGAGAAGGCGTCCCCGCGATGCGCGCTCGACACCGCCACCAGCACGATCTGGTCGGTGGGCTCGAGCGGCCCCACGCGGTGGATCACGGTGCAGTCGAGCACCTGCCAGCGCGACTTCGCCTCCTCTGCGATCTTGCGCAGGGCCTTCTCGGTCATGCCCGGATAGTGCTCGAGCGTCATGCCGACCTCGCGCACCACGCCGACGAAGCTCGCCACCGCGCCGACCTTCGGGTCGCGCGACAGCGCGCGCATCTCGGCGCCCGCGTCGAAGTCCTGCGCCTGGACGGCGATCTTCATCCGCCGGTCACCGGCGGAAAGAATGCCACCTCGTCGCCCGCCTTGAGGACGGCCGCCGGCGGCGCCATGTCCTGGTTGACCGCCATGCGCACCAGCTTGCCGTCGGCGAGCGCGAGCTGCCAGGCGCCGCCGCGGCCGCGCAGGTGCGAGCGCAGCGCCGCGACCGTGGACACGCCCGCGGGCAGCTCGATCTCCTCGCCCGCCGTGCCGAGCTGCTCGCGCAGCGCGGCGAAATAGAGCACCTTGATCCTCAACCGTAGAGCTCCGAGTACGGCAGGAAGCGCACCGTGTCGCCCCTGCGGATCGCGTGGTTGGGCGGGTTGTCCACCAGCCCGTCGGCCCAGGCGGTCGAGGTCAGCACCGCCGAATCCTGCGTCGGGTAGATTTCCAGTCCGCCCTGCGCGTTCCATTTTACGCGCAGGAACTCGCGCCGCGCGTCGGGCTCGGACCAGTCGAAGTCGGCGCGCGCGGCGATGGCGCGCGCCGTGGCGTCCGCGATGCCCTGCGTGCGCAGCAGGAACGGCCGCACGAAGATCAGGAACGTCACGAAGGAGGACACCGGATTGCCCGGCAGGCCGAGGAACGCCGCGTCGCCTACGCGCCCGAAGGCGAGCGGCCGGCCCGGCTTCATGGCGATCTTCCACATGAGCAGCGAGCCTTCGGCTTCCACGGCAGGCTTGACGAAATCGGCGTCGCCCACCGACACGCCGCCCGAAGTGACGATGACGTCGCACTCGGCGGCGGCGCGCTTCAGCACGTTGCGCGTCGCCTCGAGCGAATCGGGCACGATGCCGTAGTCGCGCACCTCGCAGCCGAACACGCGCGCCAGGCCGTTGAGCGTGAAGCGGTTGGAGTTGTAGATGCGCCCCGGGGGCAGCGGGTCGCCCGGCATCACCAGCTCGTCGCCGGTGAAAAAGAGACCCATGCGCACGCGCCGGAACACCGGCAGCGACTTCAGGCCGACCGAGGCCGCGAGACCCGTGTCCTGCGGCTGCAGGCGAATCCCCGCGGCAAGCACCTGCGCGCCCCTGGCGATGTCGCTCGCGCGGCGGCGGATCCACGCGTCCTTCTCCGGCACCTTCTTGACGACGACGTGATCGCCGTCGGCGGCGCAGAACTCCTGCATGACGATGGCGTCGGCCCCGGAAGGAATCGGCGCGCCGGTGAAGATGCGTGCCGCCGTGCCCGGGGCGAGCGCCGCGCCGACGGCGCCAGCCTGGATGCGCTGCGCAACCTTGAGTCTCGTGTCAGGGACCTGCACGTCCGCGGTGCGCACCGCGTAGCCGTCCATGGCGCTGTTGTCCATCGGCGGCACGTCCATCGTGGAAACCTGGGCGCGCGCCAGCACGCGGCCCGCGGCCTCGAGCGTCGGCACGTCTTCGACCTCGGGCACCGACCGCGCTCCCGCGAGCAGCACCTCCAGCGCTTCGTCGACGGTCAGCAGGCCCTTGTTCATGCGAGCTTCAGGTGCTTGACGATGAAATCGGCGATCGCCGCGTCGTCGTTCAGATCCAGCAGCGGCAGGCGGGTTTGCACCTGCGCGTCGCTCGCCACGGCAACGATGTGCGGATCCTCCGGGTGCAGCAGTCCCTCCTCCGTCGCCTCGCGCCACACCTCGAGCTTGGGGATGGGCGCATGCTTGAAGCCCTCGACGATGACGAGGTCGCAGGGCGAGAGGCGCTTCACCTGGTCTTCGAACGAGGGCTCATGCGCGCCGCGCAGCTCGTGCATCAGCACCCAGCGCCGCGACGAGGTGACGAGCACTTCGCCCGCGCCCGCATGGCGGTGGCGGTAGGAATCCTTGCCCGGCTGGTCGACGTCGAAGGTGTGGTGCGCGTGCTTGATGAGCGAGACGCGCAGGCCGCGCTGCACGAAGCGCGGGATAAGCTTCTCGATGAGCGTGGTCTTGCCGCTGCCCGACCAGCCGGCGACGCCGAAGATCCTCATACCAACACCATTTTCGCACCCGCGACGGCCAGCACGACCGCGAGCACGCGGCGTACGACCGGGTTGGCGAAGCGCCGGCTGCCGTACTCCGCCCCGAGCCAGCCGCCGGCGAGCACGGCGCCCGCGAGCCACCAGGTCGCCTGCGGCAGCGCCGCCGTGCCGGCGACGAAGCCTGCCGCCAGCCCGGCGACCGAATTGACGAGGATGAACGGCGCGGCCACCGCCGAGGTCTGCTTGGTGCCCGCCCAGCCGAGCATCAGCAGCAGCGGGCTGAGGAAGATGCCGCCGCCGACGCCGGTGAGTCCGGAGAGCAGGCCCATCGCCGCGCCGATCGCCATGGCGAGCGGCACCGCGGGCGCGCGCACCTCGCGCATCTCCGCGCCCGCGCGGAAGCTGCGCCAAAGCTGCCACCCCGCGTAGACGAGCACGAGACCCACCACGACCTTGTAGATGCTGCCGGGGAGCGTGATCGCGCCCCCGAGGTAGGCGAACGGAATCGACACCGCCGCGAACGGCCAGAACAGGCGCCAGCGGAAATGGCCCGCGCGCCAGAACTTCCACGCGGCAAGCGAGGACACGAGGACGTTGAGGGCGAGCGCGATCGGGCGCATCTCCGCCGGCGCGACGCCGGCGAGCGCCATGGCGGCGAGGTAGGCCGACGCGCCGCCGTGCCCGACCGAGGCGTAGACGAAGGACGCGACCAGCATGCCAGCCGCAAGCGCGAAAAGGATCGGGGCATCCACGACCCCCGTTGTATATCACAGAATATAGCGTGCGCTCAGCGCTGGCGACGGGCGAAGCGCTTCAGGTCCGCGGCGATCGCCGCCGAGGCCTTGGCTTCCATCTTGCGAAATTCCGCGGCGAGGCGCCGGCCGTAGGGCGTGACGCGCGCGCCGCCGCCGCGCGCGCCGCCCACCGCGGTGACCACTACGGGCTCGCGGAAGGCGGCATTGAGCGCCTCCACGAGCTGCCAGGCCCGGCGGTAAGACATGCCCATGGCGCGCGCGGCGGCCGAGATCGACCCGGTCTCGGCGATGCGCTCGACGAGCTCCGCCTTGCCCGGCCCCATGGCCGGGCTGCCGCGCCCCAGGATGCGCAGCGTCAGCCCGCCATAGCGCCCCATGTCACCTCTTCGCGTTCGGAAAGAAGAGCTGCTCGCCCCCGATCTTATAGGCGGCAATGGCCGCCTGTCCCGCGGGCGACACGATCCAGTCGATGAACGCCTGGCCCATGTCCTTCTTCACGTGCGCATGCTTCGCCGGGTTCACCAGGATCACGCCGTACTGGTTGAACAGGCGCTTGTCGCCCTCCACCGAGATCAAGAGCTCACCGCGATTCTTGAACGACAACCAGGTGCCGCGGTCGGTGAGCGCGTAGGCATTCATGCCCGCAGCGGTATTGAGTGTCGGCCCCATGCCCGAGCCCGTGTCGCGGTACCAGGGGCCCTTGTCCTTCGCGATGTCGATGCCCGCCGCTTTCCACAGCTGCAGCTCGGCGAAGTGCGTGCCGCTCTTGTCGCCGCGCGAGGCGAACGGCGCCTGCGCCGCCTTGATCTTCGCCAGCGCGGCGACGATATCCTTCGTGCCGCCGACCTTCGCGGGATCGGACTTCGGCCCCACCAGCACGAAGTCGTTGTACATCACCTCGAAGCGCTTCACCCCGTAGCCCTCCGAGACGAACTTCTCCTCCAGCGCCTTCGCGTGCACGAACACCACGTCGGCGTCGCCGCGCTTGCCCATGTCCAGCGCCTGCCCGGTGCCGAGCGCCACGACGCGCACCTGGAAGCCCGCCTTCTTCTCGAACGCAGGCAGCAGATGCTTGAACAGGCCCGACTGCTCGGTCGAGGTGGTGGAGGCCACCGTGATGAAGCGCTGCTGCGCCAGTGCGCTCGTGCTGACGAGCAGTGCGAGGAGGATCTTCAGCATCATGCCCATGGCAACTCTCCTTTGACGAAAGCGGCCGCCTCGGGCGAGGCCGGCCGCGGAAAGAACGCTTCGATCGGCGCGCGCTCGGCGACGCGCCCCTGGTGCAGGAAGATGACCTCGTCGCCCAGGCGACGCGCCTGTCCGAGGTTGTGCGTGGACATCACGATCTTGGTGCCGGCCACGTCGAAGGCCTTGATCACCGCCTCGATCTCGCGCGTCGCGCCCGGGTCGAGATTGGCGGTCGGCTCGTCGAGGAACAGCACCTCCGGATGCAGCGCCCAGGCGCGCGCGAGCGCGAGGCGCTGCTGCTCGCCGCCGGAGAGCACGCGCGCCGGGCGCCCGGCCGCGTAGGCGAGGCCCACTTCCTCCAGCGCTTCGCGCGCGAGCCGAAGTTGCTGGCCCACCGGGACGCCCGCCGCGTCCAGCGCATAGACCACGTTGGCGAGCGCCGAGCGGCGCAGCATCACCGGCCGCTGGAATACCATCGCCTGGCGCCGCCTCGGGCCCTCGGCGCTCCAGGCCACGCGCCCGCTGCTCGGGGCGAGCAAGCCGTGCATGAGCCGCATGAGCACGCTCTTGCCCGCGCCGTTGGCGCCCAGGATGACGGTGCTGGCGCCGGCCTCGAGCGTCAGGTCGAGGGGCTCGATGATCGTGCGCCCGCCGGCCGCGAACGACACGCCCTCCAGCCGCAGCGGCAGGATGCCGCTCATCCGTACCTCCGCTGCGCCGCTTCCTTGATCACCTGCGCGGCGGCGTTGAGCGCCAGCACGATGACGATCAGCACGATGCCCAGCCCGAGCGCGAGTGGCAGGTCGCCCTTGGAGGTCTCCAGCGCGATCGTCGTGGTCATGACGCGCGTCACGCCGTCGATGTTGCCGCCGACGATCATGACCGCCCCCACCTCGGCGCTCGCGCGCCCGAGTCCCGCGAGCACGGCCGTGAGCAGGGAGAAGCGGATGTCCCACAGGACGGTCAGCGCGCCGCGCACGCCGTGCACGCCGAGCGAGCGCAGCTGCTCCTCGTACTCGCGCCAGGCATCCTCCACCGCCTGCCGCGCGAGCGCCGCAATGATGGGCAGCACCAGCACGGTCTGCGCGATGACCATTGCCTGCGGCGTGAACAGCAACCCCAGCGCACCGAGAGGCCCGGCGCGCGACAGCAGCAGGTAGACGAACAGGCCCACCACCACCGGCGGCAGGCCCATCAGGGCGTTCAGCACCACGATCACCGCTTGGCGGCCGGGAAATCGCCCCACGGCGATCGCCGCGCCGAGCGGCAGGCCGATGAGCGAGGCGAACAGCACCGCGGACAGGCTCACGGCAAGGCTGAGCCCGACGATCTCCCACAGGCGCAGGTCGAGCGTCGCCACCAGCCGCAGGCCGCCGAGCAGGGCCTCAAGCATCGTACTTATGCATAGCACTGCATACCATGGGACTCGTTCTCACTTTACAGTCCGCAGGCACTGCATTTAAATAGGCACGGATATGCATACAGGCTTCAGTGTCGAGTTCGACCACGCCTGGCTCGCCGGGCGCGATTTCCCGCGCGAGCGCGGCCGCACGCTGCTGCGCCTGCTCGCCGAGCTGGCGCAGTCCGGTTCGCTGCGCGAAGCCGCGCAGCGCGCGGGCGTGTCCTACCGCGCGGCCTGGGGCGCGCTGGGCGACGGCGCGCGCCTGTTCGGCGCGCCGCTCGTCGACATGCAGCGCGGCCGGCGGGCCAGCCTCAGCGCGCTCGGCCGCCGGATCCTGGAGGCCGACGAGCACGTGCGCCGCGGCCTGGGCGAGCAGTTCGAGCGCCTGCGCGTGGAGATCCCGGCGCTGCTCGCCGATGCGCTGCCCGGCGCGCGCCCGCGCCTCGCCCTGCACGCCAGCCACGACCTCGCGCTCGCCGCCCTCGCCGAGGCCTGCGCGCGCAGCCTCGAGCTGGAGGTCGTGATCCGCGGCGCCGACGAGAGCCTGGCGGCGCTCGCGCGCGGCGAGTGCGACCTGGCGGGCTTTCACGTCGCCGATGCGCTGCCGCGCGCCGCCGCGGCCGCCGCGGCGCTCGGCCGCTGGCTCGACCCGCGCAAGCACACCCTGATCCACTTCGTCACGCGCGAGCAGGGTCTGATCGCGCGGCCCGGCTCGCGCATCCGCGGCGTGCACGACCTCGCGCGCCCCGGCGTGCGCTTCATCCACCGCCAATCGCGCGGCGCGGAAGGCGACACCCAGTCCGTGGCCGATGCGGTGGCCGCGGGCCGCGCCGACGCCGGCTTCGGCCTGCGCGCCGACGCGACGCGCCACCGGCTCGCGTTCACGCCACTCGCCACCGAGCGCTACTTCTTCGCCTGCGCCAAGGGGGCGCTGCGCGGCGCCGCGTTCAAGCTGCTGCTCGACGCGCTGGCCAGCCCGGCGTTCGTCAAGCGCGTGGCGCGGCTGCCCGGCTACGACGCGTCGCACGCCGGCCGGCGCGAGGCGCTCGACGCGGCGCTCACCTGGGTGGGCCGGCCTTGACACCTCCTGCGGCGCGCGCGCATAGTCCGCGTCGCGGGGAATTGCAGACTCCCCTCCGAAGACGCCCTCGCGTCCAAGCTCTGCGGACTCTCAAGGAGAGACGCATGGACGCGAGCCTCACCCCCGCCGCATTGCAGCAGGCCCTCCGTTCCGACCAGCCGCCGCTCGTCATCGACGTGCGCAAAGCGCCGGCGTTCCTCGCCGCCCCCGACATGATCCGCGGCGCGCTGCGGCGCGACCCGGCGCGGGTCGGGGACTGGCGCAAGACCCTGCCACGCGCCGCGAGCATCGTCGTGTACTGCGTGCACGGACACGAAGTCAGCCAGGGCGTCGCGCGGGCTCTGGGCGCGCGCTACCTGGAGGGCGGCATCGAGCACTGGGACGGCGAGCGCGAGGCGAAGCCCGTGGGGGCCCCCACCCGCTGGGTGACGCGCGAGCGTCCCAAGGTGGACCGGATCGCCTGCCCGTGGCTCGTGCGGCGCTTCATCGACCCCGACGCCGAATTCCTGTACGTGCCCCCCGCCGAGGTGCTGCGCACCGCGAAGGAGCGCAGCGCCATCCCCTACGACGTTCCCGACGTCGAGTTCACGCACGTGGGCGGCCGCTGCAGCTTCGACGCCTTCGTGTACCGCTATCGCCTGACCGATCCGGCGATGCAGGAGCTCGCGTCCATCGTGCGCGGCGCGGACACCAATCGCCCGGATCTCGCCCCGCAGGCCGCGGGCCTGGTGTCCATCTCGCTCGGCCTGTCGGCCCTGTTCGCCGACGACCACGAAATGCTCGAGCGCGGCATGCTGGTGTACGACGCGCTGTACGCCTGGTGCCGCGGCGACAAGAACGAGGTGCACACTTGGAATCCCGCCCTGCTCCGGTAAGCCTGGCGGAGGCCTTCCGCTTCTGGCTGAAGCTCGGCTTCATCAGCTTCGGCGGGCCCACGGGGCAGATCGCGATCATGCACCAGGAGCTGGTGGAGCGGCGCCGCTGGATCTCGGAGAACCGCTTCCTGCACGCGCTCAACTACTGCATGGTGCTGCCCGGTCCCGAGGCGCAGCAGCTCGCCACCTACATCGGCTGGCTCATGCACCGCACCTGGGGCGGGATCATCGCCGGCGGCCTGTTCATCCTGCCCTCGGTGTTCATCCTCATTGCGCTGTCCTGGATCTACGTCGCCTGGGGCAACGTGCCGCTGATCGCCGGCATCTTCTACGGCATCAAGCCCGCGGTGACGGCCATCGTCGTCGCCGCGGCGCACCGCATCGGCTCGCGGGCGCTGAGGCACTCCGCGCTCTGGGCGATCGCGGCCGCGGCCTTCGTCGCCATCTTCGCGTTCGACCTGCCGTTTCCGGCCATCGTCGTCGCTGCCGGCGTCGCAGGCTACCTGGGCGGACGCTACGCGCCGCAGGTATTCTCGGCCGGTGGCGGCCACGGCGGCGCAAGAGCCGGCTACGGCCCCGCAGTGATCGACGACGGCACGCCGGTGCCGCCGCACGCGGTCTTTTCCTGGCGCAAGTTCTGGGCGTACGGTGCGGCCGGCGTCGCTTCGTGGGCGCTCGTGCTCGGCGCGCTCGTGCTCGCCTCGGGCTGGCACGGAACGCCCGCGCAAATGGGCTGGTTCTTCACCAAGGCGGCGCTGGTGACCTTCGGCGGCGCCTACGCGGTGCTGCCGTACGTGTTCCAGGGCGCGGTGGAGCACTACGGCTGGCTCAGCGCGCCGCAGATGATCGACGGACTGGCGCTCGGCGAGACCACACCGGGACCGCTCATCATGGTGGTCGCGTTCGTAGGCTTCCTCGGCGCCGGCGTGGCGGGCGCGCTGATCGCCACGTTCTTCACGTTCCTGCCTTCGTTCGTCTTCATCTTCATGGGCGCGCCGTTCATCGAGACCACGCACGGCAACCTCAAGTTCAGCGCCCCGCTCACCGGCATCACGGCGGCGGTCGTGGGCGTGATCCTGAATCTCGCGCTGTTCTTCGCCTGGCACGTGCTCTGGCCGCAGGGCAGGGAGGGACCCTTCGACTGGGGGTCGGCGGCGATCGGAATCGCGGCGCTCGTCGCGCTGTTCCGCTTCAAGGCCGGCGTCATGCCCGTGATCGGCGCCTGCGCCCTCGCAGGGCTGTGCTATAGATTGCTCTTTCCCTGAGGAGGCGCGCCATGACCGCGTACGTCATCGCCGAAGTCGAAGTCACCGATCCCGCGGCCTACGAGGACTATCGCAAGCTGGTCCCACCCACCATCGCCAGGTATGGCGGCAAGTTCCTGGTGCGCGGCGGCGCTACGGAGACCAAGGAAGGCGGCTGGCAGCCCAAGCGCCTCGTGGTGCTGGAGTTCCCGTCCATGGACCAGGCGCGCCAGTGGTACCACTCGCCCGAGTACGCGCCGGCGCTCGCCATCCGCCTGAAGGCAGCGCGCTCGAGGTTGGTGCTGGCCGAGGGCGCGCCCGGCTAGTCGGGCGTCTTGCGGATCACGCCGCAGGCGATGCGCGCGCCGGCGTTGCCCGCCGGTTGCGTGCGGAAGTCGTCCGGGTTGGCGTGCACGACGACGCTGCGGCCGACGATGTCCGCCGGCCCGCCGGTGAGCGAGATGATGTCCAGCTCGGCCACGTACTCTGCGCGCCCGCGCGAATCCGCCTTGAGCGGCGGCAGGTCGCCGGCGTGGCGCTCGAGCGCGGTGTAGTGCGCGTGCGGCTTGCCGTAGGGGTTGAAATGCCCCTTGGCGCTCGCGGCGTCGGGCGCGCTGCAGTCGCCGACCTCGTGCACGTGCACCCCGTGCTCGCTCCCCGGCGCGAGGCCCTGGACGAACGCCTGCACGCGCACGCGGGGCCCGACCTGCAGGAATTCGAATCTGCCCGTGGCGGAGTGGCCCCGGGTGGGCTGGAGCTCCGCGAGCGCGCTGCCCGGCGCGCCGCGGAAGTACTGGCAGCCCGCGAGCAGCGCGGCCGCCAGCATCGTCACGAGGGATGCATGCACCCCTCCGAATCTACACCCTTCCTACTTCTTCTTCGCCGTTTTGGCCGGGGCGTCCATGCTGATGCCCTTGTTCTTCTTGTAGTTGGCGGCCGCCTTGTCCTGCGCCTTGCCGAGCAGCTCGGCCTCCTTGGCCTTCGCCGCCGCGGCCTTGGCGGCCTCGGCGGATTTCTCCGCGTCGCTCTTGGGCGCGGGCGCCGGCAGCTTGGCATGCGACAAGGCAAAGGCGCCGATCATCAGGCCCCCGATCAGGGCCAGCAGTGCTTTTCTCATGGCTTCTCCCTCATGTGCGGCGCGCCGGCGGGAACCGCCCCGCCGGGAGCGGTCTTCCTGCCGCCCTTGACCTCGTTGTACCAGTACTCGTGGTGCTCCTTGGCCCACTCCTCGTCCACCACGCCGTCGCGCATCGCGCGGTAAGCGCCGTCCACGCCGATGGTGCCGAGGTAGATGTGGCCGAGCGAGGCGGCGATGACCAGCACCGCGCTCACCATGTGCACCACGCTCGCCTGCTGCATGGTCAGGCGCACCTGCTCGAAGTTCGGGAACAGCAGGATCGCTCCGGAGACGACGAGCGCCAGCGACAGGATCACCACCCCGAGCCAGAACCAGGTCTTCTCGCCGGCGTTGAAGCGCCCCGACGGCAGATGCCTGCCGGTGAAGAACCCGGGCGCCCTGGCGAACCAGGTGAAGTCGTAGGCCTTGGGCAGGTTGTCCTTGATGAACATGATGATGAACACCAGCAGGCTCACGGCGAACAGCGGCGCGACGAAGTTGTGCAGGTTCTTGGCGAGCGCGCTCAGCCAGGCGAACAGCGTGTAGCCGATGATCGGCAGCAGCACGTGCTTGCCGAACAGGATGATCAGCCCGGTGACGCCCAGCACCACGAAGCTGATGCCCATCACCCAGTGCGCCCAGCGCTCGGCCAGCGTGAAGCGCTCGATCATGCGGCCGGTGGGCTTCTCGTGCAGCTTGACCGGCCCGAGCGCGAAGTAGATCGCCGCCAGGACGAGCGCCACGATCACCACCAGCCACCCGCCGTAGAAGGTCACCGGGCCGTTGCGGATCTGCCGCCAGGTCTCGCCCGCGGACTGCACCAGCACGCCCGTCTCGCGGCCCGGCAGGCTCGTGTAGCCCTGGTTGCCCGAGCGCACTTCGCGCCATACCGGCGCGTTGTTCCCCGGTTGCGTCACGCGGCGTTCCTGCTGCGCCTGCGCGTCGGGATCCTGCGAGCTGCCGGTCTGCGCGAGCACCGGGCCCGCGCCCGTCATCGCGAAAAGGGCGAGCGCGAAGCCGCAGGCCCTGAGTAGCGTCGTCATGCCATCCTCCTCGCCCGCCTACTGACGGTAGATGCGGTTGTCCTCGTTCTGGCCCATGGCGCGCTTGTTGATCTGGGTTTCCCAGCTCGCGCGGTCGCCCTTGTTCCAGGTCGCGTCGCCGTAGGCCAGCGGCGCGTTGCTCCAGGGCTGCGTGTCCGGCTTGCCCTGGTACTTGCCCTGCTTGTAGACGGTCACCTGCGGCGCCTCGCCGCAGCCGGAGAGGAAAAAGGCCGCGAGGATCGCGGCCCCCAGCGCGGCCCGCCTCACGACTTGCCCCCGGCGGGCGGCTGCGCCCCGGCCTTGCCGGGGCCGTACGCGGTGCCCCAGCCCCAGACTTCGGAGCCCTTGCCCCGGCGCAGCACGCGCTCGCGGTAGATGTCCGCGATCACGTCGCCGTCGCCGCCGAGCAGCGCCTTGGTCGAGCACATCTCGGCGCAGGCGGGAAGCTTGCCTTCCGCCAGGCGGTTGCGGCCGTACTTCTTGAACTCGGCGTCCGTGCGGTCGGCTTCCGGTCCGCCCGCGCAGAAGGTGCACTTGTCCATCTTGCCGCGCAGGCCGAAGGCGCCCGCCTGCGGGAACTGCGGCGCGCCGAACGGGCAGGCGTAGAAGCAGTAGCCGCAGCCGATGCACAGGTCCTTGTCGTGCAGCACCACGCCGTCGGCGGTCTTGTAGAAGCAGTCCACCGGGCACACCGCCATGCAGGGCGCGTCCGAGCAGTGCATGCAGGCCACCGAGATCGATTTCTCGGCGCCCACCACGCCGTCGTTGATGGTGACGACGCGGCGGCGGTTGACGCCCCAGGGCACCTCGTTCTCGTTCTTGCAGGCCGTGACGCAGCCGTTGCATTCGATGCAGCGCTCGGCATCGCACAGGAATTTCATTCTCGCCATGGCGTTCTCCTTATGCCTTCGCGACCTGACAGAGGGTCGTCTTGGTTTCCTGCATCATGGTGACGATGTCGTAGCCGTAGGTGGTGGCGGTGTTCACCGCCTCCCCGCGCACGATCGGCGCCGCGCCCTCCGGGTAGTAGCCGAGCATGTCCTGGCCCTGCCACCAGCCCGAGAAGTGGAACGGGATGAACACGTGGTCCGCCCCGACCCGCTCGGTCACCAGCGCCTTCACCTTGATCTTCGCGCCCGAGGGCGTGCTCACCCAGACGAACTCGCCGTGCCGGATGCCGCGGTCGGCCGCGGTCTTGGGATTGAGCTCGACGAAGTTGTCCTGCATCAGCTCGGCCAGCCACGGGTTGGAGCGCGTCTCCTCGCCGCCGCCCTCGAACTCCACCAGCCGGCCGGAGGTGAGGATGAGCGGGAATTTCTCGTGCGCCTTGTCGGCCACCGCCTTGTCCTGCACCGACTTGAACAGCACCGGCAGCCGCCAGCGCACTTTCTGGTCGGCGTGCGTCGGCCACTTGGCCACCAGTTCGGGCTTGGGCGAATACAGCGGCTCGCGGTGCAGCGGGATGCCATCCGGGAAGTTCCACACCACGGCGCGCGCCTTGGCGTTGCCGAAGGGATGGCAGCCGTGCTTCATCACCACGCGCTGGATGCCGCCCGAGAGGTCGGTCTTCCAGTTCTTGCCCTCGGCCGCGGCCTTTTCCGCCTCGGTGAGGTCGTCCCACCAGCCCAGCTTCTTCACCAGGACGTGGTCGAACTCCGGGTAGCCGGTGGTGATCTCCGCGCCCTTGGAATGCGAGCCGTCCTCGGCGAGCAGGTTGACGCCGTCCTTCTCCACGCCGAAGTTGGCGCGGAAGTTTCCGCCGCCGTCCATCACGTGGCGCGAAGTGTCGTACAGGTTCGGCGAGCCCGGGTGCTTGATCTCCGCAGTGCCGAAGCAGGGCCACGGCAGGCCGAAGTAGTCGCCGGTCAGGTCGTAGCCGGTCTCCTTGTCCTTGCCGCCCTTGGCGCGCAGCGTCTTCACGTCGAAGACGTGCATGTTGCGCATGTGCGCCTTGAGACGCTCGGGCGACTGGCCGGTGTAGCCGATGGTCCACACGCCGCGGTTCACCTCGCGCAGCGTGGACTCCATCGACGGCTCGTCCATGCCGCCCTTGCCCTTCACCAGCTCGATGTTCTGCTTGCCGTCGCGCTTGCCGACCAGCTGGTCGGCGAAGCCCAGCTTCTGCGCGAGCTGGTACATGATCATGTGGTCGTTGCGCGCCTCGAACAGCGGCTCGATCACCTTCTCGCGCCACTGGATCGAGCGATTGGAGGCGGTGACGCTGCCTGCGCACTCGAACTGCGTCGCCGCCGGCAGCAGGTAGCAGCCCTCCTTCTTCGCCATCGCCATCATGGCGGCGGTGGCCGACGGATACGGGTCGATCACCACCATCAGCTCGAGCTTCTTCATCGCCTCGAGCATGTCCAGGCCGCGGCTCTGCGAGTTGGGCGCGTGGCCCCAGAACAGCACCGCGCGCAGGTTCGGATCCTGGTCGATGTTCTCGTTCTTCTCGACGATCGCGTCGTACCAGCGCGACACGGTGATGCCGGGCTTGGTCATCATCGCCTCGCTCGCGTACTGCTTCTTCAGCCAGTCGAGGTCGATGTTCCACACCTTGGCCCAGTGCGCGAAGGAGCCCGGCGCGATGCCGTAATAGCCCGGCAGCGAGTCGGGGTTCGGGCCGATGTCGGTCGCGCCCTGCACGTTGTCGTGGCCGCGGTAGATGTTGGCGCCGCCGCCCGGCCGGCCGACGTTGCCGAGCGCCAGCATGAGGACCGCGCTGGCGCGCACGATGGCGTTGCCGTTGGTGTGCTGCGTCTGTCCCATCGCCCAGATGATGAAGCCCGGGCGGTTCTCCGCGAGCATCTTGGCGGTCTCGTACATCTCCTGCTCGGGGACGCCGGTCACCTCCTGCACCGCCGCCGGCGTGTACTTCGCCATCACCTCTTCCTTGACCTTGTCCATGCCGTAGACGCGGTCGTGGATGTACTTCTTGTCCTCCCAGCCGTTCTTGAAGACGTGGTGCAGCAGGCCGAAGAGGAAGGCCACGTCGCTGCCCGAGCGCACGCGCACGTACTTGTCGGCCTTGGCCGCCGTCCTCGTGTAGCGCGGGTCGGCGACGATCACCTTGCAGCCGTTTTCCTTGGCATGCAGCGTGTGCAGCATCGACACGGGGTGGGCCTCGGCCGCGTTCGAGCCGAAGAACAGCAGGCACTTCGAGTTCTGCTCGTCGTTGTACGAGTTGGTCATCGCGCCGTAGCCCCAGGTGTTCGCGATGCCCGCTACCGTGGTCGAGTGGCAGATGCGCGCCTGGTGGTCAGTGTTGTTGGTGCCCCAGAGGCGCGCCCACTTGCACAGCAGGTACGACTGCTCGTTGTTGTGCTTGGACGAGCCGATGATCATCAGCGCGTCGGGCCCGCTTTCCTTCTTGATCGCGAGCAGCCTCTTGGAGATGTCTTCGTAGGCCTGGTCCCAGGTGACCTTGACCCACTTGCCGCCTTCGAGCTTCATCGGCGACTTCAGGCGGTGCGAGTCGTGCGTGATGCCGTGCTCGCGCACCGAGGCGCCCTTGGCGCAATGCGCGCCCAGGTTGAGCGGGGAGTCGAACACCGGCTCCTGGCGCACCCACACGCCGTTCTCGACGACCGCGTCGATCGCGCAGCCCACCGAGCAGTGCGTGCACACGGTGCGCTTCACTTCGACCTTGCCCGCGCCCGCGGCCTGCGCCTGCGCCTCGCCGATCATGGCGAAGGGCAGCTGCGCGGCGGCCGCGCCCGCGCCGAGCGTGACGCCCGAGCGCTTGAGGAACGCGCGGCGGTCCATGGTCTTGGCGAGCACGCCCGCGAGCCCGCGCGCGAGGCGCGCCTGCGGGACGGCCTGGCCGGAAGATTTTCTGGTCAGCAGCATGGCGGCCTCCTCAGACCTTGGCGGTGCGGTAGTAGTTGTTGACGTGCGCGGTCTCGTGATAGCCGCGCTTGTCGTGGCCGGCGACCTGCGAGGTCGTCGGCGCGGCCTTCTTGCCCGCCACCACGGCCGCAGCGGTCGCCGCGCCGCCGGCACCGACGGTCAAGAGAAAATTCCTGCGGGAGAGCTTGGCGTTCTTCTGGCTCACGATGCGCCTCCTTTTTGAGCGTATGCGCGCCCGGTGGACCGGGCCGAATTGAAAATCCTTTGCAAATTACCGCTGACTTATGTGCTTATCAAGAGAGAACAAATCGAGAATTCGACAATCGTTCTCGTTTCCGGTGATTATGATGAGAACTGTTCTCACGACCCCTTATCCGCCAATCGTGAAAGCCTCTCGCTCGACCTCGAAGAACGCACGCGCGAATGCTGCCACTGTCTTGTAGAAACGCGCCTTGGGGGAGGCAGTTACCGCATCGCAAAACGCAATTCCGCCGCGATAGAGGAAGCGGTCGAAGAACGCTTTCTGCTCGTCCAGCGTCCGCTGCTGCACTGCAATAGCGAATCGCATGGTTTCGCACAGGGCGGCGATGTGATCCTCCGGCTCGAACACGCCTTCGCGCCGCGCGATGCCCCACTGCGCAAGCTGTGCGCGCAGATCGACGAGCGGCGTCTCGCTCTCATAGCGCATCACGTAATGCAGAAGGTACGGCGTCACCTCTGCGCGACCTGGCGCCGCGAACAGCTCCGTATGCTCGTGCGCGAGCAGCACCGGAAACGCGCTGCGGCAGGCACTCGCCATCTGTTGCCATGCTTCCGCAAGCGTCCTGCCGAGCTCGGTACGTTCCTCGTCTTCGCCCTGGAAGCCCTCCGCGTGCACCAGCGCAGAAAGCAGCTGCTCGTCCGGCGGGGCGCGGAACAGCGTGGCGATCAGCCCATAGAGCTGCGCGCGCGCCTGGTCCTCGGGCGACGCCGTCGGCGCGAAGCGCATCGTGGCGCTCATGCCTTGCGCCCCGTCACGTCGAAGATCGACGCTTCCTCGGTGTTCTGCATCATGTCCACCACGCGGCAGTCGCCGCACATCTGCAGGCGCTTGAGCGCGCCCTCGCCGCTGAACATCGAATGCGCCCCCAGCTTGCCGAGCATGTTGTCCACCATCCGCCGCGTGCCGAACGGCTTGCCGCAGCGGACGCAATGGAACGGCTCGGCCTCGTTCAGCACCACGGGCTGCTTGGCCTCGGCGCCAAGCAGCAGGCGCGGCACAAGACGGATGGCATCCTCGGGGCAGGTGCGCTCGCACAGGCCGCACTGCACGCAATTGCGCTCGATGAAGCGCAGGGTCGGCGTCTCGGGCGCATCGAGCAGCGCGCCCTCGGGACACGCGCCGATGCAGGCCTTGCACAGCGTGCAGGCGTCCTTGCTCACCGTGAGCGCGCCGTAAGGCGCGCCCGCCGGCAGCGCGAGCACCTCCTTCGGCGCAGGCGCGTGCCTCGCCAGGTGCTCGAGCTCGAAGTCGAGCGTGGTGCGCTTCTCCGGCGACAGGTTGAAGCTCGCCGCCTGCGCCACGCCCTGCGCCGGCTCGAGCGCCCAGAGCGCGGACTCGAGCGCCTGCGCGTCCGCGGGCCGCAGCAGGAAGAAGTGCCGGCCGGCGTAGCCGAGCCCCGAAAGAATCGCCTGCGCGAAGCGCATCTGCTCTTCCAGCGCCGCCGCGTAGCCGTCGGGCCTGGACGGGTCGAGCAGGACGACGACCTGGTTCGCGCCGTAGCACACGGCGCCGAGCAGCGCATCCATGCCGATGGAAGCGGCGTGGTACACGGCCATCGGCAGCACGCGCGCCGGCAGCCCCTGGCCGCCGCGGATCGCGCGCCGGCCGACGCCGAAGACCAGCTCGCGGCCCTGCTCGAGGTCGTGCACGAGCAGGCAGGCGTCGCTGCCGCCCGCTTCGCGGAACGCGCCCGCCAGCGTCTTCAGGCCCCGCCCGAGATCCGGCGCGCGCGGGTAGGCGTAGGTCATCGCGCCCGAAGGGCAGACGGTGGCGCAGCCGCCGCACCCCGCGCACAGATGCGGATCCACCTTGACGTGGTCGCCGTCGGCGCGAATCGCGCTCGTGGAGCACACGTCCACGCACCGGGTGCAGCCGGTCTTGCCGGAACGGCCGTGCGCGCAGATCGCCTCGCGGTACTGGAAGAAGCGCGGCTTCTCGAACTCGCCCACCAGCTGCGCGAGCTGCGCCGCGGCGAGCGCCTGCGCGAGCGGATCCGCGCCGGGCGCGAGGTAGCCCTGCGGCAGGTCGGGCATCGCGAGCAGCGGCTCGCGCGAAAGATCCAGCACCAGGTCGAACGTCTCGCGGCGCGCCGTGTCGGCGCGCGAGAAATCGATCGCGCCGATGGCGCCGCAGGCGGCCACGCACTTGCGGTGCGCCTTGCACTTGCCAAGGTCGATCTGGTAGCTGAAGTCGATGGCGTTCTCGGGGCAGGCGTCGAGACACGCATTGCAGCGCGTGCACAGCTCGAGGTCGATCGGGTTCTGCTGGCGCCATTCGACCTCGAACGCGCCGAGGTGCCCGCTCACGCGCACGGGCTTGCCCGACCACACCGGATGGTTGCGCTCCACGGGCAACTCGCCGCCCTCCTGCCGCGTGATGAGCACGCTCGGCTCGAGCGCGTCGCCCAGGCGCCGGGCCCAATCGAGCGCGGCAGCCGAGGGCCCGATGACCAGCACCTGGCCGCCCGACTTGTACTCGACGCTGGGCACGGGCTCGGGCTCGGGCAGCGCGGCCGCAGCGATCAGCGCCGCGATCTTGGGTGTGGCGCGCGCTCCTTCCGCCGACCAGCCCGCGGTCTCGCGGATGTTGACGAAATCGAGCCTGGCCTTCGACTCGCCGGCCTGCGCGAGTTCGCTGAACAGCGCCGCCTCCTGCGTGCAGGCCACCAGCACCTCGGGCTCACCGAGCGCGCCCTGGAACAGGCCCGCCTCCTTGCGGCAGAGCTCCGTGTGCACGGTGAGCGGCGTGCCTTGCTTCAGCGCCGCGGCGAGCGCCTTGGCGTCCAGCGCCATCGTGCCGTTGCAGCTGCACAGACGGATCGTCTTATCCTGGAGCGCCATCGTCCTTCTTCTCCGCCGCCGCCGGCGCCTGCGCGACGTCCTGCTTCGCGGGCTCGGCCGGCGCGCCGGGCCCGTCTTCCTGGCGACCGAACAGCGTCGCCTTGGCGTGCTCGAGCTGCTCGAGCATCGCCTGCGGGATCGGATCGTCCTTCGAGTAATCGTCGATGTAGGTGTCCAGGCCGTCCATGAGGTTGAAGCGCGGATCGGCGAACAGCTTCTTCAGCGCCGCGCGCTTCACGCCCTCCTCGACCTTGGCTTGCATGAAGGCCTTGAAGTCGGACTCGAAAGTCAGGCTGTCGGGGGACGGCAGCGTCGGCACCGCCGCCTCTGGCGCCGGCGCCTTGGCGGCCTCGAGCTTGCGCCGCGACCAGCGGCGCAGGAAGTCGTGGCGATCCTGCGCCATCAGATGCGCGCCCGGTCCTTGGGGCTCTTGAACGATTGCGGCCGGATCTTCTTCTTGGGCTGCGGCCGGTAGTGGCGCTGCACGAACGCGCTCACCCAGTCGTAGATCTCCCGCGGCATGGGCACGCGGTCCACCTGCTCGCCCCCGTCCATCCAGCTGCTCGCCTCGCTGTAGCTGGCGGTGAGGTGCACCGGCACGGCAAGCGCATCCTGCATGCGCCAGAGCACGAACACGCTGGGCTCGGCGGTCGATACGTTGAGGAAATAGCCGTCGGCGTCGGCGACGCGCAGCGCGAGCCGCATGGCCGGGTAAAGCCACTGGCGCACGCGCGGCTCCTCGTGGCACACGCGCGGCGCGCCCTCGCCCGCCTCCGGCAGCACCGCGACCGGCTCCCAGGCCTCGCTCTGCCAGCGGTTGTCCAGCTCGCGCCGCTGCATCACGACCGAGACGGGAAACATCGGGTTTTCCATCCTGGGAACTATAGCTCATAACCTTCGTTTGCTATGATGCTTCGCAAGCGAGAAACACCATGACGCAGAAGGTTTTTCCGATCCGTTCTTCCCGCGCGCCGGCCCCGTCCCACGACGGCGGCGCGCTCGCCGACACGCTCGGCCGGTCCTTGCGCGACCTGCGCGTCTCGGTCACCGACCGCTGCAACTTCCGCTGCGTGTACTGCATGCCGCGGGAAACATTCGATCACGACTTCAAATTCCTGCCGCACGACGAAATCCTGCACTTCGAGGAGATCGCGCGCCTGGCGCGCCTGTTCGCCGGCCTGGGCGTGAAGAAGGTGCGGCTCACCGGCGGCGAGCCGCTGGTGCGGCGCGACCTGCACCGCCTGGTGGAGATGCTGGCCGCGATTCCCGGCCTCGACCTGACGCTCACCACCAACGGCTCGCTGCTCGCCAGGCACGCCGGGGCGCTGGCGCGCGCGGGCCTGCAGCGCGTCACGGTGAGCCTGGACTCGCTGGACGACGCCACGTTCCGCGCGATGAACGACGCCGACTATCCCGTGGCGCGCGTGCTCGAGGGCATCGAGGCGGCGGCCGCGGCCGGCATGACCCCGATCAAGATCAACATGGTGGTGAAGCGCGGCACCAACGACGCCCAGGTGCTGGAGATGGCCGAGCGCTGGCGCGGCACCGGACACATCGTGCGCTTCATCGAGTACATGGACGTGGGCAGCACGAACGGCTGGCGCATGGACGACGTGGTGCCCTCGGCGCAGATCGTGAAGATGATCGGCGCGCGCCACGCGCTCGAGCCGGTCGATCCCAACTACGCGGGCGAAGTGGCCGAGCGCTGGCGCTACCGGGACGGCGCGGGCGAGATCGGCGTCATCTCCTCGGTCACGCAGGCCTTCTGCGCGAGCTGCAACCGCCTGCGCCTCTCGGCCGAGGGGTCTCTGTACACCTGCCTGTTCGCGCAGCACGGCCACGACCTCAAGTGGCTGCTGCGCCACGGCGGCTCGGACGAGCAGATCGTGAACGAGATCGCCGCCGTGTGGCGCGCGCGCGGCGACCGCTACTCCGAGATCCGCACCGCGGAGACGGCGAAGGCGCGCAAGATCGAG
>JAOUIL010000106.1 GCA_029883975.1 Betaproteobacteria bacterium
TCGAGGAGCGCGGGCTTGACCGCCTGGTGCGCGAGGACGAAGTCCGGCGCGATGCAGGTCTGCCCCGCGTTGATGAACTTGCCCCAGGCGATGCGCCGCGCGGCGAGCGCCACATCGGCGTCGCGCTCCACGATGCAGGGGTTCTTGCCGCCCAATTCGAGCGTGACGGGCGTGAGGTGCTGCGCGGCCGCGGCCATCACCAGCTTCGCCACCCGCGCGGAGCCGGTGAAGAAGCAGTAGTCGAAGCGCTGCGCGAGGAGCGCCTGGGTCTCGGGAACGCCGCCCTGCACAACCGATACGTAGGCAGGCTCGAAGGTCTCGCCGAGGATCCGCTCGACGAGGCGCGAGGTGTGCGGCGCCGCCTCGGACGGCTTCACCACCGCGCAGTTGCCCGCGGCCAGGGCGGCGGCGAGCGGCGCCGTGGCGAGCAGGAACGGGTAGTTCCACGGCGAGATCACCAGCACGCTGCCGTAGGGCTCGGGGCGGATCCAGCTGCGCGCGGGGAAAAGTGCGAGCGGCGTGCGCTGGCGCCGCGGCCGCGCCCAGGCGCGCAGGTGCCGGCGCGCCCTGTCGACGTCCGCGAGCAGCGTCGCGATCTCGGCCATGTAGCTCTCGGCGTGCGGCCGGCCGAGGTCGCGCTTGAGCGCATCAAGGATCTCGCCCTCGCGCCGCACCACGGCCTCGCGCAGACGCGCGAGCTGCGCGCGCCGAAATTCGACATCCAGCGTCGCGCCGGTGCCGAAGTACGCGCGCTGGACTTCGGGAATGGGGGTGGACATGCACGCATCCTCCCTCTTCGGCGGGGAGCCCGGTTGATCCCGCTCAAACGCACCCCGCTACGAGCGCAGCACCTTCCCCGCCCTTGCGCCGGTGAGCTTGCCGTCCTGCCAGGTCACCTCGCCGTTCACCAGCGTCATCTCGACGCCGCGCGAGCGCATGACCATCCGCTTCGCGCCGCCGGGCAGGTCGTAGAGCCGCTCGGGGCGGCCGGCGGAGCCGACCGTCGCCGGGTCGAAGAGCACGAGGTCGGCGGCCATGCCGGGCGCGATGCGGCCGCGGTCCTTGATGCCGAAGAAGTCCGCCGGGTCGGAAGTCATCCTGCGCACCGCTTCCTCGAGCGTAAGCACCTTCTTCTCGCGCACCCAGGTGCCGAGCACGAAGGTCGGGTAGCCGGAGTCGCACAGCATGTCGAGATGCGCACCGCCGTCGCCCAGGCCGAGCAGCATGTCGCGGTTGCGCAGCACCTCCGCCATGCGGTCCTCGCGCGAGTTGAACGACTTCAGCGTGAACTCGTTGTCCAGGTCGTCCTCGAGCGTCAGGTCGAGCAGCGCGTCCACGCCGTCCTTGCCCTGCTGCTTCGCGATCTCCGCCACCGTCCTGCCTTCCAGGCGTTGCAGCTTCGGGTTCTTCACCTCGTGCACGGTGATGCGCGACCAGTTGAGGAAGGTGGCGGGGTTCTTCAGGTCCTCGCGGAAGGCGGCGCGGAACGCGGGGTCGCGGTAGACCGCGGCTTGCGCCGCTTTCGACTTGTCCACGAACGCGCGCTTCCAGGAGGGAAAGCCGGCGAACGAGAACGGGTTGCGCATGTTGATCTCGCGCGTGAGCGGCAGCGGCGAGGTCTGCGGCCGCGCGCCTTTCGCGATCATCGGCGCCGCGCGCTTCAACGACGTGCGCAGCGCTTCCGAGATGTCCTCGCGGTCGAACATGGCGATGAAGGTGATCGGGCGGTGGCTCTCCGCGAGCATGAAATCGAGGAGCTCCAGCTCCTCGTCGTCCATGACACCCAGTTGCTTCGTCATGGCGATCTCGATCGCGCCCTTTCCCCTCTCCTTCAGCACGTTGCAGTAGGCCTTGAGCTCCTCGCGGCTCGCGTTGCGGCAGGCGAGCGGCTTGCCCTGGTAGCCGAGGTGCTGGTTGAGGAGCGTGCTGGAAAAACCGAAGGCGCCCGCGTCCATCGCCTCGCCGAGGAGCTGCTTGATCTGCTGCATTTCCGTTTCGCTTGCCGCTCGCTCGAGCGACGCTTCGCCCATCACGTAGTGGCGGAACGGCGTGAGCGGCGCGAGGAAGGCGAGGTTCATCGACGACCCGCGCTTCTCGGCCGCGTCCAGGTACTGCGGAAAGGTTTCCCAGTCCCAGGTGATGCCCGCGTCCAGCACTTCGAACGGGATCGCCTCCACGTTGACGAGGTCGCGCATCGCGACCTCGCGCGCCTGCGGCCTGCAGGGCGCGATGCCCACGCCGCAGTTGCCCATGACGACGGTGGTCACGCCGTGCCAGGAGGAAGGCGTGGTCGCGCCGTCCCAGCAGATCTGCGCGTCGTAGTGCGTGTGCGGGTCGATGAAGCCGGGGGCGACGACGAGGCCGGTGGCGTCGATCACCTTCCCGGCCGCACCTGAAATCCCGCCAACCTCCACGATCTTCCCGTTCGCGATGCCGACGTCCGCGCGCCGCGCCGCCGCCCCGGTGCCGTCGACCAGCGTGCCATTCTTCAGCAGGAGGTCCATCGGGCGATCTTACGCGGGGAAATGGGGCGCTTGCTATGTTCACCCTTGTGGGTTAATGTCGCGGCCATGGACCTCGACGACACCCTGGTGGCCCTCGCCGACGAGACGCGGCGCGACATCCTGCAGCGCCTGTCGGCGGGCGATGCGCGCGTCACCGAGCTCGCGGCGCCCTACGACATCTCGCTCAACTCGGTCTCGAAGCACATCCGGATACTGGAGCGCGCGGGGCTGGTGCGCCGGCGCATCGCCGGGCGCGACCACTTCCTGTCCCTGGACCCCAAGCCGCTCGACGAGGCCGCAGCGTGGATGGCGAAGACGCGCGCCTTCTGGACCACGCGCCTCGACCGCCTGGAGGCGATGCTGCGCGCCGAGGACGCCATCGAGGCCGCGAAGAACTCTTCCCGCAAACCCAAACCACGGAGAAAGCCATGAACGCCCCTGCCATCCTGATCAAGCCTTCCACCGTCCGCCTCGAGCGCCTGCTGCCCGGGCCGGTCGAGCGCGTCTGGGCGTATTTGACCGAGTCGAAGAAGCGCGCCACCTGGCTCGCCGGCGGCGAGTTCGATTTGCGCGTCGGCGGGAAGATCGAGCTCGTGTTCGAGAACGACAAGCTCTCGGAGGAATCCCGCAACTTCGGCACGAAGCACTTCGAAGGCCGCATCACGCGCCTCGAGCCGATGCGCCTGCTCGCCCACTCCTGGGACTGGGACGGCAAGGATTCGGAGGTGGTCTACGAGCTCGCGCCGAAGGGCAAGGACGTGCTGCTCACCATCGTGCACCGGCTGCCGGAAGATTTCGCGGCGCTGCGCGGCGTGGGCGGCGGCTGGGCCACGCACGTCGGCATCCTGGAAGACGTGCTGAAGGGCGCGAAGCCGCGGCCGTTCTGGAGCACGCACGATCGGGAGATGAAGGCGTTCGAAGCCGCGCTATAGGTGCATGATCAATCGAACTGGCGGTAGGATTGAGGCTGTTGAATCGCCCATGATCTGAGCCTGCAACAAGGAGAACTCGTGCGCACCATCCTTCGCTCCAGCGCGGCGCTGACCGCAATCATTCTGATCTTCCTGACCGTTGCGGGCTGCGCCGGCATAGGAAGCCCGACGACCACGTATTCCTACGACCCGCTGTTCAGCTTCCCGGGGTCGAAGACCTATCGGTGGGCCGACGCGAAGCCGACAAGCTGGCGGGATCCGCTGGTGGAGGCGAACGTGCGATTCCTGGCGGATCGGGAGTTGCAGGCCAAGGGCCTGACGCCGCAACTGGACAAGGCTGCCCTGGTCGTTTGGATGAGCTACGAATCCAGTCCGAATGGCTATGAGCTCCGGGCGCTCTCGCTGAACGTCACCGGCGCCGAGGGCAATGCGCTGGTCTGGCGAGGGCTGGCCGCCGGGGCCATCAGGACTGACGCGGCTGCCGGGGAATTGCCGAAGGTCGTTGCGGGAATGCTGGCCAGCTTTCCGCCGAAATAGCCCGACCGGGCACCTGGGGCGCACTTTATGGCGCGCCCGGCAAGCTGGAGTTCCTACCGCATCGCGGCGTTGATCTTCTCCAACATCCCCGCGCCCGGACACAGTTCCTTCTCACCGAGCCGGTTGAACGGTGCCTCATAGGTGTTGAGATGCGCGTGCAGGTCTTCCGCATCCGGCGCCAGATACAGCAACCCCGTCAACACCTCCCCCTTCTCCGCCGCCCTTGCGATGTGGGACACCGCATTGATCTTGTCCGACGGGTCATAGCTCGAATCCAGCTTCCTCAGCTTGATGATCGACCCATCATGCTGCGGCACGTCGATCACCCCGCCCTCCGAGTAATCCACCGTGATCGCATCCCGCGACGGCCAGAAATCCAGCCGGTTGACCGCCTCGTTGTGCTCCCGAACGTAGTCGTAGCTCTTGGTGGAACCGGGATGGTTGTTGAACGCAACGCAAGGCGAAATCACGTCGATGAACGCAGCGCCCTCATGAGCGATGGCCGCCTTCACCAGGGGAACGAGCTGTTTCTTGTCGCCTGAAAAGGAACGGGCAACGAACGTAGCCCCCATCAGCAAAGCCAATGACACGGTATCCACCGGCGCATCGGCATTGATCATGCCCTTCTTCGCCTTCGACCCCTTGTCCGCGGTCGCCGAGAACTGGCCCTTGGTCAAGCCGTACACCCCGTTGTTCTCCAGGATGTAGGTCATGTTGACGCCACGGCGCATGACGTGCGCGAACTGCCCCAGGCCGATGGACGCCGAATCCCCGTCCCCCGACACGCCGAGGTAGATGAGCTCGCGGTTGGCGAGGTTGGCACCAGTCAAGACAGATGGCATCCGCCCATGAACGGTGTTGAAGCCGTGCGAATTGCCGAGGAAGTAATCAGGCGTCTTGGAAGAGCAGCCGATCCCGGAGAGCTTCGCCACCCGGTGCGGCTGGATGTCCAGCTCCCAGAACGCCTGGATCAGCGCCGCGGAAATGGAATCGTGCCCGCAGCCGGCGCAGAGCGTGGAGACTTTTCCTTCGTAATCCCGCCGCGTGTAGCCGACCTTGTTCTTCGCCAGGGTCGGATGGTGCAGCTTGGGTTTGGCGACGTAGGTCATGCGGCCTTGTCCCGCTTGATCGGCCGCACGTTGAGGGCCGAGACGCTCTCGGAGATTTCCCTGGTGATGTAGCGCGCCGTGATCGGCGTGCCGTCGTAGTGCAGGATGGAAATCAAAGAGGCCGGGTTGATCCCGGCCTCGTTGACCAGCAGTGTCCTCAGTTGCGCGTCGCGATTCTGCTCGACGACGAAGATCTTGGAGTGCGACTGGCAGAAGTCGAAGATCTCGTCCTGGAACGGAAAGGCGCGGATGCGCAGGGCGTTGACGAAGATGTTCCGCGCCGCCAGCGCCTCGAGCGCCTCGGTCATCGACGGCGAGGTCGAGCCGTAATAGATGCAACCGAAGCGCGCCGGCTCGTTGGCCGGCGTCAGCACGGGCTTGGGCACCAGCGTCTTGGCGAAGTCGTGTTTCTTGAGCAGCCGCTGCATGTTGTACTGGTAATCCGGCCCGGTCTCCGAGTACACCGCGTACGGGTTCTTGCTCGTGCCGCGCGTGAAATAGGCGCCCTTCGTGGGATGCGTGCCCGGATAGGTGCGGAACGGAATCCCGTCGCCGTCCACGTCCAGGTACCGCCCGAACTCCTTGCCCGCTTCCAGCATCTCCGCGGTCATCACTTTGCCGCGGTCGTACTGGCGGCTGTCGTCCCACTCGAGCGGCTTGCACAGCCGCTGGTTCATGCCGATGTCGAGGTCGGTCATGAGGAACACCGGCGTCTGCAGCCGCTCGGCGAGGTCCAGGCAATCGGCCGCCATGGTGAAGCACTCGTGCGGATCCTCGGGAAAGAGCAGCACGTGCTTCGTGTCCCCGTGCGACGCGTACGCGCAGGCGAGGACGTCGGACTGCTGCGTGCGCGTAGGCATCCCCGTGGACGGCCCGCCGCGCTGCACGTCGATGATCACCGCCGGGATCTCGGCGAAGTACGCCAACCCGATGAACTCGCTCATCAGCGAGATCCCCGGCCCCGAAGTGGCGGTGAACGCGCGCGCGCCGTTCCAGCCCGCGCCCGTCACGATGCCGATCGAGGCGAGCTCGTCCTCGGCCTGCACGATGGCGAACTTGTTCTTGCCGGTGGCCGGGTCCAGCCTCAGCTTCGAGCAGTAGCGCTGGAAGGCTTCCGCCAGGGAGGATGACGGCGTGATCGGGTACCAGGCGCACACCGTGGCCCCGCCGTACACGCAGCCGAGCGCCGCCGCGGCGTTGCCCTCCATGAAGATCCGGTCGCCCACGCCGTAGGCGCGCTTCACCTTGAGCCCCAAAACGCCCTTCAGCTTCTCGCCGGCGTAGTTGTAGCCCATCTGGAAGGCGTTGAGATTGGGCTTGAGGAGCTTCTCCTTGCCCTTGTACTGCTCGCCGATCAGCTCGGCGATCACGCCCGGCTCGATGTCCATCAGCGAGGCGAGCGCGCCGACGTACACGATGTTCTTGAACAGCTGCCGCTCGCGCGAGTCGGTGTAGGTCTGGTTGCAGATCTCGGTGAGCGGCATGCCGATGGCGTGCACGTCGTCGCGAAAGCGCCCCTGCGGCAGCGCCTTGGTGTTGTCGTAGAACAGGTACCCGCCCGGCTCGATCTCCTTCACGTCCTGCGCCCAGGTCTGCGGGTTCATCGCCACCATCAGGTCCACGCCCCCGCGCCGGCCCAGCCACCCTCGCTCCGTCACGCGCACCTCATACCAGGTCGGCAGCCCCTGGATGTTGGACGGGAAGATGTTCCTCGGGGAGACGGGAATCCCCATCCTGAGGAAGCTCTTGGCGAACAGCTCGTTGGCCGAGGCCGAGCCCGAGCCGTTGACGTTGGCGAACTTGACGACGAAATCGTTGAGCGCCTCGATGCGCTTCATGGGTCTAGGCAGCTTTCTTCTGGGGGTGGTTGCGGCAGCCCGGGCCGGCGTGCGTCAGGTCGAGCAGGAACTTCTGCATGTCCCAGGCGCCTGTCGGGCAGCGCTCGGCGCACAGCCCGCAGTGCAGGCACACGTCCTCGTCCTTCACCATTACGCGCCCGGTCTTGAGGCCCGATTGCACGTACAGGTCCTGCGTGAGGTTCAACGCGGGCGCCTGCAGGCGCGTGCGCAGCTCCTTCTCCTCGCCGTCCTGCGTGAAGCTGATGCAGTCCATCGGGCAGATGTCGACGCAGGCGTCGCACTCGATGCACAGCCTCGGGGCGAACACTGTCTGCAC
>JAOUIL010000107.1 GCA_029883975.1 Betaproteobacteria bacterium
TACGCCGCCCACGCGCATCACCTTGTCGGCGAACGGCGTGGCGAGCGCGTAGGTCTCGGTGCCCCAGCCCGGGATCATCGTCACCACGCCGCGCAGCACGAAGCCCACGCCGATGGTCACCATGACGACGGTGAACGCCGGGTAGCCGAGCACCGGCCGCAGCACCGCGCGCTCGAGCGCCATGCCCACCGCGAGCATCACGGCGACCGCGAACACGATGGTCAGCCAGTACGGCAGGCCGAGCACCGTCGCGCCGGTGAGCGCGAAGAACGCCCCGAGCATCATCAGGTCGCCCTGCGCGAAGTTGACGGTCTCGGTCGCCTTGTAGATGAGGACGAAGCCCAGCGCGACCAGCGCGTAGACGCAGCCTTGCGCGACGCCGGCGAGCAGCAGCTGCAGGAACTGGACGATCACGCACCTCCTCCGGCCGCGGATTCTACAGGGCACGCCCACCAAGCAATTGCTTTTCAGGGGGGGCGCGCCTAGACTCGACCGGGCATGCCGGCCACGCACGAAGTGCTCAACCAGAGCGCGCCGCTCGAGGCTTACAACCTCTTCAGCCGCAACGCGGCGCTCGCCGACGCGCTCGCCTTCAACCTGCCGCGCGCGCGGCTCGCCGGCGCGCGCGAGCGCCTGTCGGCGCTCGGAGCGGAGCTCGGCCGGCGCGAGACGCTCGCGCTCGCCGACGCCGCCAACCGCTACGCCCCCGAGCTGAAGACGCACGACGCGCGCGGGCGGCGCCGCGACGAGGTCGAGTTCCACCCCGCCTGGCACGCGCTGATGGCAATTGCCTTTCGCCACGGGCTGCACTCGGCGCCGTGGTCCGCGCCCGGCGCGGGCGCGCACGTCGAGCGCGCGGCCGGGTACCTGCTGTATTCGGAGGTCGAGAACGGCACGCAGTGCCCGGTCACCATGACCTACGGCGCCGTGCCCGCGATCAAGGCCGACCCGCGGGTGGCCGCGCAATGGCTGCCGCGCATCTATTCGCGCGAGAAGGACGCCGCGCTGATCGGCATGGGCCTCACCGAGAAGCAGGGCGGCTCCGACGTGCGCACCAACACCACGCGCGCTGTAGCGCGCGGCGACGGCAGCTACGCCATCACCGGGCACAAGTGGTTCCTCTCGGCGCCGATGTGCGACGCGTTCCTCGTGCTCGCGCAGGCGCCCGGGGGGCTGTCGTGCTTCTTCCTGCCGCGGCTGCGCGCCGACGGCGGCGTGAACGGCATCCTCATCCAGCGCCTGAAGGACAAGCTCGGCAACCGCTCGAACGCGAGCTCGGAAGTCGAGTTCGAGGACGCGCAGGCGACGCTCCTTGGCGAGGAAGGCCGCGGCGTGCCGATGATCCTCGAGATGGGCGTGTACACGCGCCTGGATTGCGCGATCGGCACCGCCGGCCTGATGCGCCAGGCGCTCGCGCAGGCGCTGTGGAACGCCGCGCAGCGCCAGGCCTTCGGCAAGCTGCTCAGGGACCAGCCGCTCATGAAGAACGTGCTCGCCGACCTCGCCCTCGAGTCGGAGGCGGCGACAGCGCTCGTGCTGCGCCTCTCGAAAGCCTACGACGCGGAAGACGGGATGCTCCTGCGCCGCGTGCTCACGCCCGCGGCGAAGTTCTGGGTGTGCAAGCGCGGCTCGCACTTCGGCCAGGAGGCGATGGAAGCCGTGGGCGGCAACGGCTACGTGGAGGAGCAGGTGCTCGCGAGGATCTATCGCGAGATGCCGCTCAACTCCATCTGGGAGGGCGCGGGCAACGTCATGTGCCTCGACGTGCTGCGCGCGCTGCGCAAGGCCCCCGACGTGGTCGCCGCGCTCGCCGCCGAGCTCGATGCCGCGGCCGGGCGAAGCCATTCCTACGACGCGTTCTGCGCCTCGCTCAAGGACCGCCTCGCGGACGCCGCCGAGCACGAGTCCGCGGCGCGGCGCCTCACCCAGGACCTCGCGCTCGCGCTGCAGGCGAGCCTGCTCGCGCGCCATGCGCCCGACTTCGTGTTCGACGCCTTCGTCGCCTCGCGCCTCGGCGCGCCATGGACGGGCGCCTTCGGCACGCTCGCGCCAAACGCCCCGTTCGACGCGCTCATCGCGCGCGCCATGCCGGCGTGAAGCGCGTCCGGGTCGGCGCCGGGCTCGGCTTCTACGGCGATTCCTGGCAGCCGGTGCGCGCCTCGATCGAGCGCGGCGGCGTGCAGTACATCGCCTCCGACCACCTCTCGGAGCTCACGCTCGCCATCCTGCAGAAGGACCGGCAGAAGGACCCGGCGGCCGGCTACGCGCGCGACGGGCTGCCGATGCTCGTGGACCTCTGGCCGCTCGCGGCGCAGCACGGCGTGAAGTTCATCCTCAACGCGGGCGGGCTCAATCCCGAGGGCGCGCGCGCGGCGATCGCCAAGGCCTTTCGCGACAAGGGCTGGACGGCGACGATCGCGACGGTCACCGGCGACGCGGTGCTCGAGCGCTTCGACGAGCTCGCCGCGGCGGGCGAGAGCCTCGCGCACATGGATAGCGGCGCCGCCCTGTCGAGCGTGCGCAGCCGCATGCTGTTCGCCAACGCCTACCTCGGCGCGCAGCCGATCGTGCGTGCCCTTGAGCAAGGCGCCGACATCGTCCTCACCGGCCGCGTCGCCGACGCGGCGCTCTCGCTCGCGCCGCTCGTGCACGAGCTGGGCTGGAAGTGGGACGACTGGAACAAGCTCGCCCTCGGCCTCACCGTGGGGCACCTGCTCGAGTGCTCCGGCCAGGGCGCGGGCGGCAACTTCGGCTCCGCCGCGGAATGGGCGGACATCCCGGACTACGCGCACCTCGGCTATCCGATCGCCGAGGTGAGCGAAGACGCGAGCGCGCTCTTCACCAAGGCGCCAGGCACCGGCGGACGGATCTCCTTCGACACCCTGCGCCAGCAGCTCCTGTACGAAGTGCACGACCCGCACGCCTACGCCTCGCCCGACGTCATCCTCGACATGGGGACGCTGAAGTTCGACGACCAGGGCAACGACCGCGTGAAGGTCACCGGGGCCACCGGCGCACCGCGACCGCAGAAGCTCAAGATCGTAGGCGGCTACCACGACGGCTGGATGGGCACGGGCATGATCGGCTTCTCCTGGCCGCAGGCTTACGCGAAGTGCGAGAAGGCGGCGCAGACCATCAGGACCCTCGTCGCCGAGCGCGGCTGGCCGGTCGAGGACATGAACGTCGAGTACATCGGCTACGACTCGCTCCTCGGCGCGAACGCCGATCCCACGTACCGCGACCAGCTGAACGAATGCTTCCTGCGCATGACGATCCGCACGCAGGACAGGAAGATCGCCGACGCCTACGGCAGGCTCTTCCCCTGGCTCGGCCTCTCCGGCCCGCCGTACGTCGGCAGCATGAAGGGCGTGCAGGGCGCAAAGGAGTTGCTCGGCATCTGGCCGACCCTCGTCAGGCGCGAGCTGATCGAAGCGAAGGTCGAGATCGACGTGGAGAAGACCTGATGCGCGTTCCGCTGTGGAAGATCGCGCACGCGCGCTCGGGCGACAAGGCCGATCGAGCCGACATCGGCCTGTTCGCGTTCGACGCGCCGACCTACGAAATCCTCAAGCGCGAAGTGACAAAGGCGCGCGTGCAGGAGCACTTCAAGGCTATCTGCGAAGGCCCCGTCGAGCTCTGGCCGCTCGACAACCTGCTCGCCCTCAAGATCGTCCTCAACCGCGCGCTGCAGGGCGGCGCGGCGCGCTCGCTGCGCATGGACAACCTCGGCAAGGCGGTCGCCGCGCAGCTCCTGCGCATGGAGATCGAGGCGCCCGCGGACCTGCCGCGCCTCAAGGCCAAGTGAGAAAGCCGAAGAAGAAGGCCGCGCCGAGCGGCAACCGCAGGGAAGACCTGCTGCGCGTCTGCGCGCGCCTCTTTCGCGAGAAAGGTTTCGACGGCACCTCCATCCGCGACATCTCGCAGGCCGCGGGCATGCACTCCGGCAGCCCGTTCTACCACTTCGAGACCAAGCAGGAGATGCTCGTCGCCGTCATGGAGCAGGGACTGGAAGAGGGCCTGCGGCACCTCGAGGCGGTCGCCGCGCTCAAGCTCCCGCCCGCGGAGAAATTCAGGAAGCTCGTGCGCGCGCACCTCGAGACCATCTGCGGCGAGGGCCACGACTTCATCCCGGTCATGCTCTACGACTGGAGGTCCTTGACGCCGGCGAATCGCCGTCGCGTCATCGCGCTGAAGGACCGCTACGACGCGCTGTGGCAGAAAGTGACCGACGAGCTGCAGGCGCAGGGGATCATGGGCGGCGACGCGCAACTCGCGCGGTTGTTCACCTTCGGCGTGCTCAACTGGACGGCGCGGTGGTACCGGGCGGGGGGAAGGAAGAGCCTCGACGAGATTGCGGAGGAGGCGGCGAGGTTCTTGTTGCGGGAGTGAGAGTCGGATAGCGGGCGATCTCGCGTAGAGATACGTTCGCTGGATCACACGCTTGTCCCATTTTCTGCGGCCTATCACGCGGCGTTAGGCGTTGTACGTCCCACAACACATTGACTACACGCGTACTTGGCGACAGCGACGCGGAAGAGACCTATGATAGACGGCACGTATGCTGATTACTGAGCGTCAGGCATCTCGGCAACTTTGAGCGCAACGTGTCCCTCGATCAGCTGCTCTTCGAGCTAACCGCCCACTATCGCGACAGAGGGTTTCCCGATTCTGCATTGGTTCACCTCAGGTGGACCCTCGTTGCGAACACCAAGGATGGGAGTATTCGTCTCGCAACGGCCTATCCGAATTGTTCTAGGCGCGTAGAGAGCCTCCTCGGCCACTTCAAGCGCTGCCCGCAGTTCTCGGACTGCTCCGCGTTGGCTTCTGCGGACGCTGTGTTTGGCTTTGCCTGCGGATACAGAATGAGGAAGTGGTCGAATGCACCGACCAGTGAATCCGAGGTGAAGGCGAACAGGCTCCCTGGCGCCAATAATGCCGTTCTAGCGCAGCAAGCCCAGTTGCTCCATCTAGAACACAAGCTCGATCTTTATCTCCAGTTTGAAATTGCCCGCGCCCTACCAGCGGACACTGCCGCTGCGTTCACTAGCTCACCGAAGGACCAAGGTACTAAGGACGTTGCATGCGAGTTTCTGGCGCACGCAGCAAGCATTGGCAAGAAGATTTCCAAAGTGGTCGTGGTCGCTCATCGATACCACTTCGAGAGATGCCGTCTTGTGTTGCAGAGAATGAGTATCACCGGCGTACCAACCCGGAATCAGTATTCGGGCTTTGATCCTGAAGAATCGCAACCTCGAGCGATGAGCCCCGAAGAGATGATCGTGAATGACTTCGCATCTATGGCGGGGATGGCATTAGATGCCTAACTCTAGGTGGAACGGTCGGGCCGCAAGCACCGCGCTGGATCTGGCTCCACATGTCTTGGCCCGACGTTCACCACGAGGTTGGGCCTCGGAATAGCGACATGTGGTTCTGGGAATTTATGGCGAAGTGGGGCATTTGGGACATCATCGGCCTATTTGTAGCGCTGATCCCCTCCGTCCTGGTTGTCGTTTATCTCTTTCCGCGAAATGCAATCGACAACTTCTACATCGACACACGGCTCGCTTCGGTGAACGAGGTATACAAGAGAGTTATTAGCGTCGAGCTGCGAAATCACACAAACGATCCGATCTACGTTCTTTCGCTTGGCTTTACATTCGGCACGTCCGTTCGCCCTTCGCCGCACGGAAAGAAACATGCCGCCACCGGCACTTACGAGATTAAGTTCCAAGGGCGAGTCGAAGGCCAGCTCTCTGAAATCGATACGTTGGTCCGCCCCAATCAGGTAGTCACAACGTGGATACCGATCGCCGCTGATCAAACGGACGCCGTGCTCGAGCAGGCGGTGCGCGAACGCAAAGTGGGCGTACTTCGGCTAAAGGTGCAGAAGATTTCGTCCAGACCCCATCCGTTTTCGACTTTAAGAATTCCCATATGAGGCCGAGGCCCAACAGCACGATCCGCACAGACGCGCGCGTGAGCGCTGCGATTTGGACGCACAGCCGGGCGCGCGCCGGTGGTCGTGGACGTTGGGCGTCTTGGAAGCGGTGCGGACGCAATGCAAAGGGGGTTGAATGCTTACTAGGATAGTAGTTGACGTCTACGCTTGGATCATCGAGATCTATCTGTGGCTCGTGCTCCTGATATTTGGTGTCGTTGGCTACCACTACACCGTCCCTATACTCCGGGCTATCGGGTTAAATCTTGTTGAGCCTCAAACAGGAGGGAAGATCCTTGGCGCGTTCGTCTTCGCCTTAGCTGCATTTCTAGTATCGGCGGTAGCGACTGGGCCAATTCTCGTTCTCTTCGACATTCGCAAATCAATCAAGTCTCTGGAGGCGAAGGACAGCAGCTTCGGCGCTTTAGTGCAAAGAACCGAACGCCAAGAGCCATCCTTGTGACAAGACGCCCAATCCAGCGCTGCAGCGGAGCGTCCAACAGCGGTGCTCCGCGCCGCGGTCACCCCCACTGAGCCTTGGCGTCAGGTTGTCGTGGGCAAGCGTCGGCTGTGGAAGGCCTATTTCTTCCTGATGGTGGCCCTGACGGTTAGTGGCTACATCTTTCCTTTTCTTGTTTCAGCCGAACCGAGCGGGCAGGAGTTTGAAGACGTGGCATTGATTCCTCTCTATGTCGCGCAACTTGTGGGCCTGTTCGGGTTTGCCTACTGGCGGGTAATCGGCACGCGTCGGATCTGGCAATGGATCTTCGCTGCCAGCGTGCTGGAAACAGCGTGGATGCTCTACGGCTTTGCCACTACGGACATGCCACCAGTCGAGCTAGGATCCTTCTTCATGACCGGGGTTATCGCGACTATCGTGACACTGGTGGCTCTCCAGATGTGGGCCTTGTTTTCGTATGCCTTCCGTGCACCGGATTTGTGGACTGAGGCAACCTGACTACCCGATGTGATCTGCCGCACTTCGAGGTGATCGCGACCGCGGGTCCGACTAAGCCGTGGCTCGCGATGGTCCACGGCGCCTCCCAGCACAGCGGCCTCTTCTCCGCGCAAGTCGGAGCCTTTCAACCCAACTACCGCCTGCTCCTCATCGACCTCCCGGGCCACGGCCGCTCGTCGCACATCCCCGGCCCCTACGGCCTGGCCGAGTACGCTCAAAGCGTGCTGGCGGCGATTCGCGCCGCCAAGGTGGAGCGCACGCACTTCTGGGGCACGCACACAGG
>JAOUIL010000108.1 GCA_029883975.1 Betaproteobacteria bacterium
CGTGCCGTGCGAGGAGTTCCACGACTTCATGTGCCGCGTGTCCTTCAGGCCGATGCGGTCGTGGTGGCCGACGATCGCCGAGCCTTCGCCGCTCGAGGTCCAGTTCTTGCAGGTCGTGTCGCCGCCCGCGGTCGAGAACATGCCCTGCGGGTCCGAGCCGGTGAGGATGTCGTGCTCGTTCGGCGTGTCGCCGCGCCCCTTCACCGCCTCGCCCTTCTCGGTGAGCGCAGTTTGCTTGGTGACGTTCGACTTCGCCGAATGCAGGTCGGCGACGCTCTTCGCCACCACCACGCCCTTGGCGTTCTTCCACGGGCCCTTGCCGATGCGGTCGCGCGCGTTGACGCCCGCCTCGCCGCCGGGCGCGGTGGTGCTCAGGTAGGCCTTCCACGTGGTGCGCTTCGAGCCGGCCGCGGCGGCGAGCGCGTTGCAGTGCGCGTCCGCGCCCTCCAGCCCGCCGAGGTCGGCGCCGTTGCCCTTGCCGACGCTGGTGACGAAGAACGTCATGTCGGCGCCCTTCTTCTGGGCGAGCGCGGGTGAGATCGAGAGCGCGGGCGCGAGCAGCGCTGCCGCGACGACTGGGATTGCCTTCATGAAGCCTCCTCGGGTTGGGATGGGGAAACCGCCAATGCGGAGAACAGCGCGGGCGGCGACGCTATTCCCGCGCTATCGCTCGAGCGCCTGCGGCCAGTTGGCATCGGCCTTGCGGATGTAGCCCGCCGGGTCCCGCAGCCAGCTCTGCTGCACGCCGGTGCTGTAGTTGAGGTACAGCCTGCCGTCGCGCACGGTCCAGGCCTCCGGCACGGTGGGCACCGTATAGCCGCTCGCCACGCCGTAGGCGCAGTAGCCGCCGTAGCGCGGCGCGTACTTTTCCGGCGCGGCGGCGAAGGCGTCGCGGTGCGCGGCGCTGGCGAAGCGCCAGGTCGCGCCCTTCCACTGGTGCGTGAACCGCGCGTCGCCCTGCACGGGCCTGGACTCGGTGAAATAGGCCACCGGGTCGTAGCCGCCGAGCGCGGCGCCGTCCGCGACGTAGATCTCGGGCTTCTGCGCGAGCGCCGGCGCGGCGAAAGCGAGCGCGGCGGCGAAGACGAGTGTGTGTAGGGTCATGGGCTGCCTCCTTGCGCCGTTGGTCGGCGCCGGCGCCCGGGGCTTACGCGCGCGCCCTCACAGCAGCCGCGTCGCGCCGAACAGGGCAAGGCCGATCAGGCCGCCCACCAGCGTGCCGTTCACGCGGATGTACTGCAGGTCCTTGCCGATCGCCAGTTCGATGGCGCGCACCGCGCGGCGCGCGTCCCAGGATTTCACCTGCGTGGAGACGAACGCGGCCACCTCGTGCTTGTAGGCCTCGGTGAGCGCGCCGGCGCGCGTGGCGAGCCAGCGGTTGAGCCGCGCGCGGAACGCCTCGTCGCCCTGCAGGCGCTCGGCCGCGGAGGCGAGGAAGTCCTCGAGGCGCCCGAGCACGAAGCCGCGCAGCTCGGCGCGCAAGGGGTGCGCCGGGTCCGCCTGCACCTCGTCGAGCAGCGATTGCGCCGCGGCCATCAGCTTGGCGAGCACGTAGGCATCCGCCTGGAACAAGCGCGCGAGCGTCGGCAGCTCGGCGCGGATGCGCTCGCGGATCGCGGCCTGCGCCTCGGGGGCGGCGAGCAGCTCGCCCAGCCCCTCGAGGATGCCGAGCTCGTCGCGCAGCGCCTCGCGCTCGGCCTGCGCCACCGCGCGCTCGCGGTTCGCGGGCTGCGCGAGCCAGCGGCCGGCGATCGCCGCCGGGTCGAGCTCGACGATGCGCTCGGCGATGCGCTCGCCGGCGAGGAAGTGGCGGGCGATGAAGGCGCCGATCTCGTCGGCGATCTTCGCCTGGTTGGAGGGAATGATGGCCGTGTGCGGCAGCTTCAGGCCGAGCGGGTGGCGAAACAGCGCCACCACCGCGTACCAGTCGGCGAGCGCGCCGATGATCGCGGCTTCGGCGAACGCGGCCACCCAGGCGAGCGCGCCGTAGCGCGGCTCGAGCGACCGGGCGGCGACGAACACCAGCGCGCACAGCACGACCAGCCCGGTGGCCCAGGCCTTCTGGCGCGCGAGCGCGCGCTCGGCGGTTTGTTCGGAACTCGGCATCGCAACCTCCAATCGGAAGCACGAGCCTAGCAGAGGCGAAGACCACGCCGCGGCAGGCAACCGCTCAGCGCAACGCGTTGGCGAGGAACGGCAGGCTGACGTCCATCCGGTAGTCGATGTCGGAGTGGTCGTCGTCGAACTCCTCGTACCGATGGCGGATGCCCGCCTCGGCGAGGCGGCGCGAGAGGATGCGCGAGCCGTACTGGATGTGGTACTGGTCCTTCCAGCCGCAGTCGATGTAGATGCCGCGCAGCGTCTTGAGGTTGCGCCGGTAGCGCGCGATGAGGTTGATCGGGTCGTGCTTCTGCCAGTTCTTCCAGCGCCCGGGCACCGGCTCGCCGGTCTCGGCGTTGAACGGGATGCGGAAGCCGTTCGGCGCGCGCGGGTCGGGGTCGTAGGTCGCCGCCATGCACAGGTTCATGAGGGCGTGGACTTCCTTGCCCGAGACCTTCTCCTTCTTCCACACGTGCTGCAGGAAGCGCCGGATGCGGCCGTCGTCCTTGCCCAGCTCCAGCTCCTTGCGCCGTGCTTCCTTGCGCGCGTCGTAGGCGCCCGCCTTCTGCTTCGGCGCGCGGTGCTTCGCCAGCTCGTTCAGCGTGTTCGGCCAGTCGTGCCAGTAGACGAAGTCGAAGTACGCGTCGCCCGAGTGGTCGGCGATCGCGCCCCAGTGCTGCGCGTACTGCATGCCGTGGATCATCGCGCCGTAGCCGCCCGAGGACTTGCCGAAGCAGCCGCGGTGCTCGCGCGCGGCGAGCGTGCGGAACTCGCGATCGACGAAGGGGATGATCTCGCGCGTCAGGTAGTCGGCGTAGTCGCCGATCGCCGTTGAATTCACGTACTGGTTCCCGCCGAGCGCGGTGAAGCAGTCCGGGAACACGATGACGCAGGGCGCCATCTTCCCGTCGTGGATGAGCCGCGCCGCGCGCTCGGGCACGTTGTCGCCGAAGGACTTGAAGCTGGTGTGCGCGAGCCCCGAGCCGGTGAAGCCGACCAGGTCGTAGAGCACGGGAAAGCGCTTCTTGCTCCAGTCGTAGTGCGGCGGCAGCCACACGCCAACCTTACGCACGTGCGGGTCGCCCAAGGGGTTGCCTTTCAGGATCTTCGAGACGTGCTCGAGGACGACGAGAGTGCCCGCCGCCGCTTTCGGGCGCTTCAGCATTTCGGTCTTAGGACGCCTTTCATGGGTCGCCTCTTTTCGCGGCCGCAAATCGCGACTGCCTTATGGTAGCGTCGAAGGGGGCGGGACGCAGGCACTTCACAGAGCCAGTGGAGGCGCGGGGTGGGCGATCAGCCGGGCAGGTGGAGCGTCGTGCTGGACCTGTGGCGCGCGCAGCGCGAGGGCGAGGCGGGGCTCGCGCGGCGCCGGGAATCCCGTTTCGCGGATCTGCTGTCGCACGCACGCCGAGGGTCGCGTCTCTACCGGCGCCTCTATCGGGATCTGCCGGCCGAAGGCGCCGCGCTGCGCGACCTGCCGCCGATCAACAAGCGCGAGCTGATGGCCGCGTTCGACGAGTGGGTGACGGACCCCGGCGTCACGCTCGCCGGCGCAGAGGCGTTCATTTCCGACCCGGCGCGGATCGCCGCCCCGTTCCGCGAGAAGTACTTCTTGTGCACGAGCGCCGGCACCACCGGCCAGCCGGCGCTTTTCGTCTACGACCGCGGCGCGATCGACGTCTACCGCGCGATCAACTTCGCACGCCTCGGCGTCGCCTGGCTCGACGCGGGCGACCTCTGGCGCATGGCCCTGCGCGGATACCGCTGGGCGGCGGTGCTCGGCGCCGACGGCCATTACGCCGGCGCGGGCTGGATCGAGCTGGAGCGACGGCGGGACCCGTTTCGCTCGCTCGCTTACCGGGTGTTCCCGGTACAGCGGCCGCTCGCGGATCTCGTCGCCGCGCTCAATGCGTTCGACCCGGCGGTTCTCACCGGCTACCCGAGCGCGCTCGAGCTTCTCGCCGAGGAGCAGGTCGCCGGCCGCCTCAACCTGCGTCCCGCGCTCGTCGAATGCGCCGGCGAGTCGACGACGCAGGATGCCGGCGCGCGCATGGCGGAAGCGTTCGGCTGCACAGTGCGCAATTTCTATGGGGCGTCTGAATGCCTCGTCATGGCCTTCAGTTGCGGCCGCGACTGGCTGCACGTGAACAGCGACTGGGCGATCCTCGAGCCCGTGGACGAGGACTTCCGGCCCGTGCCTGCCGGCGAGCCGTCGCACAGCGTGCTCCTCACGAATCTCGCCAACCGGGTGCAGCCGATCGTCCGCTACGACCTCGGCGATTCGGTGCTCGTGCGGCCGGATCCGTGCCCGTGCGGCAATCCGCTTCCCGCCATCCGCGTCGCGGGCCGGCGCGACGATGTCCTTCGCCTCGAGGCGGCGGACGGGCGCACCGTGAAGATTCTTCCCCTGGCCATCGGCAGCGTCGTCGACGAGACGCCCGGCGTGCACCGCAGCCAGCTCGTGCAGACCGGGCCGGCTGCGATCCGGCTGCGGCTCGATCTCAAGCCCGGCGCGGACGGCGAGGAGGCATGGCGCAATGTAATCGCAAGCCTGAGCGCCTACTTGCGCGAGCAGGGCCTCGCCAATGTGGGGCTCGTGCGCGCGGGCGAGCCGCCGGAGCAGAAAGCGCGCTTCGGCAAGTTCCGCCAGGTGATCGCCGTGCCGCCCGCGTAGGCCGGGTGGCAAACTCCCTCGTTTCCGACCACGAGGAGGGAGCGATGGCAAAACGCGCAAAGACGCCCGCGCGGCGCAGCAAGGCCTACGACGAGGGGATGAGGATACGGCGCCGCTGGATGGGCAAGGACTACGTGGCGAAGGCGTTCCGCGACGCCGACGACTTCACCATCGACCTGCAGCACTTCGTCACCGAGCACGGCTGGGGCGCGAGCTGGGGGCGCGGCGGGCTGCCGCTCAAGATGCGCTCGATCATGAGCCTTGCCATGATCTTCGCGTTGAACCGCCCGCACGAGCTGGAGATCCACCTGCGCGCGGCGTTGCGCAACGGCATCAGCAAGGCCGAGATCAAGGAGCTGCTGCTGCACGGCGCGGTGTACTGCGGCGCGCCCGCGGCGCTGGACGGCTTTCGCGTCGCGCGGCGCGTGCTCGCCGAGGCGAACGCGGGCTGAGGTGACGCAAGGCGCGTTCTACGCGATGTTCTTCCTCTCGGGGGCGGGGGCGCTCGCCTTCGAGACGGTGTGGTTCGCGCAGGCCGGGCTCGTGGTGGGCAACGCGGTGTGGTCGGCGGCGATCGTCGTCGCCGCGTTCATGGCCGGGCTCGCGCTGGGCAACGCGCTCGCCATGCGCCTGGCGCCGCGCCTTGCGCAGCCGGTGCTCGGCTACGCGGCGGTGGAGGTGGTGGCCGCGCTCTCGGGCGCGGCGCTCGTCGTCGCGTTTCCGCATCTGCCGGAGATCTTCCGTCCGCTCTTCGCGCCGCTGCTGGGCGAAGCGTTCGCGCTGAACCTCGCGCGCGCGGCGGTCGCCTTCTGCCTCATGGCGATTCCCGCCACGGCGCTCGGCGCGACGCTGCCGCTGCTCGCCAGGCCGCTCGAGGCCGCGACCGGGAGCTACGGACTCGCGCTCGGACGCCTCTACGGCGTGAACACGCTCGGCGCGGTGGCGGGCGTGCTGCTTGCAGAGCTCGTGCTGGTCCCGCAGCTCGGCCTGCGCGCGAGCGGCTTCGCCGCCGCGGCCTGCAATCTCGGCGCGGCGGCGATCGCGTGGGCGATCGCGCGCAGCTTCGCCAGGCCCGCACCGGCCGCCGCGCCCGCCGGCGGCCGCGCGCGCGTGCTCGCCGCGGCGTTCCTCGCCGGCGCTGCGCTGCTTGCGCTGGAAGTCGTCTGGTTCCGCTTCCTGCTGCTGTTCGTGGACGGCACGACGATGGTCTTCGCCGTGATGCTCGCCTCCGTGCTCGCGGGGATCGGGCTCGGCGGCCTGCTCGCCGCCGGGCGCGCGCGGCGCGGGCGCCTCGCGCAGCGCGCGCGCCTCGCCGCCGCGCTGGCGGGCGTGTGGGTGGTGCTCGGCTACTGGGCCTTCGGCTTTCTCGCGCAGGCGCTCGCCGGCGTGCCGCCGGGCTCGCCGTGGCGCGCGGCGGCGCTCGGCGCCTTCCTCATGGCGCCGGGAGCGATCCTCTCGGGCTTCCTGTTCACCGCGCTCGGCGAGCGGCTGCGCGCGGGGGTGGCGGACGCGGGCGCGGCGACCGGCGCCCTCACGCTCGCCAACACGCTCGGCGCGATGCTCGGCTCGCTCGCGGCCGCCTTCGTGCTGCTGCCCCTGCTCGGCGTGGAGAGGTCGATCTTCGTCCTCGCGCTCGCGTACCTCGCGTGCCTGCTCGCCGTGCCCGCCGAGGGCTCGCCGGAGCTGCGCTTCGCGCCCGCGTTCGCCTGCGTCGTCGCGCTCGCGTTCTTTCCCTTCGGCAGGATGGCGCAGGATTACCACCGCGCGGTGGAGGCGCGCTTCGGCGGGACGATCGTCGCCGCGCGCGAAGGCATCGCGCAGACCACCTTCTACCTGCGGCACGACTTTCTCGGCGAGCCGCTGTTCCATCGCCTCGCCACCAACTCGTACTCGATGGCCTCCACCGCCGTGGGGGTCGAGCGCTACATGAAGCTCTTTGCCTGGCTGCCCGCGGCGCTGCACCCGCGCATCGAGTCCGCGCTCGTCCTGTGCTTCGGCGTGGGCGCCACCGCGAGCGCGGTGACCGCGCTGCCCGAGGTGCAGCGCGTGGACGTGGTGGACACCTCGCGCGACATCCTGGAGATGAGCGGCGTGGTCTTTCCGGACGCCGCGCGCCATCCGCTGCGCGATGCCCGGGTGAGCGCGCACGTCGAGGACGCGCGCTTCTTCCTGCAGATGACCGGCCGGCGCTACGACCTCATCACCGGCGAGCCGCCGCCGCCGAAGATGGCCGGGGTGGTTCCGCTCTACACGCGCGAGTACTTCTCGCTCGTCAGGTCGCGCCTGAACCCAGGCGGCCTCGCCACCTACTGGCTGCCGGCGTACCTGCTGCTGGAGAAGGAGTCCCTGTCCGTCAC
>JAOUIL010000005.1 GCA_029883975.1 Betaproteobacteria bacterium
CGGTAACGGGAAAAACCGTTCTATTTCCTGTGCTTGCCAGCGCGGCGGGGGGGGCTCGGGGGGCGCCGGTACTGCAGCAGCGCGCCCGTGCTGCGCTCGAAGGGGTCACGGCGCGTGACCTCCTTCAGTTGGCGGCTGCCGACGAGGCGGAAATGGCGCAGCGCGTCCAACGTCTCCGCGACCTCCCAGGCGTGCTTCGCGCCGCTCGACCAGAGCGCGGGATCGGCGCGGCGCAGGTCGTAGGGCACCGAGTACTCGCGCAACGTCTTGTGTTCGCGCCGGTTGCAGTACTCGTGGAAGTAGGACATGGCGAGCTCGCGCAGGCTCCGGTACACGGGGTCGCGCCAGCGCAGGAATACGCCGTTCGTCTTGGAGATCGCCCCCCAGCAGCCGTGGCGGCGAAACAGCGCCACCACGTGGTCGTAGTCGCGCGTCGCGCGCAGGTCGAGCAGCAGCGGCGGCTCGCCGTGCACCCACAGCGCGGCCGCCGCGAGCATCGCCCCCTCGATGCAGTGCGCGCTGCGCGTGCGCAGCACCTCGCGCACCGGGCGGCAGGTGTCGCCGTTGGGCTCGAAGTTCTGCTTCAGGCCGAAGAGGAAGTCCTGGATCTTGCGAGGGGCATCGAGGCGGCGCAGCACCGCGAACTCGGCCCGCGTGAGGCCGAGGTCTTCGCGCCGCGCAAATCGCCGCCGGGTCGCCATGGGAGGCGCATCTTGACACGGCCGCCGCGCCGGGTTGATACTTAACCGTATGGTTCAGTATCAGGACGCGACCCTCGACCGCGTGTTCGGCGCGCTCGCCGACCCCACGCGGCGCAAGGTGCTGGAGAGCCTCGGGCAGGGCGGCAGCCTCGCGGTGTCGGAGCTCGCCGAGCCGCACGGCATGTCGCTGCCCGGCTTCCTCAAGCACCTGCGGGTGCTCGAGGACGCGGGGCTGATCGCGCGCAACAAGGAAGGCCGCGTGGTGAGCTGCGAGCTGTCGGCCGCGCCGATGAAGGCGGCCGCGGCCTGGATGCAGCGCTACGAGAAGTTCTGGACCGACAAGCTCGACGCGCTCGCGCGCTACCTGTACCAGCAGGAGGAATTGCAGACATGGAACAAGCCCGCCTCGCCGAAGAGCCCTCCCTCGTCCTCACGCGCTTCTACCCCGTCGCGCCGGAAAAGGTCTGGCGCGCGTGGACCGACCCGCAGGCGCTGAAGCGCTGGTGGGGGCCGGGCGACGCCGATCCGGTCGCCGTCGCCGACCTGGACCTGCGCAAGGGCGGGCGCTTCCGCATGGTGTTCGGCGGCGCGCAGGGCACTGACCACGAGGTGCAGGGCACCTACTGGGAAGTCGAGCCCAGCCGCAGGCTCGTCTTCACGTGGACCTGGCCGCGCACCACGCCTGAGCGCGAGTCGCTGGTCACCATCGAGCTGAAGAAGGTGCCGCGCGGCACCGAGCTCCACTTCCGCCACGAGCAGCTGTTCGACGAGGCGGTGCGCGACGGCCACCGCCGCGGCTGGACCGAGTCCTTCATCAAGCTGGAGCAATTCCTTCGCAGCTGAACGACCGAGGAGAGATCATGGCTTACGTAGACGGTTTCCTGACGCCGGTGCCGAAGAACAAGCTCGCGGCCTACAAGCGCGTCGCGACGAAGATGGGCCGCATCATGCGCGAGCACGGCGCGCTCGAGTTCCGCGAGTGCGTCGCCGACGACGTGAAGTGGGGCAAGCGCACCTCGTTTCCGCGCGCCGTCAAGCAGCGCGCCGGCGAGACGGTGTTCTTCTCCTACATCGTGTTCAAGTCGCGCGCGCACCGCGACCGCGTGAACGCGCGCGTGATGAAGGACAAGCGCGTGCTGCCGATGATGGACCCGAAGACCTTTCCCTTCGACGGCAAGCGCATGATCTACGGCGGCTTCCGCGTGCTGGTGGACAAATGAAGACCGACACCGCCCCGTTCGTGATCACGCGCTCGGTCGGCGCGCCGCGCGCGCGCGTCTGGCAGGCCTGGACCGAAGTCGAGCACCTCAAGCACTGGTGGGGCCCGAAGGGCTTCGTGGTGGCGCGGTGCACGGTGGACCTGCGCCCCGGCGGGCTGATGCACTACTGCCTGCGCGCGCCCGACGGCTCCGAGATGTGGGGCCGGTTCCTCTATCGCGAGATCGTCAAGCCCGAAAAGCTCGTCTGGGTGAACTCCTTCTCCGACGAGCAGGGCGGCGTCACGCGCCACCCGATGGCGCCCGGCTGGCCGCGCGAGCTGCTCACCACGGTGACTTTCGCCGAGCAGGGCAAGGGCACGCTGATCACGGTGAGCTGGGTGCCGATCAACGCGAGCGACGACGAGCGCTGCATCTTCGACGAGGGCCGCGCCAGCATGAACCAGGGCTGGAGCGGGACCTTCGAGAACCTCGAGCACTTCCTCGCGCTATGAATCACACGCCGGCCGCGCCACGGCGCGAATACACCGTCAATGCCGAGCGCGTCTTCGACGCGCCGCGCGAGCGCGTGTTCGCGGCCTGGACGCGCGCCGAGCACCTCGCGCACTGGTTCGGGCCGCGCGGCTTCACGATCCATTCCTGCGAGGCCGACGCGCGGCCCGGGGGCCTGTTCCGCCTGTGCATGCGCTCGCCCGACGGGCAGGACTACTGGGTGCGCGGCAGCTACCGCGAGGTCGCGCCGCCTGCGCGAGTGGTAATTCATTGCTTTGCCGACGACGCGCGCGGCATGCAGCGGCTGGAAGAAGTGATCACCGTGTCGCTTGCCGAGGAAGACGGCAAGACCCGCCTCTCGCTGCATGCGACCGCGGCCGGGACCGGTCCCGAGGCCGCGGCGATGCTCGACGGCATGGAGCAGGGCTGGAGCGAGACGCTCGAGCGCCTGCGCGAACGCAGCAGAACCATCAACTGAAGAGAGGAAACGCATCATGCTGGTGAAGGTCCTGATTGGTGTTGCCGTGGTGGTCGTGGCGCTGACGGCGTACGTCGCGACGCGTCCGGGCGAATTCAGCGTTTCGCGCTCGGCGACGTTTGCCGCGCCCGCGCCCGCCGTGTTCGCGCAGGTCAACGAGCTGCGCAAGTGGAAGGCCTGGTCGCCTTGGGCGAAGAAGGACCCGCAGGCGAAGGAGAGCTTCGAGGGGCCCGCCGCCGGCACCGGCGCGAGCATGTCCTGGGCCGGCAACCAGGAGGTGGGCGAGGGGCGCATGACGATCGTCGAGAGCCGCGCGGCGGAGCTGGTGCGCTTCAAGCTCGAGTTCTTCAAGCCGTTCGCCGCCACGAATACGGCGGTGTTCGAATTCAGGCCCGAGGCCCAGGGCACGCGGGTCACCTGGACCATGAACGGACAGAACAATTTCATCGGCAAGGCCATGTGCCTGTTCTTCGACATGGACAAGATGGTCGGCGGCGATTTCGAGCAGGGCCTCGCCGGCATCCGCCAGATCGTCGAAGCGAAATCGTGACCACAGCAAGGCAGGGCATCACGCCGTTCCTCTGGTTCGACGCGGCGTGAAAACCCCCCTTGTGGGCATGTATATGCATACAGTAACCTGAGGTTGATCTCCGCCCGCCATGGCGAACCCCGCTCCCGGCTTCCAGAAGGTCCCGCGCAGCCACATCGCGACGCGCCCCGCAGGCCGGCGCGTGCGCGTGACGCTCGGCGGCGAGGTGCTCGCCGAATCGCGCGAGGCGGTCGAGCTGCTCGAAGGCGGCCACGCCCCCGTCTATTACCTGCCGCGCAAGGACGTGCGGATGGGGCGGCTCATCGCCTCCCCGCACACGACCTACTGCCCCTACAAGGGCACCGCGTCGTACTTTTCGGTCGCCGGCGGGCCCGAAAACGCGGCCTGGAGCTACGAGCAACCGTACGACGAGATGCAGGACATCCGCGCGCTGCTCGCGTTCTACCCGAGGAAGGTGGATGCGATCACGATCTCCGACGACTAGGGCGTACCGGATCGGGCGCGAAATGAAACACGGCTGAAACAGCAATTGCGGCAGCGCCGCGTAAAATCGCCCCCTCTCCAAGGCCCCGATTCTCATGCGCATTGAATTGTCTTTCGTCGTCCTGATCTCCATCGCGCTCGCCGGCTGCGGCCCGTCGAGCGGCAACCAGGGGCACGGTGGTCCCGGCGGCGGCATGCCGCCGGCGGCCGTGAGCACCATGACGGTGCAGCCGAAGACGGTGCTTGCGCCGTTCGAGTACACGGGCCAGACGGCGGGCTCGCGCGAAGTCGAGGTGCGAGCGCGCGTGCGCGGCATCCTCGTGTCGCGCAACTTCACCGAGGGCGGCACGGTGAAGAAGGGCCAGTCGCTCTACACGATCGACCGCGCGCCGTTCGAGGCCGCGCTGGCCAAGGCGGAAGCCGATCTCGCCGGCGCGCAGGCCCGGCTCGCGCAGGCGCGGCGCAACGTGGCGCGCCTCGGTCCCCTGCACGCCGAGAGCGCGGTGAGCCAGAAGGACTACGACGACGCGGTGTCCGCCGAAACGATCGGCGCGGCCGACCTCAAGGCGGTGGAGGCAAGGCTGCTCGAAGCGCGCCTCGACCTCGCGTATGCGCGCGTGGAAGCGCCCGTGTCGGGCATCGCGGGGCGCTCGCTGCCGTCGGAAGGCACCCTGATCTCGGGGCCGGAAGTCCTGCTCACGCGCATCACGCAGGTGGATCCGATCTGGGTGAACTTCGGCATCCCGGACGCCGATCGGCTGATGATGCGCCGCGAGGCGGAGGCGGGGCGCCTGGTGCTGCCCAGGGACGGGCGCTTCGAGGTGCGCGTGCAACTCGCCGACGGGCAGGTGTACGGCCGCACCGGCTGGCTCGCGTTCTCCGACGTGCGCGTGTCGGGCTCGACCGGCACGAGCGACGCGCGCGCGGTGCTGCCCAATGCGGAGGGCAGGCTGCATCCCGGCCAGTTCGTCCGCGTGACGCTCTCGGGCGCGACGCGCCCCGGCGCCGTGCTCGTGCCGCAGCGCGCCGTGCTCGAAGGTCCGCAGGGCAAGTTCGTGTACGTGGTGGACGACAAGGGCACCGCGCAGCCGCGCCCGGTCGAACTCGGCGAGTGGGCCGGCAGCGACTGGATCGTCACCGGCGGCCTGAAGGGCGGCGAGCGCGTGATCATCGACGGCGTCATGCGCATCGGGCCGGGGTCGCCGGTGCAGGCCACCGACGTGAACGCCAAGCCGGCGGCGCAGGCGGCACAGGCGGCGAAGCAGTAGCGCATGTTCTCCCGCTTCTTCATCGACCGCCCGATCTTCGCGGCGGTGCTCTCGATCTTCATCGTCATCGCGGGGCTGGCCGCGATGCGCACGCTGCCGGTCGCCCAGTACCCGGAGATCGCGCCGCCGATGGTGACCGTGCAGGCGCTCTACCCCGGGGCTTCCGCGCAGGTTCTCGAGCAGACCGTGGCCGCGCCGCTCGAGAACCAGATCAACGGCGTCGAGGACATGCTGTACATGAGCTCGACCTCGAGCTCGAACGGCCAAGTGCAGATCCAGGTGACCTTCGAGATCGGCACCGACATCGACCAGGCGGCGCTCAACGTCAACAACCGCGTCAAGCAGGCCGAGCCGCGCCTGCCGCTGGAAGTGCGCCGCCAGGGCGTGACGGTGGAGAAGGGCTCCTCGGCCTTTCTGCAGGTGATCGCCTTCTACTCGCCGGGGCAGCGCTTCGACGACATCTACGTCTCCAACTACGTGACGCTGCAGGTGCTCGACCTGCTGAAGCGCGTGCCGGGCACTACCGGCGTCGTGAACTGGGGCGCGAAGGACTACGCCATGCGCATCTGGCTGAAGCCCGACCGCATGACGCGCCACGGCGTCGCCGCGTCGGACGTGGTGCGTGCGCTGAACGAGCAGAACGCGCAGTTCGCCGCCGGCAAGGTCGGCCAGTCGCCGGCGCCGGCCGGCCAGGAGCTGGTCTACACGGTCACCACCAGGGGCCGGCTGGCGGATCCCGCGGAGTTCGGCGAGGTCATCCTGCGCGCGGGCGCCGATGGCTCCGCGCTGCGCCTGAAGGACGTGGCGCGCGTCGAGCTGGCGGCGCGCGACTACGAGTTCATCGGCCGCATCAATGGCCAGCCGGCGACGCTGGTCGGCATCTTCCTGCAGCCCGGCGCCAACGCGCTCGAGGTGGCGGCGGAGGTCAAGCGCACCGTGGCGCGCGCCGCCGAGCGCTTCCCCGAGGGCCTCGAGTACTCGATCCCCTACGACACCACGCGCTTCGTCGAGGTGTCGATCCGCGAGGTGGTGAAGACGCTCGGCGAGGCGATGCTGCTCGTCTTTCTCGTCGTGTACCTCTTCCTGCAGAGCTGGCGCGCGACGCTCATCCCGTTCGCCGCGGTACCGGTGTCGCTGATCGGCACCTTCGCCGGGCTGTACCTGCTCGGCTACTCCATCAACACGCTGACCTTGTTCGGCATGGTGCTGGCGATCGGCATCGTGGTGGACGACGCGATCGTCGTGCTGGAGAACGTCGAGCGCATCATGCACGAGGAGGGGCTCGCGCCGCGCGAGGCGGCGATCAAGGCGATGCGCGAGGTGACCAGCCCGATCATCGCCATCGTGCTCGTGCTGTGCGCGGTGTTCGTGCCGATCGCCTTCATCGGCGGGCTCGCCGGCGAGCTGTACCGCCAGTTCGCGGTCACCATCTCCATCGCGGTGGTGATCTCCGGCATGGTGGCGCTCACGCTCACGCCGGCGCTGTGCGTTACCGTGCTGAAGAGCGGCACGCGCGCCGAGCGCGGCCTGTTCGCCGGCTTCAACCGCTTCTTCGCCCGGCTCACCGACCGCTACGAGGACGGCGTGGCGTGGATGATCCGGCGCGGCGCGATCGGCCTCGCGCTGTTCGCCGGCATGGTGGCGCTCGCCGCGGGGCTTTGGCGCATCACGCCCGGGAGCCTCGTGCCCGACGAGGACCAGGGCTTCTACATCGCCGCGGCGGTGCTGCCCGACGGCGCGACGATCGAGCGCACCGACCGCGTGGTGGGCGAGGTGGTGAAGGCGATCCGCTCCAACCGGGACAACCTCGACGTGGTCGCCTTCAGCGGCTTCGACCTGCTGGCCGGGGGCTTTCGCAACAACGCCGCCACCATCTTCGTCACGCAGAAGCACTGGGACGAGCGCGACACGGCCACGCCGCAGCTGGTGATGGACTTCTTCATGAAGACCGCGCACATCCAGGAGGGCCTGGTGTTCGCCTTCGGGCCGCCGGCGATCTTCGGCCTGGGCACCGCGGGCGGCTTCGAGCTGTACCTGCAGAACCGCGGCGAAGGCGGGCCGCAGCGCCTGGCGCAGGTGATGCAGCAGTTCATGGGCGCGGCGTCGCAGGACCCGCAGCTCGGCATGGTGCAGACGCCCTGGCGCGCCGCCGTGCCGCAGCTCTCGGTGGACGTGGATCGCGAGAAAGCCAAGGCGCTCGGCGTGTCGCTGGAAGAGCTGTACGGCACGCTGGCCGCCACCATGGGCACCTACTACGTGAACGACTTCAACAAGTACGGCCGCACCTGGCAGGTGCTGATGTCGGCCGAGCCCGCGTACCGCAACCGCCCCGACGACATCGGCAAGGTGTATGTGAAGAGCGCCGGCGGCGAGATGGTGCCGCTTGCCGCGCTGGCGCGCGTGCGCTACTCCGCCGGCCCGGATGCGCTCGACCGCTTCAACAACCTGCCCGCGGTGAAGATCTTCGGCCAGGGCCGCCCCGGGGTGTCCACCGGCCAGGCGCTCGAGGCGGTCGAGCGGGTGGCCGACAAGGTGCTGCCGGCGGACTTCAGCCTCGATTGGGCGGGCGCCTCGTTCCAGGAGAAGCGCTCGGCGGGCACCTCGGGCGTCGCGCTCGGCCTCGCGGTGGTCATGGTGTTCCTCATCCTCGCCGCGCAGTACGAGAAATGGTCGCTGCCGCTCTCGGTGCTGCTCGCCATGCCCTTCGGCACCTTCGGCGCGCTCGCCGCGGTGTGGCTGCGCGGCCTTTCCAACGACGTGTACTTCCAGATCGGCCTGGTGACGCTGCTCGGCCTGGCGGCGAAGAACGCCATCCTGATCGTCGAGTACGCCTCGCTCAAGCACCACGAGGGCCTGTCGGCCTCGGCGGCGGCGGTGGAAGCCGCGCGCCTCAGGTTCCGCCCGATCCTGATGACCTCGCTCGCCTTCATCTTCGGCGTGCTGCCGCTCGCCCTGTCCGCCGGCGCGGGGGCGGGCGCGCGCCATTCGGTGGGCACGGGGGTGGTGGGCGGCATGCTCGCCGCGACCTTCCTCGCGATATTCTTCGTGCCGATGTTCTTCAAGCTGTTCAGCGACCGGCACCTCACCGAGCCGCGCTCCACTGCGCAGATCAAGGACGAGGCGGCGCAGGCGCGCGCCATCACGCACAAGGCGACGCCGGCGCCGCACCACGCGCCGCACCCGGGGCCCGGCAGTGCGTAGCGCCGCCGCCTTGCTGCTGCTGCTCGTCGCCGGCTGTGCGGTGCGGCCCGACTACCAGCGTCCGGAACTCGAGCTGCCGCAGGCCTGGAAGGAATCCGCGCCGCGGCCGGAGCCCGCCGATCCCTGGTGGCGCGTGTATGGCGATCCCGTGCTCGACCGGCTGATCGAGGAAGCGCTGGCGGGCAACACCGACGTGCTGATGGCGGCGGCGCGCGTCGACGAGGCGCGCGCGCTGCTCGGCGAGGTCGACGCGGCGCGCAATCCGCAGGTGAGCGCCAACGCCTCGGCGGGGCGCTCGCAGTTCTCGACGGCCACCGGCCTGCTGCCACCGGGCGCGCCGCGCGAGCTCTCCGAGTATCGCGCCACGCTCGGCGTGTCCTACGAGATCGACATCTTCGGGCGCCTCAGGGCGGCGAGCGACGCGGCGCGCGCCGAGCTTGCGGCGAGCGAGGCGGTGCGCGAGGCCGTGCGCCTGGCGCTGACGGCGCGCGTGGCCGCGAGCTACTATGGCCTTATCGCGCTCGACGCGCAGGTGGACCTGACGCGCCGCGCGATCGCCATCCGCGAGGAGGCGCTCGGGCTGCAGCGCCGGCGCCGCGAGGCGGGCATCATCTCGGACTACGACCTGCGCCAGCTCGAGGCCGACACCGCGACGCTGCGCGCGCAGCTGCCACCGCTCGAGCGCGACCGCGAGATCGAGGAAGCCGCGCTCTCCGCGCTGCTCGGTCGCTCGCCGCGCGCGGTGTTCGACGATGCGCTCGCGCGCGCCGCGCCGGCGGGCGAGACGGTCGCCGTGGCGGTGCCGGACGGCCTGCCCTCGGAGCTGCTGCTGCGCCGCCCGGACCTGCTCGAGGCCGAGCAGCGGCTGGTGGCGTCGAACGCGCGCGTCGCGGAGGCGCGCGCGGCCTACTTTCCCTCCATTCGCCTCACGGGCTTTCTCGGCGGCGCAAGCGCCGAGCTGGGCGACTTGTTCACCGGGCCCGCGGGCATATGGAACGTCACGGCCGCCCTCGCGCAGCCCGTGTACGCGGGGGGCAGGCTGGACGCGCAGCGCGACGCCGCCCTGGCGCGCGAGCGCGCGCTGCACGCGCAGTACCAGGGGGCGGTGCGCAATGCCTTCCGCGAGGTGCGCCAGGCCCTCGCGGCACAGGCGCGCGCCCGCGAGAGTTTCGATGCGCAGTCGGCGCGCGTAAACGCGCTGCGCGACACGCTGCGCCTGGCGCGGCTGCGCTACGCGAGCGGCCTCGCCAGCCAGCTCGAAGTGCTCGACACCGAGCGCAACCTGGTCGATGCGCACGCCGCGCGCATCGAGGCGCTGCGCCAGCAGCGCGCGGCGGTCGCCGACCTGTACCGGGCGCTCGGCGGCTAGGCCGGCGGCGCGAAGAGGTAGGCGTCCATCGCCAGCACGCCGCCCTCCACGTGCGCGATCAGGCGCTCGGACTGGTAGTCCGGCGCGGCGGCGCCGAGCGCGACGAACAGCGGCAGGAAGTGCTCCTCGGTCGGGTGCGCGCGCGCACCGCCCTCCGACAGCCGCCGGTAGCCGCACAGGCGATCCAGGTCGTGCGTCCCGATGCACTCGCGCACCCATTCCTGGAACTCGTCGACGTAGGGCTCGGCCGGGCCGACGCCCGTCTCGCGCACGCTGCGCAGCTCGCGCAGGTTGTGCGTGAGGTGGCCCGAGCCGACGATCAGCACGTCCTCGCGCGCGAGCGGCGCAAGCGCGCGGCCGAGCGCCAGATGATGGCGCGGACCGCGCGCGGGCTGCACCGAGACCTGCACCACCGGCACGTCGGCCTGCGGCCAGGCGTAGAGCAGCGGCGCCCAGGCGCCGTGGTCCAGCCCGCGCGCCTCGTCGATCTCCACGTCGATGCGATTCTCCTCGAGCAGCGCGCGCGCGCGCCGCGCGACCTCGGGCGCGCCGGGCGCCGGATAGCGGATCTCGTACAGCGCTTGCGGAAAGCCGTAGAAGTCGTGGATCGTCGCCGGTTGCGCCGCGCCCCCCAGCGTCGGTCGCGCGGTTTCCCAGTGCGCCGAGGCGATGAGCAGCGCGCGCGGGCGGCCGAGGCGCCGGCCGAGCGCCGCCCAGGCGGCGCCGGCCGCGCCCGCCTCGAGCGCGTGCATCGGTGAGCCGTGCGACAGGAAGACGACCGGCAGCGGCATCGTGCCTGGGGTGCCGCCGCGCTCAGGTGGTGCGCGGCCGCCAGGTGTAGGGCACGGGACCCGCGGCGCGCAGCACGCGGATCATGCGCAGCGCGGACTCGCGCCCGCGGTAGTAGCCGGGCACGACGATGGTCTCGTCGAATCCCATGGCGCGGTAGAAGGCGCGCGCCGCCTCGTTGCCGGAGCGCAGCTCGAGGTGCAGGCTGGCGATGCCGGCGGTGCGCGCGGACTCCACCAGCCAGTCGACCAGCCGCCGCCCGACGCCCGTGCGCCGCTGCGCCGGGCGCACAGCGAGGAGCACGAGGTGCGCGCGTTCGTCGCCGAACTCCATCAGCGAGAAGCCGGCGATGCGGCCGCGCTCGCAGGCGACCGGCGCGAGGGTGTCGGGATCGCGGATCGCCCGCAGCACGCGCGCCGCGTCGTACTTCCAGCCCAGGCCGGACTCGACCAGGTCGCGCGACATGAGCGCGATCGCCTGCGCGTCGCGCGGGTCGGCGAGGCGGATGGTGATGGCGTGCGCGGTCACGCGCAAAGTCTAAACGCAATCGCGCTGCGTTGTCATCGTCCCGCGGCTACAATGCGGCGTAGCGCTCGCGGATGCGCACCGTGCGCTGCAGCCCGTCCGCGGCCTCGAGCACCTTGAGGCGCAGGTCGTCGTCCAGGCCGCCCTGCAGGAAGCGCTGCGCCACGGCGAGCGCGTCGGGCTCCGTCTGCCCGGCAAGGAACGCCCCCAGCCAGTTGTCGACGAAGAAGATCTTGTGCCGGCGCTTGAGCGCCGGCAGCTGCGCGAGCGCCTGCTCGAGCAGCGGCGCGGTGAGCCCGGCGTGCTCGGGCGCGTTGAAGGCTGCGAGCGCCTCCTCGATCCAGCCCTCGGGCAGCCCCTTGTCACGCAGGAAGCGGTCGAACATCGCGCGCTTGGCCGCGGCGTCGGGCAGCGCGGCCGACGCCGCGAAAGCGTAGCGGCGCGCGTTGTCGCCGCGTTCGGCGGCCGCCGCCTCCGCCAGCATGCGCGGCCCGTCCGGATAGCCGCGCAGCACCAGGCGGGCGATGGCGCGGAAGCGGTCGCGCTCGCCGAGCGTCACGCCGGGCACGGCCAGGCTGCCCTCGGCCATGCGCTTCAGCTCGGCGAGCGCGCTCTCCGTCCAGGCAAGCCCGATGTAGGCGCGCAGCATCAGCAGGCGGCGGCTTTCCGCGCTCTCGCCGAGCGCGGCGGAAAGCAGCGTGCGCTCGATGCGCGTGGCGAGGCGCGCGCGCTGCGCCTCGGACAGGTAGCGGCGGAACGCTGTTTCGATGCGCGCCAGCAGCCCGGCGAGGATCACGTCGTCGCCTTCCTCGGCCGCCAGCGCCAGCGCGAACTCGATGAACTCGGCCGGCGCGAGCTCGGCGTCGCGTACGCTTTCCCACAATGCCTCGACGAGCTGCGCGCGCAACAGGCCGTCGGGCAGCGCGAGCGGCTCGGCGAGCAGTGCGGCGCGGCTGCCCGCGTCGAGCAGGAAGCGGCCGTAGCCGAAATCGCCGGCGTTCGGGTAGCGCCAGCGCACCGGACGCTGCGCGGCGGGGCCGGCAACGGGCGCCGACGCCTGCTCCAGGCGCACTTCCGACGTGACGATGCTGCCGTCCGGAGCGGCCGCTGCGACCACGAGCTTCTGCGGCCAGCGGCCGCCCTCGCCGAGCGCGTCTTCCTGGACGAGCTGCACGCCCGCCGCGCTTTCCTCGACCCGCACGGCCGGCAGCCCGCGGCGGTTGACCCAGGTGTCGGCCCACGCTGCCAGGTCGCGCTTCGACGCGCGCTCGAACGCGCGCACCAGGTCGCTCCAGTCCGCGGCGCCGAACGCGTGGCGTTGCAGGAAATCGCGCACCGCGCGCTTGAAGGCCGGCTCGGCCAGGTAGAACTCCGCCTGCCGCAGCAGCGCGGGGCCCTTGGCGTAGACGATGGCGCCGTAGGCCGACTTCGCCGCCGACAGGTTGGCGAGCGGTCGCCGCAGCGGCGTGGTGCCCGCGCTCGCGTCGGTGCGCACCGCGCCGGTCTTGAGGGCATGGAAGGCGCTCCACGGATCGAGCTCCGGGACGATGCCCGCCGCCGCCTTGGCGGCCATGAAATTGGCGAAGCCCTCCTTGAGCCAAAGGTCGTCGAACCAGCGCATGGTGACCAGGTTGCCGAACCACTGGTGCGAGGCCTCGTGGAAGACGAGCTGCGCGCGGCGCAGCAGGTCCGGGCCGCTCGGCGGATACGGGAACACGACCGCCTGCTCGTTGAGGAACGACGCGCCGGCGTGCTCCATGCCGCCGTACGGCAGCTCGGGAACGAGCACCAGGTCGTACTTGGCGAACGGATAGGGACGCGCGAACTCGGCCTCGAAGTACGCCAGCGCGCTGCGGTTCAGCCGCAGCACCTCGGCCGCGTGCGCGGCGGCGCGCGCGGCCTGCGAGCGGCGCACGAACAGGCGCACCGGCTCACCGGGCGCGGTGAGTACCTGGAACGGCCCGGCCGCGAAAGCGAACAGGTAGGTGGAGATCGGCTCGGTGGGCGCGAAGCGCACGCGGCCCGGCGCTTCCTCGAGCGCGGGCGCGTTGGACACGGCGCGCCAGCCCCTGGGCAGCTGCAGCGTGAGCGAGAAGCGCGCCTTCAGGTCGGGCTGGTCGAAGCAGGGAAACACCGAGCTCGCGTCCGCCGGCACGAACAGCGAGTACACGTAGCTCGCGCGGTCCTCGCGGTCGCGATACAGCGTCAACGCCTTGCCCTGCACCGCGATCGGCGCCGCGACCTGCATTGCGATGCGGTTCTCGCCGCGGCGCAGCGCCGCGCGCGGGATGACGAGGTGCTCGCGCACGCGGCGCGCCTGGGCCGGCTTGCCGTTGACGCGCAGGTTGCGCGGCGCGCCGCCGCGCCAATCGAGCACCAGGTCGACGCGGCGCACGAGCACCACGTCGATCTCCACCTGCCCGCTCGCGCGCCGGCGCCGCTCGTCGAGCCGCAGCGTGAGCGAGTAGCGCGCGTCGCGGTAGTGCGCCGCGCGCCAGCGCGCCAGCTCGTGCGACACGCCGGGCACGAGCGGCGGCGCCTGCGCGGGCGCTGGCGGCGCGACCGCCGCGAGCAGGATCAGCGCCGCCCCGGCGCGCATGAGACGTGGCAAGGCAAGGGTCGCCGGCGAAGCGCGCGCGTGCCGCCTAGCGGTCCAGCCGCGCGAACGCGATCGGCGCGGCGGCGAGCACGACGAGCAGCGGGATACCGATCAGCGGGGTCATGCGCAGCAGCACGACGAACGGCAGGCCGACGAACAGGGTGGCGAGCAGCCACGGCACGCGCGGCAGGCGGCCGAGGTCCGCGCGCAGCTTCTTGCGGATCCAGCGCGCCGCCTTGTGCTCGCGTGACGTGCGGTGGCCCAGGCTGCGCGCCAGCGAGCGCTCCTCCAGCCAGGAGAAGAACACCAGCAGCAGCACGAACAGGCTGCCGACCAGCGCCACCGGCGCGAGCAGCAGCCCGAGGAGCGCGGCGAACGCTTGCGTGCCGACCAGCGCCATGACCGGCGCCAGCCCGCAGGCGATGGCGGTCACGCCGATCAGCGCGCAGGCGGGCACCACCAGGCGCAGGCGCGCGGCGACGTAGTCGCGGAAGGCGTCGAGCTCGCGGTAGCGGCGCGCGAGGCCCATCGCATCGTCCACGGGGACGAGGAGCTGCTGGCCGAGCTTGTGCTGCAGCGTGGACTGCCACGGGATGCCAGCCATCGACGTGCCTCCTTCCTGTCCGAGCCTGCCCGGCGAGCATACGGAACCGGGGGCCGAAAAGCCGGGAAGAATTCCGCACTCCCCGCCCGGTCGCTTAGACTTCCCGCCCATGAAACCCAACTTCATTGTGATCCTGATCGACGATCTGCGCTACGACGAGTTCGGCGCCGGCGGCCATCCCTACATGCGCACCCCGCACATCGACCGCCTGGCGGCGGAAGGCGTGCTGTTCGAGCGCGCCTTCCACACCACGCCGATCTGCTCGCCCAACCGCGCCTCGATCGTCACCGGTCAGTACGCCAGCCGGCACGGCATCATCGACAACGTGGCGCGCGACGCCATGAGCCACCGCCTGCCCAACTACCACCTGGCGCTGCAGAAGCTCGGCTACCAGACGGCGCACGTGGGCAAGTGGCACATGGGCAACGACGGCATGCCGCGCCCCGGCTACCACCACTGGGTGAGCTTCGACGGGCACGGCAGCCTCGTCGACCCGCAGCTGAACGTCAACGGCGCCTACGAGAAGCGCTCGGGCTACATGACGGACCTGCTCAACCAGGAGGCGCTCGCTTTCGTCGAGCGCCGGCACAGCAGGCCCTTCGCCCTGTTCTTCGCGCACAAGGCCGTGCATCCGGACGCGCACCAGGCCGCCGACGGCACGCTCGACATGAGCCGATTCGGCGGCTACATCCCGGCCGAGCGCCATCGCCGCCTCTACGCGGGCGCCGTGTTTCCGCAGACGCCCAACATGCGCCCGGCGCGCGAGCTGCTGAAGCAGGCGCCCGCCTGGACCGACGCGTTCGCGCTGAAGGGCAGCGCGCGCTCGCGCGCGCTGCTCGATGCGATCCAGGCGGGCTCGCAGGAGGAGATCCGCCAGCGCGCGCGCATGATGGCCGCGGTGGACGAGGGCGTGGGCATGCTGCTCGAGGCGCTCGCGCGGCAGCGCAAGCTCGACGACACGCTGATCCTGTTTCTCGGCGACAACGGCTATTTCTTCGGCGAGCACGGCCTCGGCCCCGAGCGGCGCTTCGCCTACGAGGAGGGCATCCGCGCCCCGTTCGTGCTGCGCTATCCGCGGCGCGCGCGGCCCGGCACGCGCGAGCGCGGCCTGGTGATCTGCCAGGACATCGCGCCGACGCTGATCGAGCTCGCCGGCGGCAAGCCCGGGCCGCAAGTGCAGGGACGCTCGCTCGCGCCGTTGCTCGCCGGCCGGCGCCGCGGCTGGCGCAAGTCGTTCCTCGTCGAGTACTGGGCCGAGCAGGCCATGCCGTGGCTGGTCGGCATGACGTACAAGGCGGTGCGCACCGACCGCCACAAGCTGATCCACTGGGTAAACCGCGACGCCGCCGGAGAGCTGGACGAGCTCTACGACCTGGAGCGCGATCCCTGGGAGCTGAAGAACCTGGCGCGCAGCGCCGGCCACGCGGCGGTACGCGCGCGGCTGCGCCGTACGCTGCGCACGCTGGTCGCGGACGCGGCCGGCCTGTAGCCGGGCGCACAAGGGGAGAACGCAGTGGAACCGATCGATCGTCCCACCATCCAGCGCTCGGCCGTCGACCTGGTCGAGGACGTGAAGCTGCGCGCGCCGCGCGGCGCGGCGGAAAAGCTCGCGCACTACGGCGGCGCCGAGGTCGCGGCCGCGCTGCTCAAGCTCTCGCCCGGCTTCGCGCAGGATGTGCTCGCGCTGCTGCCGGTGGACTCGCGCGAGCGCGCGCTGGCGGCCGCGCCGCCCGAGATCGCGCGCCAGTGGCAGACGAACGCGCTGTACGAGGACGGCGCCATCGGCCGCATGATGGAGCCGGTGTACGCGGCCTTTGCGCCGCAGGCCACGGTCGGCGAGGTGGTCGAGGCGCTGCACGAGATGGTGCGCAACGCCTTCATCACTTATGTCTACGTCGTGGACGCGAACGAGCGCCTGCTCGGCATCGTCACCATGCGCGACCTGCTGCTCAGCGAGCGCGGCAAGGCGCTGCGCGACGTCATGCTCACCGAGGTGTTCGCGCTGCGCGCCCCCACGCCGCTCGACGAGGCGATGAAGCAGGTGCTCGACCGGCACTACCCCGTCTATCCGGTGGTGGACGCCGAGAACCGCATCCGCGGCCTGGTGCGCGGCCAGAGCATGTTCGAGGCGCGCGCCTTCGAGATCGCGGCGCAACCCGGCAGCATGGTCGGCGTGGAAAAGGAAGAGCGCATGGGCACGCCCTGGCAGCGCAGCCTCACGATGCGCCATCCGTGGCTGCAGCTGAACCTGCTGACCGCGTTCCTCGCCGCAGCGGTGGTCGGCATCTTCCAGGACACCATCGACCGCGTGGTGATCCTGGCGCTCTTCCTGCCGGTGCTCGCCGGGCAGTCCGGCAACACCGGCTGCCAGGCGCTGGCGGTCACCCTGCGCGGCATGACCATCGGCGAGCTCAAGCCCGGCGCGGAGCGCGCGCTCGTCACCAAGGAAGCGGGCCTCGGCGCCCTCAACGGCGCGGGCGTGGGACTCATCGCGGCGATCGGCATGTACATCACCGCGAGCGGGCAGGGCTCGCCGCACGCCTTCCTGCTGTCGTTCGTGGTGTTCGTCGCCATGATCGGCTCCTGCGTGGCGAGCGGGCTGTCCGGCGCCATGGTGCCGCTGACGCTCAAGCGCCTCGGCTTCGATCCGGCGACCGCCTCGAGCATCTTCCTCACCACCGCGACGGACGTGGTCAGCATGGGGATGCTGCTCGGGCTGGCCGCGATGCTGGTTTGAGGGGGGGCGCGTCCGGGCGCGGTGCCTCCGGTGGCAGAGCTATGGTCTCGTGACTTTGCCCGGAGATTCACCGGGCAAAGTCACGAGATCTGAGAAGGGCCAAACCGGCGATACCCTTGAAGGACGGCAGACGGGGCCTGTCCGCATCCTTGCGTTTGGACTACCATCGGCCGGCGGACGCGACCACCGGGAGGCCGGCATGCAAGTCAAGGAGATCCTGCGGGTCAAGGGCAACCGGCTGCTGACGATCGAGCCGGCGGGCCGCGCGGCGGACGCGGCGCGCACCATGTCGGAGCAGAACCTGGGGTCGCTCATCGTGGTGGACCAGGAGCGCCTGGTGGGCGTGCTCACCTTCCGCGAGATTCTGCAGGCGCTCGCGCAGCGCGGCGACACGCTCGGCGACGTGCGCGTCGGCGACATCATGGTGCGCGACCCGGTGACCGCCGAGCCCGGCATGGAGGTGAACGACCTGCGCCGCGCGATGCTCGATTCGGGCGCGCGCTACCTGCCGGTGGTGCAGGACGGCAAGCTGCTCGGCGTCATCTCCTTCCGCGACGTCGCCAAGGCGGTGCTCGAGGAGCAGGACTTCGAGAACAAGATGCTGAAGGGCTACATCAAGAACTGGCCCGCGTAGCGGGCGCGGCCCGGCGGCGGCGCGCGCAAGGCGCCGTGTAGAATCGTTCGCATGTCCGGCAACACCTTCGGCGTCCTCTATTGCGTCACGTCGTTCGGCGAGTCGCACGGGCCCGCGTACGGCGGCGTGGTGGACGGCTGCCCGCCGGGCCTCGAGCTGTCTGCCGCCGACCTGCAGAAGGAGCTCGACCGGCGCAAGCCCGGCAGCTCGCGCCACGTCACGCAGCGCCGCGAGACCGACACGGTCGAGATCCTCTCGGGCGTGCATGAAGGCAAGACCACCGGCACGCCCATCGGCTTCCTGGTGCGCAACGAGGACGCGCGCTCCAAGGACTACGCCGAGATCGCGCGCAAGTTCCGCCCCGGGCATGCGGACTACACCTACTGGCAGAAGTACGGGGTGCGCGACCCGCGCGGCGGCGGGCGCGCCTCGGCGCGCGAGACGCTGGTGCGCGTCGCCGCCGGCGCGATCGCGAAGAAGTGGCTGGCGGCGCGCTACGGCGTGCAGGTGCGCGGCTACCTCGCGCAGCTCGGGCCGCACCGCATCGCCTTGCGCGACTGGGCGGCGGTGGACGCGAATCCGTTCTTCGCACCCGACGCCGGCGCGGTGGCCGCGCTGGAGGAGTTCATGGACGCGCTGCGCGCGAGCGGCGATTCGTGCGGCGCGCGCGTCAACGTCGTCGCCAGCGGCGTGCCGGTCGGCTGGGGCGAGCCGGTGTACGGGCGGCTCGATGCCGACATCGCCGCGGCCATGATGTCGATCAACGCGGTGAAGGGCGTAGAGATCGGCGCCGGCTTCGCCGCGGTGGAGCAGAAGGGCAGCGAGCACGGCGACGAGATGACGCCGCAGGGCTTCGCAGCCAATAACAACGGCGGCGTGCTCGGCGGCATCTCCACCGGCCAGCAGGTCACGGTGTCGATCGCGCTCAAGCCGACCTCCAGCATCCGCCTGCCGCGGCGCACGATCGACGTCGACGGCCGGCCCGCGATCGTCGAGACCACCGGCCGTCACGACCCCTGCGTCGGCATCCGCGCCACGCCGATCGCCGAGGCGATGCTCGCCTGCGTGCTGATGGATCACGCGCTCCGGCACCGGGCGCAGTGCGGCGACGTCGCGCCGCCGACGCCTCCGGTATAGAAAACCCCTGTGGATTCAATTAGAGTAGCGAATCACCGCACGCGAGTGAGGCCAATAACATGAGCACCAAGGGGCAGCTGCTACAAGACCCGTTCCTGAACACCCTGCGCAAGGAACACGTTCCCGTGTCGATCTATCTGGTGAACGGCATCAAGCTCCAGGGCCAGATCGAGTCGTTCGACCAGTACGTGGTGCTGCTGCGCAATTCCGTGACGCAGATGGTGTACAAGCACGCCATTTCCACCGTCGTGCCCGCGCGCGCCATCAGCCTCGGCGGCGCAGAAGACAAGGACGCTTGAGCGCGACGGCGGCGCCCGACACTCAGGCGGCGGTGCTCGTCAGCCTGGACTTCGGCGATCCCGGTTACCAGGAGGGGGCCGAGGAGCTGGTGCGGCTCGTGGAGAGCGCGGGCGTGGCGCGGCACGCCGCGGTGCGCGGGCGTCGCGCGCGGCCGGACCCGAAATTCTACGTCGGCAGCGGCAAGGTCGCGGAGATCGCGCGCGCGGCCGCGGGCCTGAACGCCGCCTCGGTCATCTTCAACCACGAGCTCTCGCCCGGGCAGCAGAGGAACCTCGAGCGCGAGCTCGGGCGCCGCGTGCTCGACCGTACCGAGCTGATCCTGGAGATCTTCGCGCAGCGCGCGCGCACCAGCGAGGGCAAGCTGCAGGTGGAGCTCGCGCAGCTCGAGCACCTGGCGACGCGCCTGGTGCGCGGCTGGACGCACCTCGAGCGCCAGCGCGGCGGGCTGGGCAAGACCGGCGGCCCCGGCGAGAAGCAGATCGAGCTGGATCGCCGTTACATTGCACGTCGGGTACGCGTGTTGCGCGAGAAGCTCGAGACCCTGCGCAGGCAGCGACACGTGCAGCGGCGTGCGCGCGCGCGACGCGACGTGTTCTCGGCCTCGCTGGTCGGCTACACCAATGCCGGCAAGACGACGCTGTTCAATGCGCTGACGCGCGCGGGCGCCTACGAGGCCGACCAGCTGTTCGCCACGCTCGACACCACGTCGCGGCGCATTTGGCTGCCGCAGGGCGGCGCAGCCGTGCTGTCGGACACGGTCGGCTTCATCCGCGACCTGCCGCACGGCCTGGTGGCGGCGTTCCGCGCGACGCTGGAGGAGACCGTGCACGCCGATCTTCTGCTGCACGTGGTGGACGCGTCCTCCGCCGCGCGCGACGAGCAGGCGGCGCAGGTGGACCAGGTGCTCGGCGAGATCGGCGCCGGCGCCATCCCGCAACTGCTGGTCTGGAACAAGATCGACGTTGCCGGGCTCGCGCCGGGAATCGAGCGCGACGAGTATGGTACGATTCGCCGCGTGTTCGTGAGCGCGCGCAGCGGTGCCGGCCTCGCCGATCTGCGGGGCGCGATCACCGAGGCCGCCAAACCGCGGCAGGCCCGCACGCCAGTTCCGGAACCTCTCTCTCTGTAATGTCTCTGAACGATCCAAATTGGGGGCGCCAGGGCGGCCCGCGCGGCCCCGGCGGCAACCAGGGCCCGCCCGACCTGGACGAGCTGTGGCGCAACTTCAACCGCAAGCTGAACAGCCTGTTCGGCGCGCGGCGTGGCGGCGGCAGTGACCTGCCGCCCGCGCCGCCCTCCGGGCGCATGATCGGCGGTGGCGCCGGGGTGCTGATCGCGCTGGTGGTCGTCGTGTGGCTGGCGAGCGGCTTCTACGTGGTGGACGCGGCCTCGCGCGGCGTGGTGCTGACGTTCGGCCGCTATACGGAGCAGACCGACCCTGGCCTGCGCTGGCGCATGCCCTTTCCGATCCAGTCGCACGAGATCGTCAACATGGCGCAGGTGCGCACGCTCGAGGTCGGCTACCGCAACAACGTCAAGACCAAGGTGCTGAAAGAGTCGCTGATGCTGACCGACGACGAGAACATCGTCGATCTGCAGTTCGCGGTGCAATACGTGGTCACCGACGCGCAGGCCTGGCTGTTCAACAACCGGCGGCCGGAGGAAGTGGCCATGCAGACCGCCGAAGCGTCCATGCGCGAGATCATCGGCAAGAGCAAGATGGACGCCATCCTGTACGAGGGCCAGGACAACATCGCCAACCAGGCGCAGGTGCTGATGCAGCAGATCCTCGACAACTACAAGACCGGGATCAACCTCAGCCGCGTGACCATCCAGAACGCGCAGCCGCCCGAGCAGGTGCAGGCGGCTTTCGACGACGCGGTCAAGGCGGGCCAGGACCGCGAGCGGCAGAAGAACGAGGGCCAGGCCTACGCCAACGACGTCATCCCGAAAGCGCGCGGCACGGCCTCGCGCCTGCAGGCCGAGTCCGAAGGCTACCGGGCGCGCGTCATCGCCAATGCCGAGGGCGAAGCCTCGCGCTTCCGGCAGGTGCTGGCCGAGTACGCGAAGGCGCCGGCCATCACGCGCGAGCGCATCTACCTCGAAACGATCCAGCAGGTGCTGTCGTCGACCTCGAAGGTCCTGCTGGACTACAAGGGCGGCGGCAACCTCCTCTACCTGCCGCTCGACAAGCTGATGCAGCAGGGCGGTGCGGCGTCGCTGTCGGAGTCGCAGGCGTCGCAGCGCAGCCTGCCTGATCCGCTGGCGGCGGGCGACGCCGGCCCGCGCTCGCGCGACGGCCTGCGCAGCCGCGAGCGGGGAGAACGCTGACATGCGTGCGCTCGGACCCGTTCTCGCCGTCCTGGTGGCCCTGGTGCTCGTCGGCTCGAGCATGCTGTTCACCGTCGACCAGCGCCAGAACGCCATCGTGTTCCAGTTCGGCGAAGTGAAAGAGGTGATCAAGGAGCCGGGGCTGAAGTTCAAGTGGCCCATGATCCAGAACGTGCGCCTGTTCGACATGCGCATCCTCGCCTACGACGACGCCGAGCCGCTGCGCTTCCTGACCTCCGGCAACCGCCCGGTGCTGGTCGATTCGTTCATCCGCTGGCGCATCGTCGACGTGCGCCAGTACTTCGTCTCGGTGCAGGGCACCGAGGCCGAGGCGACGCGGCGCCTGCGCCAGACCATCTCCGGCGCGCTGCGCGACGAGTTCGGCGCGCGTACGGTGCACGAGGTGGTCTCGGGCGAGCGGGATTCGGTCATGGGACGCGTGCGCGAGAAGGCCGACCAGGACCTGCGCCGCATCGGCGTCGAGATCGTGGACGTGCGCCTGAAGCGCGTCGACCTGCCCCAGGAAGTGAGCGAGTCGGTGTACCGGCGCATGGAGGCCGAGAGGAAGCGGATCGCCAACGAGCAGCGCTCCACCGGTGCGGCGGAGTCCGAGCGCATCCGCGCGGATGCCGACCGCCAGCGCGAGGTGATCCTCGCCGAGGCTTATCGCGATGCGCAGCGCATCAAGGGCGAGGGCGACGCGCGCTCGGCGGCGATCTACGCGCAGGCGTTCCGGCAGGATCCGGAGTTCTATTCCTTCTACCGCAGCATGGAGGCCTACCGTTCGACGTTCCGCGGACGCAACGACCTGTTGCTGCTTCAGCCGGATTCGGATTTCTTCCGCTATCTGCGGGATCCTGGCGGCAAGGGCGGCGGCCGGAAATGACGCCCCATGGCGAGCACATTACTCCTGGCCTTCGCCCTCATGCTGATCATCGAGGGGCTCCTCCCCTTCCTCGCGCCTAGCCTCTGGCGCGACGCGTTTCGCCGCATCACGCAGCTCACGGACGGCCAGATCCGCTTCTTCGGCCTGACCTCGATGCTGATCGGGCTGCTGTTGCTCGCGCTGGCCACCTGACATGCGCTGGCTGCTGCCCGAGTACATCGAGGACATCCTGCCGGCGGAGGCCGCGCGCATCGAGCGCCTGCGCCGCGCGATCCTCGACCTCTTTGCGCGCGCGCGCTACGAGCTGGTGATCCCGCCGCTGCTCGAGTACACGGACTCGCTGCTCACCGGCACCGGCCACGACCTCGACGTGCGCACGTTCAAGGTGGTGGACCAGATCTCGGGGCGCATGATGGGACTGAGGGCCGACATCACGCCGCAGGTGGCGCGCATCGACGCGCACCTGCTCAACCGCAAGGGCGTGACGCGGCTCTGCTACTGCGGCAGCGTGCTGCACACGCGCCCCGCGGGGCCGGCGGCGACGCGCGAGCCGATCCAGATCGGCGCCGAGATCTACGGCCACGCCGGCGTGGCGAGCGACCTGGAAGTGCAGCGGCTGCTCGGCCGCGCGCTGGCGCTGGCGCGCGTGCGCCGGCCGCGCCTGGGCATCGGCCACGTCGCGGTGTTCCGCGCCCTGGTGCGCGCAGCGCGCATCGGCGAGGCGCTGGAAGGGGAGCTCTTCCAGGCGCTGCAACGCAAGGACCTGCCGGAACTGCGCCAGCTGACGCGCAAGCTCGGCGCGCAGGCGCGCAACGCGCTGCTGCTGCTGCCCGAGCTGTATGGCGGCGCGGAGGTGCTGCGCGTCGCCAGCCGGCGGCTCCCCGGGCTGCCGGCGATCGCGCGCGCGCTCGCCACGCTGCGCGCGCTGGCGCGCGCCTGCCCGGTGCCCGCGAGCTTCGACCTGGCCGAGCTGCGCGGCTATCACTACCATTCCGGCGTGGTGTTCGACGCCTATTGCGAGGGCGTGCCCGGCGCGGTGGCGCGCGGCGGGCGCTACGACGAGGTCGGCAAGGCCTTCGGCCGCGCGCGGCCGGCGACCGGGTTCTCCATCGACCTGCGCAGCCTGGCGGCAGCGGGCGCGCACCGGAAAGGGCGTTGATGCAGCGGGCGAGGAACGTCGTGGTGATCGGCACCCAGTGGGGCGACGAGGGCAAGGGCAAGATCGTCGACTGGCTGACCGACCGCGCGCAGGGCGTGGTGCGTTTCCAGGGCGGGCACAACGCCGGGCACACGCTGGTGATCGGCGGCAGGAAGACCGTGCTGCACCTGATCCCGTCGGGCATCCTGCGCGAGGACGTGGACTGCTTCATCGGCAACGGCGTGGTGGTGTCGCCGCAGGCGCTGGTCGAGGAGATGGACGAGCTGGAAGGCGCGGGCGTGCGCGGCGTCGTCGCGCGCCTGTGCATCTCGGAAGCCTGTCCGCTGATCCTGCCGTACCACGCCGCGCTCGATGCCGCGCGCGAGGCCTCGCGCGGCACGCAGAAGATCGGCACCACCGGCCGCGGCATCGGCCCCGCTTACGAGGACAAGGTGGCGCGGCGCGCGATCCGCCTGCAGGACCTGTTCAAGCCGGTGCGCTTCGCCGAGAAGCTGAAAGGGCTGCTCGACTACCACAATTTCGTGCTCACCCAGTACCACGGCCAGCCGGCGGTGGACTTCCAGAAGACGCTCGACGAGACGCTGGCGCTCGCGCCGCGCCTTGCGCCGCTGGTGGCCGACGTGCCGCGCGCGCTGTATCACGTCAACCGCGCGGGCAAGAACCTGCTGTTCGAGGGCGCGCAGGGAAGCCTGCTGGACATCGACCACGGCACCTATCCGTTCGTCACCTCGTCCAACTGCGTGGCGGGCGCGGCGGCCGCAGGCGCGGGCATCGGGCCGCACCACCTCCATTACGTATTGGGCATCACCAAGGCCTACACGACGCGCGTGGGCGGCGGGCCGTTCCCGACCGAGCTTTCCGACGACGTCGGCGAGCAGCTGCGCCAGCGCGGCCAGGAGTTCGGCGCGACCACGGGCCGGCCGCGGCGCACCGGCTGGTTCGACGCCGCGGCGCTCAAGCGCTCGATCCAGCTGAATGGCGTGTCGGGCCTGTGCATCACCAAACTGGACGTGCTGGACGGCGTCGAGGCGGTGAAGATCTGCGTCGGCTACCGCATCGAGGGCGAGCTCTCCGAGATCCTGCCGGTGGGCGCCGAGGAACTCGAGCGCTGCGAGCCGGTGTACGAGGAGCTGCCCGGATGGAAGGAAAGCACGGTGGGCATCAAGCAGTTCGAGCGCCTGCCGAAGGGCGCGCGTGATTACCTCGCGCGCATCGAGGCGCTCGCCGGCGTGCCGATCGACCTGATTTCAACCGGTCCGGAGCGCGACGAGACCATCGTGCGTCGCCATCCGTTTGACTGAGCCTGGTGCCGAGGAAGGGATTCGAACCCCCACAGTGTTGCCACCGCTAGGACCTGAACCTAGTGCGTCTACCAATTCCGCCACCTCGGCCGGGGAGGCGAATTCTAGTGTCTGAGGTATTTCGTGTCAAAGAAACGACAGTCTGAGCGAGGCCGCAGTCGCGGCCGCGATGGGGCGCGCGCGCCGGCGACTACGTTCGGCAAATTCACCGGCCGGGTGGAAGGCCATCCCGATGGCCACGGCTTCCTCGTGCCCGATGGCGGCGAGGCGCGCGTGTTCCTGTCCGCCGCCGAGATGCGCCAGGTGCTGCACGGCGATCGCGCGCTAGTGCGCGTCACCGGCGTCGACCAGCGCGAGCGGCCGGCGGGCGAAGTGCTCGAGGTGCTCGAGCGCGTCAATCGCCGCATCGTCGGCCGCCTGCATAGCGAGCGCGGCGTGCTGTTCCTCGTGCCGGAAGACCGTCGCATCGCGCAGGACATCCTCGTGCCGCCGGCGGACGCCAGCGGCGCGAAGGCGGGCCAGGTGGTCACCGTAGAGCTGGTGGTGCAGCCCTCGAAGCAGTCGCAGCCGGTGGGCCGCGTCGTCGAGGTGCTGGGCAACTACGCCGACCCCGGCATGGAAATCGAGATTGCGCTGAGGAAGTTCGACCTGCCGCACGAGTTCTCCAGGCGCGCCGAGGCGCAGGCGCTCGCCCTGCCGGACGCGGTGCGCGAGGAAGATGCCAAGGGCCGCCGCGACCTGCGCGCGCTGCACTTCGTGACCATCGACGGCGAGACGGCGAGGGATTTCGACGACGCGGTCTGCGCGCAGCGCGAAGGCAAGGGCTGGCGCCTGTGGGTGGCGATCGCCGACGTTAGCCATTACGTGCGCCACGGCGACGCGCTCGACCACGACGCGCGCGCGCGCGGCACCTCGGTGTACTTTCCGCGCCGCGTGCTGCCCATGCTGCCGGAGAAGCTCTCCAACGGCCTGTGCTCGCTCAACCCGCAGGTGGACCGCCTGGCGATGGTGTGCGAGATGGCACTCACGCCGAAGGGCGCGGTAGCGCGCTACGATTTCTACCCGGCGGTGATCCGCTCGCACGCGCGCCTCACCTACACCGAGGTGTGGGCCCAGCTCTCGGCAGGGCGCGCGCCCGCGCACCTCGCCACGCTGTACGAGCTGTTCAAGGCGCTGCACGCGGCGCGCGGCCTGCGCGGCGCCATCGACTTCGAGACCGTCGAGACGAGGATGGAGTTCGACGCGCACGGCAAGATCCGGCGCATCGTCGCCGAGCCGCGCAACGACGCCCACCGGCTGATCGAGGAATGCATGCTGGCGGCCAACGTCTGCGCGGGCGACTTCCTCGCGGCGCGCGGCCAGCCGGCGCTGTACCGCGTGCACGAGGTGCCGGCCGAGGAGAAGGTGCGCGCGCTGCGCGAGTTCCTCGCCGAGCTCGGCCAGCAACTCGGCGGCGGCGATGCGCCCAAGCCAAAGGACTACGCGCAACTGCTCGAGCGCATCAAGGCGCGGCCGGACTTCGCCTTGCTGCAGACGATCCTGCTGCGCTCGCTCAAGCAGGCCGTGTACACCCCGGAGAACGTCGGCCACTTCGGCCTCGCGTTCGACGCGTACGTGCATTTCACCTCGCCGATCCGGCGCTACCCGGACCTGCTCACGCATCGCGGCATCAAGGCGGCGCTCGCCAGCCGCCGCTACGACGGCATGGACTGGGACGAGCTGGGGCGCCACTGCTCGGAGACCGAGCGCCGCGCGGACGACGCGAGCCGCGATGTCGAGAGCTGGCTCAAGTGCCACTACATGCAGGAGCACGTCGGTGGCGCGTTCGAGGGGGCGATCACCGGCGTCACGCCCTTCGGCCTGTTCGTCACGCTGGACAACTACTTCGTCGACGGCCTGGTGCACATCTCGGAGCTGGGGCGCGACTACTACGAATTCGACGCCGCGCGCCACATGCTGCTCGGCAGCCGCACGAAGAAGCGCTACCGGCTCGCAGACCGCATGAAGGTGAAGCTGGTGCGCGTGGACCTCGATTCGCGCAAGATCGACTTCGTGCCGGCGTGAAGCGCGAACGCGAGCCGCGAGTGGTGTTCGGCTTCCACGCCGTGCTCGCGCGCCTGCGCGCCGATCCCGCCTCGGTGCTCGAGCTGTACGTCGACGAGTCGCGCCACGATGCGCGCATCCGCGACGTCGCGGCGCAGGCGGAGAAGGCGGGGGTGAAGGTGCTGCGGGTGCCCACGAAGCGCCTCGACGGCTTCTACGGCGGCGGCCGGCACCAGGGCGTGGTGGCGCGCGTGGCCGTGAAGGACCTCGGCCACAGCCTGGACGAGATCCTCGAGCAGGTGCAGGGGCCGCCGCTGCTGTTGTTATTGGATGGGGTGACGGACCCCCACAACCTGGGCGCCTGCCTGCGCGTGGCGAATGCGGCGGGTGTGCACGCGGTCGTCGCGCCGAAGGACCGCGCTGCGGGCATCAGCGCAGCAGTGTCGAAGGTGGCGAGCGGGGCGGCCGAGGCGACGCCGTACCTGATGGTGACCAACCTTGCGCGCACCATCGATGAGCTGAAGGAGCGCGAGATCTGGGTGGTCGGGACCGACGAGCGCGCGGAGCAGTCGCTTTACCAGGCCAATTTGCCGGAGGCGATTGCGTGGGTGCTGGGCGCGGAAGGCGAGGGTATGCGGCGGCTGACGCGCCAGAAGTGCGACCTGCTGGTCAGGATTCCGATGACGGGGGAGGTGGGGAGCCTCAACGTCTCGGTGGCCGCCGGCGTGTGCCTGTTCGAATCGGTGCGCCGCAGGCTGCCCAAGCCCTAGATTTTGCTGTAGAATTCGCCCCCTTCCTTGCCATACCACCCCGCATGAGTGGATGGCTTACCCATAAGGAGAATCCGAACATGCGGCATTACGAAATCTGCTTCATCGTGCATCCGGACCAGAGCGAGCAGGTACCGGCGATGATCGAGCGCTACAAGGGCGTCATCGCCCAGCGCAACGGCATCGTCCACCGCCTCGAAGACTGGGGCCGGCGCCAGCTGACCTACCCGATCCAGAAGGTGCACAAGGCGCACTACGTGCTCATGAACATCGAGTGCGACCAGGAGACGGTCAACGAGCTGGAGCACTCCTTCAAGTTCAGCGACGCGGTGCTGCGCCATCTGATCCTCAAGATGACGAAGGCTGTGACCGCGCCCTCGCCGATGATGAAGGAGGAGAAGTCCAAGTCCATGATGGATCGCGCGCCCGAGGCGAAGCCCGCCGAGGCGCCCGCGGCCTGAATCAGGTCCGGATCCGCGGCCGGCTGATCGAGCTGGGCGCGCTGCGGCACACGCCCGCAGGCGTTCCGGCGATCGAGTTCAGGCTGCGCCACGAATCCGAGCTGCACGAAGCCGGAGCACAACGAAAAGTGAACGCCGAGATTCCCGCCATCGCCTTCGATGCCCAGGCGCGGCTCCTCGCCGGCACGCCGCTGGAGCGCGGCCTGCAGGTCGAGGGGTTCCTGAGCGCGAAGAGCCGACGCTCGAGGAAGCTCGTGCTGCACGCCACCCGAATTGAATTCTTGCAAGGAGAGTAAGCATGCCCCCGCCGCGCAGAGGCAAAGGAAAAGGCAAGTTCTCGAAGGACAAGAAGGACCGCGGACAGCGGGCCCTGTTCCGCCGCCGCAAGTTCTGCCGCTTCACCGCCGACAAGGTCGAGTGGATCGACTACAAGGACATCGAGGTGCTGAAGGACTTCGTCAACGAGACCGGCAAGATCATCCCGGCGCGCATCACCGGCACCTCGGCCGGCTACCAGCGCCAGCTCTCGGCGGCCATCAAGCGGGCGCGATTCCTCGCGCTGCTGCCCTACACCGACCTGCACTGAGGCGCGCGCCATGCAAGTGATACTGATGGAGAAGGTGACCAACCTGGGGAACCTGGGGGACGTGGTCAAGGTGAAGGACGGCTTCGCGCGCAACTTCCTGATTCCGCAGGGCAAGGCGAAGCGCGCGACCGAGGCCAACCTGAAGGCCTTCGAGGCGCGGCGCGCCGATCTGGAGAAGGCCCAGGCCGAGCAGCTGGCCAAGGCGCAGGAGCGCGGCGGCAAGCTCGACGGCCTCACGCTGCAGATCGCGCAGAAGGCGGGCGTCGACGGGCGGCTGTTCGGCTCGGTCACCAACTACGACATCGTCGAGGCGCTGGCCAAGCAGGGCCACGAGGTCGAGCGCTCGCAGGTGCGCATGCCCGCGGGCCCGCTCAAGCAGGTGGGCGAGTACTCGATCCAGGTACAGCTGCACGCCGACGTGGTGGTGACGGTCACTGTGTCGGTGCTCGGCGAGAGCTGACAGCCTGCGCACAAGATAGCAACAGCTTAATCACAAGTTCTGCACAGGGCCGCGCGCGGCCCTTTGCTTTGCCGGCAATTGCGGTACATTGCACCCATGGCACTTTCGCAACCGGCGGCGCGCATCGACAGCAGCGATCCGCAACTCGTCGCGCTGCGCGTTCCCCCGCATTCCCTGGAGGCCGAGCAGTCCGTGCTCGGCGGCCTGCTGCTCGACAACCAGGCGTTCGACCGCATCGGCGACATCGTCTCGGGCGCCGATTTCTACCGCGACGACCACCGGCGCATCTGGCGGCACGTCGCCAAGCTGATCGAGGCGGGCAAGCCCGCTGACGTGGTCACCGTCTCCGAGTCGATCGAGGCGAGCGAGGACAAGGACAAGACCGGCGGCGCCGCCTACCTGGGCGCGCTGGCGCAGAACACGCCCAGCGCGCTCAACATCCGGCGCTACGCGGAACTGGTGCGCGAGCGCGCGGTGCAGCGGCGCCTTGCCCAGGTGGCCACGGAGATCGCCGAGAACGCGCTCAGCCCCTCGGGCAAGGACGTGTCGCAGATCCTCGACGAGGCCGAGTCGAGGATCCTGGAGATCGGCGAGACGGGCTCGCGCCACGGGCAGGGGCTGGAAGAGATCAAGCCGGTGCTGGCGCGCGTGCTGGAGCGCATCGACCACCTGTACCATCGCGACAACCCGTCCGACGTCACCGGCGTCCCGACCGGGTTCAACGACCTCGACAGCAAGACCGCCGGCCTGCAGCCCGGCGAGCTGATCATCGTCGCCGGCCGCCCGTCGATGGGCAAGACCGCTTTCGCGCTCAACATCGCCGAGCACGTGGCGCTGCATGCGCTGCTGCCGGTCGCGGTGTTCAGCATGGAAATGAGCGGCACGCAGCTCGCCACGCGCCTGCTCGGCTCGATCGCGCGCGTCGACCAGCACAAGATGCGCACCGGGCGCCTGTCGGACGCGGAGTGGCACGACCTGTCCGAGGCCATGGGCCGGCTGCACGACGCGCCGATCTTCATCGACGAGACGGCGGCGCTCAACGCGCTGGAGGTGCGCTCGCGCGCGCGGCGCCTGTGGCGCCAGTTCGGCGGCAAGCTCGGCCTGGTGGTGGTCGACTACCTGCAGCTCATGAGCTCGAGCAACCCGAAGGCGGGCGAGAATCGCGCCACCGAGCTCTCGGAGATCTCGCGCTCCATGAAGGCGCTGGCCAAGGAGCTGAGCGTGCCGGTGATCGCGCTGTCGCAGCTGTCGCGCGCGGTCGAGACCCGCAACGACAAGCGCCCGATGATGTCCGACCTGCGCGAGTCGGGCGCCATCGAGCAGGACGCCGACGTGATCCTGTTCATCTACCGCGACGAGGTCTACTACCCGGAGAAGCCCGAGGCCAAGGGCCGCGCCGAAGTGATCATCGGCAAGCAGAGGAACGGCCCGATCGGCAAGGTCGAGCTCACCTTCCTCGGCCAGCATACGCGCTTCGCCAATTTCGCCGACCCCGGCACCTTCTGAGACAATCGGCGCCTCGCGACCGACCGGAGGCTGACATGGCCGAGCCGCTGATTCCGCAGAAATCTCCCTACGCGGTGGAGCTCGCGCCCGGGGACTACTGGTGGTGCGCCTGCGGGCAATCCAAGCGCCAGCCGTTCTGCGACGGCTCGCACAAGGGCGGGCCGTTCACGCCGGTCAAGTTCTCGGTGGCGGAGGCGCAGAAGGTCTGGCTGTGCGGCTGCAAGCACACCGCCAAGCAGCCGTTCTGCGACGGCACGCACCAGAAGATCACGTAAGAGCGGCGCCCGCGCGTTCCGCGCGAGCAAGATTGCGGAACGGGAGTTACTTCTTCGTCGCGCTCCAGCGGCCCTCGATGCCGCCGTCGCCGCGGAACGCGCCTTCCATGCGCGCGCCGCTCACGCGCCCCTGCAGCTCGCGGCGCACGCCGCGGTTGTCCACGTAGGCGAAGGCGATCTCGAAGCCGCGCAGCCGCGGCTCGCGCAGCCCGCCCAGCATGTTGCCCAGGGCGACCGTGCCCTCGAGCTTCTGGTAGCGCTGCTCGAGGGTCATCTCCAGCTTCTCGCTGGCGCCGCCGCCGGTGACCTCCAGTATCCAGGTGCCGGCGACGCTGGCCGGCACGACCCAGAAATAGGCGCGCCGCCCGTCGAGGCTCGAGACCTCGTCGGCCTCCCAGTCGTCCATGCTGAACGAGTGCGACACCACGCGCGTGCCGGGGCGCATGGCGAGGAGCTGCGGCCTGAGCTTCAGGTTGAGCGCCGGCAGCAGGTACATCGTGACCACGGTCGCCTGCGAGAACTCGGTGACGAAGATGTCGCCCTGCACGATGCGCGCCTTGCCCGCGACGCCCGCCTTCTCGACGTTGCGCTGGGCGTGCTTGGCCATCTCCGGGTTGTACTCGATGCCCATGGCGCGCGCGCCGAATTTCCTGGCCGCGGCGATGGCGATCTTGCCGTCGCCCGCGCCCAGGTCGACGACGTAGTCGTTGGCCGTGACCTGCGCCATGCGCAGCATGCGGTCGACCACGTCGTCGGGCGTCGGCACCCAGATGACGTCCTTGCCCGCCTGTCCGACGTGCGGCTCGTAGTCCTTGTTCTTCTGCGCGGCGGCGGGCAGGCAGAGGAGGAACGCGGCCAGCGCCGCGGCGGCGGGGCGAAGCAATTGCACGGTGGGCACTCCTGCGATGAACGGAAAGGCGGAGTTTACAGCGCCGTGGCCGCGTGGTCCGCGAGGCGCGAGCGCTCGCCGCGGGCGAGCGTCACGTGGCCGGCGTGCGGCCACCCCTTCATGCGGTCGACCACGTAGGTCAGGCCCGAGGAGCCCTCCGTCAGGTACGGCGTGTCGATCTGCGCGATGTTGCCCAGGCACACCACCTTGGTGCCCGGCCCGGCGCGCGTCACCAGGGTCTTCATCTGCTTGGGCGTGAGGTTCTGCGCTTCGTCGATGATCAGCCATTTGTTGACGAACGTGCGGCCGCGCATGAAGTTGAGCGACTTCACCTTGATGCGCGAGCGCACCAGGTCGCGGGTGGCGGCGCGGCCCCATTCGCCGCCGGACTCGTCCGAGGCGTTGAGCACGTCGAGGTTGTCCTCGAGCGCGCCCATCCACGGCAGCATCTTCTCCTCCTCGGTGCCGGGCAGAAAGCCGATGTCCTCGCCGAGCGGCACGGTGACGCGCGTCATGATGATCTCGCTGTAGCGCTTCTGGTCCAGCACCTGCGTCAGGGCCGCCGCCAGCGCGAGGATGGTCTTGCCCGTGCCCGCCTGCCCGAGCAGCGTCACGAAGTCGATCGCCGGGTTCATCAGCAGGTTGAGGGCGAAGTTCTGCTCGCGGTTGCGCGCCGTGATCCCCCAGACGGCGTTCTTGGCGTGCGTGTAGTCGCGCACCGTTTCCAGCACCGCGGAGCGCCCGGCGGCCTCCTTCACCATGGCGTACAGCGGCCGCTCGCCGCTGTCGTCGTACACGAACTCGTTCAGCTGCAGCTTGGGCACCAGCGGACCGCGCACGCGGTAGTACGTATGGCCGTCCTTCTTCCAGGACTCCATGTCGCGGCCGTGCGTGTCCCAGAAGTCCGCCGGCAGCGCGCGCACCCCGGCGTACAGGACGTCGGTGTCCTCGAGCACCTTGTCGTTGAAGTAGTCCTCGGCCGCCAGCCCGAGCGCGCGCGCCTTGACGCGCATGTTGATGTCCTTGGACACGAGGATCACCTGGCGCTGCGGCTGCTCGCGCTGCAGGTGGCGCACCACCTGCAGGATCTGGTTGTCGGTCTTGCCGGCCGCGAACGTGGCCGGCAGGTCGCCGTTGATGGCCTGGGTCTGCAGGTACAGGCGCCCGCCGGCCGCGGCGCCGGCGCGCGTGCGGATGGCGAGGCCGGCCCGGATGTCGGCGACCGAGTCGGACACGATCTCGTCCAGGAAGCGGCTCGCCTGGCGCGCGTTGCGCGCCACGTCCGACAGGCCCTTCTTGTGGTTGTCGAGCTCCTCGAGCGTGCCGATCGGCAGGTAGACGTCGTGCTCCTCGAAGCGGAACAGGCTCGTCGGGTCGTGCATCAGCACGTTGGTGTCGAGGACGAAGAGCTTGGTGACGCGCGGCTTCTTCTGCCTGGAGCGGGGCTTGTTCGCCATGTCGGTGGAGGGTGCGGCGGGTTCTGCGATCCGGTCTTGTTCGAAAGGCTGGTCGACCGGTGAATCAGAGGGTCTTAACAAAGTCGAGTACCTCCTGTGCGTGGCCGGGAACCTTCACGCCGCGCCATTCGCGCGCCAGGCGCCCTTCGCCGTCGATGACGAAGGTGCTGCGCTCGATGCCGCGGACCTTCTTGCCGTACATGCTCTTCAACTTGATGACGCCGAACTGCGCGCAGGCCTTTTCCTCGGCGTCGGACAGCAGCTCGAACGGAAAGTGCATCTTCGCCTTGAAGTTCTCGTGCGACTTGAGCGAGTCGCGCGAGATGCCGAACACTTCGCAGCCCGCGCGGCGGAAGTTCATGTGCAGGTCGCGGAACTGCATGCCCTCGGTGGTGCAGCCGGGAGTGTTGTCCTTCGGGTAGAAATAGAGCACCAGCTTCTTGCCGCGGTGCTCGGAGAGCCGGAACGTGCCTGCGCCGGTGGAGGGCAGGGAAAAGTCCGGAACGGATCTTCCTGGCATCCAGGCGCAGTCTTAAGCCGCGTTCTCAGGTATGAGCTGCAACATTTTCATTGGACACGTTTTTCGTTACGGCCGCAAGCGGCGCGCAGGGGCCTGAAATCAAAGACCTTTTTTGTCGGGCCACGCTAGAGCTCGTAGCGCGAGCCCTCGGCGCCAGTGACCGCCGGCTCGACGATCGAGCGGGGCAGGTGGGGCACGAAGGACTCGATGAAATCGTAGGCGTAGCGCCGCAGATAGGCGCCGCGCTTGATCCCCAGGCGCGTGGTGCTCGATTCGAACAGGTGCGAGGCGTCGAGCGCCTTGAGGCCGCGGTCGCGCTTCGCGTCGAACGCCATGCTCGCCATGATACCCACGCCGAGGCCGAGCTCGACGTAGGTCTTGATCACGTCGGCGTCCAGCGCGGTCAGCACCACCTTCGGCGCGAGGCCGCGCTGCTCGAAGGCCTTTTCGACCAGCGAGCGGTTGGCGAACGCGAAGTCGTACGTGACGACCGGGTAACGGGCCACTGCCTCGAGCGTCAGCGGCTTTACGCGCGCCAGCGGGTGGCCCGCCGGCACCACCACGCAGCGGTTCCACCGGTAGCAGGGCAGGGAGACGAGCCCGGCAACCTCGGCAATCTGCTCGGTGGCGATGGCGAAGTCGGCTTCGCCCTGCAGCACCATCTCGCAGATCTGGGTCGGATTGCCCTGGTGGATGACGAGCTGCACGTCTGGGTAGCTGCGCTTGAAGGCGGCCACTGCCTTCGGCAGCGCGTAGCGCGCCTGCGTGTGCGTGGTGGCGATGATGAGGGAGCCCAGCTTCCCGTGAGCGAACTCCTCGCCCGCGCGCTTCAAGTTGGCCGCCTCGGCGAGGATGCGCTCGGCGATCGCCAGCACCGCGCGCCCGGGCTCGGTGACGGCGGTCAGGCGCTTGCCGTGGCGCACGAAGATCTCCACGCCCAGCTCGTCCTCGAGATCCTTGATCTGGCGCGAGACGCCCGGCTGCGAGGTGTGCAGGGCGTCGGCGGCCGCGGAGACGCTCAGTTCGCGCCGCGCAACCTCGGCCAGGTAACGGAGCTGCTGCAATTTCATAAGGACAATTTGATATAACAAATGAATTTCTTAGTCTTTGAAAGCATATCACGGGCCGGTAGCATCTGCGCCCATGTACCGCTATGACGACATCGACCAGCGGATCGTCGACGAGCGCGTCGCGCAATTCCGCGAGCAGACGCGGCGCCACCTCGCCGGGCAGCTCCCGGACGACGACTTCAAGCCGCTGCGGCTGCAGAACGGCCTCTATCTGCAGCGCTACGCGCCGATGCTGCGCGTCGCCATTCCCTACGGCATCCTTTCTGCGCGGCAGCTGCGCATGCTCGCGCACATCGCGCGCGCCTACGACCGCGGCTACGGCCATTTCTCCACGCGCCAGAACCTGCAGTTCAACTGGCCGCGGCTCGAAGACGTGCCCGACATCCTGGAGCACCTGGCGAGCGTGCAGATGCACGCCATCCAGACCTCCGGCAACTGCATCCGCAACATCACCGCCGATCATCTGGCCGGCGTGGCGCGCGACGAGATCGTCGATTCGTTCGTCTGGTGCGAGATCCTGCGCCAGTGGTCCGCCTTGCACCCCGAGTTCGCCTTCCTGCCGCGCAAGTTCAAGATGGCGGTGAACGGCGCGCGCACCGATCGCGCGGCGACGTTCCTGCACGACATCGGGCTGCACGCGTTGCGCGCGCGCGACGGGGAGATCGGCTTTCGCGTCATCGTCGGCGGCGGCATGGGCCGCACGCCGATCGTCGGCCAGGTGATCCGCGAGTTCCTGCACTGGCCGCACTTGCTGACCTACGTCGAGGCGGTCCTGCGCGTCTACAACCGGCACGGACGGCGCGACAACCCGTACAAGGCGCGCATCAAGATCCTGGTGAAGGCGCGCGGCATCGAGGCGCTCCGCGACGAGGTCGAGGCGGAGTGGCTGCACCTGAAGGACGGCCCGTCCACGCTCACCGAGGTGGAGGTGCGCCGCGTCGCGGGCCGCTTCACGCGACCGGCCTACGAGATGCTGCAGGATATCGAGCTGCCGCAGGACGGACCCTTCGGTGCCTGGCGCAGGCGCAACGTGCACCCGCACAAGCGGGCCGGCTATGCGGCGCTCACGCTTTCCCTGAAGAAGACCGGGGTGCCCCCCGGGGACGTGACCGGAGCGCAGATGGACGCGGTCGCCGACCTGGCCGAGCGCTACAGCTTCGGCGAGCTGCGCGTCACGCACGAGCAGAACCTCGTGTTCGCCGACGTGCGCCAGGACCGGCTGGAGGCGCTGTGGCGCGAGCTGCGCGCGCTCGGCCTGGCCACGCCCAACATCGGGCTGCTCACCAACATCATCGCCTGCCCGGGCGGCGACTTCTGCTCGCTGGCGAACGCCAAGTCGATCCCGGTCGCCGAAGCCATCCAGCGGCTGTTCGACGACCTCGACTACCTGCACGACATCGGCGAGCTCGACCTCAACATCTCCGGCTGCATGAACTCCTGCGGCCACCACCATGTCGGCCACATCGGCATCCTCGGCGTCGACAAGAACGGCGAGGAGTGGTACCAGGTCACCATTGGCGGCAGCCAGTCGCCCGCCGCGCTCGGCAGGGTCATCGGCCCGTCCTTCGCGCAGCACGAGGTCCCCTGGGTGGTCGAGCGGCTGATCGAGGTCTACCTTGCCGGGCGCGACAGCGACGCCGAGCGCTTCGTCGACACGGTGCGGCGCATCGGCATCGAGCCCTTCCAGGAGCACGTCTATGCCCACGCTCATTCGCCGCGGCGCCATCGAGAGTCCGCCGTCGCCTGAGCCGGGCGCGGCGCTGCGCGTCGAGCCGCACGAGGACCCCGCCGCAGTGGCGGACCGGCTCGGCAGCGCGGCACGCGTCGAGGTGCATTTCCCGAAGTTCACCGACGGGCGGGGCTACTCGATCGCGCGCCTGCTGCGCGAGCGCTTCGGCTACCGGGGCGAGTTGCGCGCGGTGGGCGACGTGCCGCGCGACCAGCTGCATTACCTCGCGCGCTGCGGCTTCGACGCCTTCCTGCTGCGCGACGGCGAGGATGCGAAAGGCGCGCTGGCGGCGCTCGCCGGCTTCTCCGAAGCCTATCAGTCGTCGGTGGACAGGCCGCTGCCGCTGTTCCGCAGGCGGGGTGCTTCGAGCAGCGCGTGAATCGCGTCGCATAGCTCGCGCACCGACAGGCGCTTCTGCAGCACGCGCGCGACGCCGGCCTCGGCGGCGAGCGCCCGCAGCTCGTCGCTGACGTGCCCGGACACCAGGATCACCTCGAGGTCGGCGCGGATCGCGCGCAGCGCGCGCGCCAGGTCGATCCCAGTGGCGCCCGGCATGGCGTGATCGGTGACGATGGCGTCGAACGCTTGCGGCGCGGCGCGCAGGGCCCGCTCGGCTTCCTGCGGCGAGGCGAAGGACGTTGTGCGCCAGCCATGGCGCTGCAGGCCCTGCTCCATCAGAAAGCGCGTTGCGCGGTCGTCCTCGACGATGGCCACGTGCATGCCCCGGGTCCTCAGCGGGCGGCGCGCCCCTGCAGCGCGAGCGTTCCCGAGCGACCGGCGACCGCTCCATGGACGACGTCGTGCACCGGCAGCGAGCGCGCATCGCGCGTCGCCGCCAGCTCGCCCAGCGGGCAAATGACGTAGCCCTGGGCCGCCCACCCGTCGAGCAGGGCCTGCAGCGCGGGCAGGAGCTTCGCGCCCTCGAGCTCGGCGTGCGCCGTGAACACGTGCACCGGCTCGCGCCGCGCCGCCGTGCGCGCCAGAATGTCGCGCACCGCGTCCGACGGCGTGCCGCCGTCCACGCCCACCAGCTCGTCGAGCGTCGGCAGGGTGGTCGGCCACTGCGCGCAGGCGAACACCTCGCCGGCCATGCGCGGCCGGAAGGGGCCATCGCCGCGGGTGTCGGAGGCGCAGGCGAAGCCGCGCCGGTCGAGGAAGCGCAGGGCATGCACGTTGGTCTGCCAGCCGGCGGCGCCATGCAGGCGCGCTGCGCCGCCGAACACCGTCGCGAAGCGCGCGCTCGCCCGCTCGAGCTCCGCCTCGGTCCAGGACGCATCCGCGCCGGCGACGCCGTCCTGCCAGCGCACGTGGTCCCAGCAGTGGATGCCGACCTCGAATCCCGCGTCGCGCGCGGCGCGCATCTCGCCCGCGCAGCGCCGGCCGATGTCCGGGCCGGGCAGCAGAGTGCCGTACAGGAGCGTGCGCAACCCGTAGTGCTCGAGCACCGAGGTACGCGCGACCTTGCCGACGAACCCGCGCCGGAAGACTCGCCGCACCGCGCGGCCCGTATGATCGGGGCCGAGCGAGAAGAGGAACGTGGCGCCGGCACGCCGGGCGCGCAGCGCCTCCGCCAGCCGCGGCACGCCCTCGCGCGTGCCGCGAAACGTGTCGACGTCGATCTTCAGCGCGAGCTTCACTCCACCAGGCTGCGCGCGTCGGCGACGTGCTCGCGGTAGCTTTCGAGGATGCGCGTGAGCGCGTCGCGCAGGCCCACGCGCGGCGCCCAGCCGAGGTCGGCGCGCGTGCCGTCGATGTTGGGCGTGCGGTTCTGCACGTCCTGGTAGCCCGCCCCGTAGTAAGTGCCCGAGCTGGTCTCCACCAGCTTCACGCGGCCCGCGGCCTCGCGGTACTCGGCGAAGCCCGCGGCGAGCTCGAGCATCGTCTGCGCCAGCTCCTTCACCGAGCAGTTGTTCACCGGGTTGCCGATGTTGTAGATCTTGCCGTCGGCGATGCCGCCCGGGTTGTCGAGGATCTTCTGTAGCGCGTCGATGCCGTCGTCGATGAAGGTGAACGCGCGGCGCTGCGCGCCGCCGTCCACCAGCTTGATCTCCTCGCCGCGCACGATGTGGCCGAGGAACTGCGTGACCACGCGCGAGCTGCCCTCCTTGGGCGTGTTGATCGAGTCGAGGCCTGCGCCGATCCAGTTGAACGGCCGGAACAGCGTGAAGCGCAGCCCCTGCTGCTGGCCGTAGGCCCAGATGACGCGGTCCATCAATTGCTTCGCGCAGGAATAGATCCAGCGCGTCTTGTCGATCGGCCCCAGCACCAGCTCGCTCCTGTAGGGGTGGAACTCGGCGTCGCGGCTCATGCCATAGACCTCCGAGGTGGAGGGGAACACCAGCCGCTTGCCGTGCTTCACGCAGCTGCGCACGATCGGCAGGTTGGCCTCGAAATCGAGCTCGAAGACGCGCAGCGGGTCCTTGACGTAGGTCGCGGGCGTGGCGATCGCCACCAGCGGCACCACGGTGTCGCACTTGCGGATGTGGTACTCGATCCACTCCTTGTTGATGGTGATGTCGCCCTCGAAGAAGCGGAAGCGCTTCTCGCCGAGCAGCTCCTCGACGCGCTCGGTCTGCATGTCCATGCCGTAGACCTCCCAATCGGTCGTGGCCAGGATGCGGTGCGACAGGTGATGGCCGATGAAGCCGTTCACGCCGAGGATGAGGACGCGTTTCATGCGGGGGGGTCGACCTCCAGGAGGGCGAGCACTCTACCATCGCCGCAGTCGGCGAACCACGCGCCGCCCTCGCGGTAGGGCCCGGGCGGCCCGCCGCGCGCGCGCCGCGCCGGCTCCAGCCGCGTGCGCAGGACGCGCCGGCGCCGGCCGCGCTCCTCGGTGAAGGCGCCGGGGTAGGGCGGCGCGACCGCGCGCACCAGATTGTGGATCTCGGCAGCGCTCCTCGACCAGTCGATGCGCCCGTCCTCGGGCCGGCGGCCACCGTGATAGCTGCCGCGCCCGAGGTCCTGCGCGCGCAGCTGTGCGGTGCCGTCCAGCAGGCGCGGCAGGCTGCGCCGCAAGACCGCTTCCGCGGCATCCGTCACGCGGCGGAACACGTCGAGCGCCGTGTCGTCCGGGCCGATGGGCACCGCCTGCTGGTCGACGATGCGGCCGGCGTCGGGCTTGTCCACCATTTCGTGCAGCGTCGCGCCGGTCTCGGTATCGCCGAGCAGCACCGCCCAGTTCACCGGCGCGCGCCCGCGATGCCGGGGCAACAGCGAGCCGTGCATGTTGTAGGCGCCGCGCGCGGCGCGCGCGAGGATCGCCGGCGGCAGCATGCGGCGGTAGTAGAAGGAAAAGATGAAATCCGGCGCCGCGGCGCGCACCCGGCGGCCGAGCTCGTCGGCCGGCGGGTCGAGCAGCACCTCGAGCCCGCGCGCGCGCGCCAGCTGCTCTACGCTTGCGAACCAGATGCGCTCGGCGGGATCGTCGCGGTGCGTCACCACCAGGCGGACGTCGATTCGCTGGTCCAGCAGCACCTGCAGGCAGCGCGCGCCCACGTCGTGGTAGGCGAACGCCACCGCCGAGCTCAATCGCGCTTCTCCAGCACCGCGCCCACCAGGTAGCGCGGACGCCCGCGCACCTGCTCGTGGATGCGGCCGACGTATTCGCCCACCAGCCCGATGCCGAACAGGGTGAGGCCCATCAGGAAGAATTCCAGGACGTCGCGATCCCAAAGCGCCTCGTAGAACGACGACCAGGAGCCGCCCGCGAGCAGTCGCACGCTCAGGACCACCACATACAGCACGATCGAGCCGATCGCCACCAGCATGCCGAGCAAGGAAAACAGCTGCAGCGGCACGAGCGAGAAGCTGGTCACCAGGTCGAAATTCAGGCGCACCAGCCGGTAGAGCGAGTACTTGGTGGCGCCGGCGGCGCGCGGCTCGTGCGCCACCTCGATCTCCGTGGCGCGGCGCGCGTACAAGTGGGCGAGCGCCGGGATGAACGTGCTGTGCTCGTTCGAGTGCAGGATGGCGTCGACGACCGGGCGCCCGTAGGCGCGCAGCATGCAGCCCTGGTCGGTCATGCGGATGCTGGTGATGCGCTCGCGCAGCCGGTTCATCGTGCGCGAGGCGATGCGCCGGAAGGCGCTGTCCTCGCGCGTGCGCCGGTAGGTGCCGACGTAGTCGTGCCCCTCGTCCATCTTGTCGAGCAGGCGCGCGATCTCCTCCGGCGGGTTCTGCAGGTCGGCGTCCAGGGTGACCACGATCTCGCCGCGCGCGCGCTCGAAGCCCGCCACGATCGCCATGTGCTGGCCGAAGTTCGCGGCGAGGTACACCACGCGCGTCACGTCCGGCCGGCGCTCGAACTGCTCGCGCAGCAGCGACGCCGAGCGATCGCGGCTGCCGTCGTCGATGAAGATCAGCTCGTAGGGCTGGCCCAGCGCGTCGAGCGCCGGGTACAGCCGCGCGAACAGCGCCGGCAGGCCCTGCTCCTCGTCGTAGACCGGGACGACGACCGAGACGCGCGGCGCGCTCATGCGAGCGCCTGCCGGGCCGCCGCGCAGACGCGCTCGACGTCGTCGTCGTGCATCGCGGGAAAAAGAGGCAGCGTGACGATGGCGCGGCCGATGCGCTCGGCATGCGGGAACTGGCCTTCGCGCCAGCCGCGCGCCCGATACAGGGCGAACAGGTGCATCGCGGGGTAGTGTACCCCGACCGCGATGCCGAGTTCGCGCATGCGGGCGATGAAGCGGGCGCGCGACGCGTGCGGCGGCAGCACCACCTGGAACATGTGCCAGTTCGCGTTCTCGAAGTCCTCGACCGGCAGCTCGCAGCCGAGCGCGCGATCCCAGCATTGGAAATACAGGCGCGCAAGGGCGCGCCGGCGAGCGGTGAACTCGGCCAGCCGCTCGAGCTGTCCCAGGCCGATGCGCGCCGCGATGTCGGTCAGGTTCCACTTGCCGCCGAGGACGTCCACTTCCATGCCGTCCTCGCCGCTGCGCGCCACGCCCTGCAGGCGCAGCTTCTCGCAGGCCGGCGCGAGCGCCGGGTCCGGCAGCACGAGCGCGCCGCCTTCGCCGGTGGTGATGTTCTTGTTGGCATGGAAGCTGAACGCGACGAAGTCGCCGCTCGCGCCGATCGGGCGGCCGCGCCAGCGCGCGCCGAAGGACTGCGCGGCGTCCTCGACCACGCGCAGGCCGCGGCGGCGCGCGAGCTCGTCCAGCGCGTCGCGGTCCACGGGCAGGCCCGCGAGATCCACGGGGATGAGCGCGCGCGTGACGGGCGTCACCGCCGCATCCGCCAGCGCGAGGTCGATGTTGCGCGTGCGCGGATCGACGTCCACGAACACTGGGCGCGCGCCGACTTCGAGCACGACGTTGGCAGTCGCCACCCAGGAAAGCGGCGTGGTGATCACCTCGTCTCCCGCGCCGATGCCGGCGAGTCGCAGGCCCACTTCCAGCGCCGCGGTGCCCGAGCAGAAGGCGCGCACCTCGCGCCCGCCGCAGTGGCGCGAAAGCGCCGCTTCGAAGGCCTTCACCTGGGGCCCGGACGTGATCCAGCCCGAGCGCAGCACCTCTGCCACGCCCGCGATCGTCGCCTCGTCGATCGACGGTCGGGTGAAGGGCAGCAAGGCCATCAACTGCGCGCGACGAGGAACACGCCCACGACGATGAAGCCGATGCCGGCCGCGCGCAGCGCGGTGACCGATTCGCCGAACAGGTACCAGGCGGCGACAGCGTTGACCACGTAGCCGATCGAGAGCATGGGATAGGCGACGCTCACCTCGACGCGCGACAGCGCCATGATCCACACCACCAGGCTCACCACGTAGCAGGCCACGCCGGAAACGATGTGCGGCTCGAGCGCGAGGCGAAGGCCCACCGGCACGAGGTTGCCGGCGGAGAACTCGAAGTGTCCCACGGCGTTGGTGCCCGCCTTGAGCAGCAGCTGCGCCGCGGCATTGAGCAGCACGCCGGCGAGAATCAGGGCGAAGCTGAGCGCGCTCACGGCTTGCAGGCAATCAGGTAGCGCGGGCTCTCGGCCAGCACGCGCGCCTCCAGCCCGTGGGCGGCGCGGAGCGCCGCGAACTCGGCGGGCTCGAAGGCGGCGCAGGCGGCGCGCTCGCGGCGCCAGGCGGCGGCGAAGTCCTCGAGCCGGGCGATGGCCTTGTCGGGCTCCCAGCCGATCGCCGCGCCCAGCTCGTCGGTGATGCCCACCATGGTCACGGTCCTACCCAGATAGAACGGCAACGAGTGATCGTAATGGCGGACGGCGTAGAAGGGCGCATCGACGCTGAGCCCGGGCCGAGCCTGCTCGACCGCATGATACGCGGAATACTGCGGCGACAGGCTGCCGTGGCCGAGCAGCCCGAGCTGGGCAAAGGCGAGGCCGCTCGCGGCGAGCACGAGCACCGAGGCGAGCGCGCGGCCGCGCCAAGCAAGCCACGTCGCGGTGAGCGCGAGCGCGGCGAGCGCCGCGCCGGCGGCGATCAGCCAGGGCCGGTACGGCGCGGGCAGGGCGGAGACCGCGCCCGCGGCCAGCGCGGCGAGCACGCCCGCGCCGAGCAGCGCGGCGAGAGCGCCCTGCGCGACGAGCAGGCGGCGCGAGGCGCGTGCCAGGTGCGCCGCGATCAGCACCGCCAGCGCGGGGAACACCGGCAGGATGTAGGGCGGCAGCTTGGAGCCGGAGGCCGAGAAGAACAGGAAGACCACGCCGCACCAGGCGAGCAGGAAGCGCAGCGGCTTGAAGCGCGCAGGCTCCGCGCGGCGCGCCGCCTGCCAGAGCGCGGCGGGCAGCGACAACGCCCAGGGCATCGCGCCCGCGACCAGGACCGGCACGAAGTACCAAAGCGGCCCCGCGCGCCCGTGCTGCGTGCTGAGGAAGCGGTCAAGGTGCTCGTGCACGAAGAAGTAGCGCGCGAATTCGGCGTTGGCCGCGGACACCGCGATGAACCACGGCGCGGCGATGGCGAGGAACAGCGCCATGCCTGGCAGCACATGCAGGCGGCGCAGCAACGCCGCGTCGCGCTGCCAGGCGGCGTAGCCGAGGACAGCGGCCGCGGGCAGCACGATGCCGATCATGCCCTTGGACAGCAGCGCGCAGGCCATCGCCGCCCAGGCCACCAGCATCCAGCGGCGCCGATCACGCCCGGGCGTGTCGTCGAGCTGCGCAAAGACGAACGCGCACACGGCGAGCCAGAGGAACAGCGACACGCCCATGTCCAGGGTCAGCACTTGGCCGCAGAGCGCGTAGAGGACGCTGCCCGCCAGCACCGCCGCGGCGTACAGGCCGCCCGTGCCGCCCAGCAGCCGCCGGCCCGTGTAGTACGCAAGCAGCACGCCGAGGAACCCGGTCAGCGCCGTCCACAGGCGCGCGCTCCACTCGGTGACGCCGAGCGCGGCATAGGTGGCGGCCGTTGCCCAGTACTGCAGCGGCGGCTTCTCGAAGTACTTGAATCCGTTCAGGCGCGGCGTCAGCCAGTCGCCGCTCGCCACCATCTCCCGCGGGATTTCCGCGTAGCGGCCCTCGTCGGCCTTGATGATTCTGCGCTCGCCGAGCAGCCCGAACCAGGCGACGGCGAACGCCAGCGCCAGCGCGAGCAGGGCGCCGCGCCGCGGCGCGCCGGTCAACCGAGCACCAGCGCGGCGGCCACCACGCGCTCTTCGGCGACCAGGATGTTGTAGGTGCGGCAGGCCGCCTGCGTATCCATGGCCTCCAGGCCGATGCCCGCGGCGGTGAGCGCAGCGGTGATCGACGCATGCGGAAAGCGCAGCCGCGCGCCGGTGCCGAGCAGCACCACCTCGGGCCGCAGCGCGGCGAGCGACGCGAAGTGCTCCGCGGCCAGCGCCTCGAAGCGGGGGACCGGCCAGGCCAGGATGCGCTCGGCGAGCACGATCAGGCTCGCCTCGTGGCGCACGGCGTTCACCATCACGTAGCCCTCGCCGTAGCCGGTGAAGGCGTTGCGCCGCGAGGGGGCGGAGGCGTGGAGTTTCACTGCTAGAATTCTATCCACAATGCGAGAGTTCGCGAGGATCCAGCGCCTCCCGCCGTACGTCTTCAACATCACCAACGAGCTGAAGATGGCGGCCCGCCGCCGCGGCGAGGACATCATCGACCTGTCGATGGGCAACCCCGACGGGCCGACGCCCCGGCACATCGTCGACAAGCTGGTCGAGGCCGCGCAGCGCCAGGACACCCACGGCTACTCGGTGTCCAAGGGCATCCCGCGACTGAGAAAGGCGGTCTGCGACTGGTACCAGCGGCGCTACGCGGTCGAGTTCGACCCGGAGCGCGAGGCCATCGTCACCATCGGCTCGAAGGAAGGCCTCGCGCACCTGATGCTCGCCACGCTCGATCGCGGCGACACGGTGCTGGTGCCCAATCCCTCGTACCCGATCCACATCTACGGCGCGATCATCGCCGGCGCCGACATCCGCTCGGTGCGCATGACCCCGGGCGTGGACTTCATCGCCGAGGTGGAGCGCGCGATCCGCGAGCTCTTTCCCAAGCCGAAGATGCTGATCCTGGGATTCCCGTCGAACCCCACGGCCAAGTGCGTCGAGCTCGAGTTCTTCGAGCGCGTGGTGGCGCTGGCGCGCGAGCACGACATCATGGTGGTGCACGACCTCGCCTACGCCGACATCGTGTTCGACGGCTGGAAGGCGCCGTCGATCATGCAGGTGCCGGGCGCGCGCGACGTGGCGGTCGAGTTCTTCACCATGTCCAAGAGCTACAACATGGCCGGCTGGCGCATCGGCTTCATGGTCGGCAACCGGGACCTGGTGCACGCGCTGGCGCGCATCAAGAGCTACCACGACTACGGCACGTTCACGCCGATCCAGGTGGCCTCGATCGTCGCGCTCGAGGGGCCGCAGGACTGCGTGGAAGAGGTGCGCGCCACCTACCAGCGGCGGCGCGACGTGATGGTGAAGGGGCTGCACGACATCGGCTGGATGGTGGAGAACCCGAAGGCCTCGATGTACGTCTGGGCGAAGATCCCGGACTACTACGCGAAGATGGGCTCGATCGAGTTCACCCGGCACCTGCTCGAGCAGGCCAAGATCGCGGTGGCGCCGGGCGTCGGCTTCGGCGACTACGGCGACGACCACGTGAGGATCGCGCTCATCGAGAACGAGAACCGCCTGCGCCAGGCGCTGCGCGGCGTGCGCGACATGTTGAAGAAGGACGGGTTGTTGCGCGGAGCGGCGTGATGCGCGCGATTCGCGTTGGACTGCTCGGCATCGGCACGGTCGGCGGCGGCACCTGGGACGTCCTCAACCGCAACGCCGGCGAGATCCGGCGCCGCGCCGGGCGCGCCATCCGCATCGCGCGCGTGGCCGACAAGGACGTGAACAAGGCGCGGCGCCTGGTGGACGGCAAGGCGGTCCTGCACAAGGACGCCTGGGAAGTGGTGCGCGCGCCCGACATCGACATCGTCATCGAGCTGATCGGCGGCACCGGCATCGCCAGGGACCTGGTGCTCGAGGCGATCGCCCAAGGCAAGCACGTGGTGACCGCCAACAAGGCGCTGCTGGCCAAGCACGGCAACCGCATCTTCGCCGCCGCGCAGAAGAAGGACGTGATGGTGGCGTTCGAGGCCTCGGTGGGCGGCGGCATCCCGATCATCAAAGCGCTGCGCGAGGGCCTGGCGGCCAACCGCATCGAGTGGATCGCCGGCATCATCAACGGCACCTCCAACTTCATCCTCTCGGAGATGCGCGACAAGGGGCTGTCGTTCGCGCAGGTGCTGGCCGAGGCGCAGGCGCGCGGCTACGCCGAGGCCGACCCGACGTTCGACATCGAGGGCGTGGACGCCGCGCACAAGCTCACCATCCTCTCGGCGCTCGCGTTCGGCATCCCGATGCAGTTCGGCAAGGCCTACACCGAGGGCATCTCGAAGCTCACGCAGGCCGACATCGGCTATGCCGAGGAGCTCGGCTACCGCATCAAGCTGCTCGGCATCACGCGCCGCGCGCCGCGCGGCATCGAGCTGCGCGTGCACCCGACGCTCGTGCCGGCGCGGCGCCTGATCGCCAACGTCGAGGGGGTGATGAACGCGATCCTCGTCAAGGGCGACGCGGTGGGCGCGACCCTGTACTACGGCGCGGGCGCCGGCAGCCAGCCGACGGCGAGCGCGGTGGTCGCCGACCTGGTGGACGTGACGCGCCTGATCACCGCGGACCCGGAGCACCGCGTGCCGCACCTCGCCTTCCAGCCCGACCAGCTCTCGGCGACGCCGATCCTGCCGATGGGCGAGGTCGAGACCTGCTGCTACCTGCGCATGCGCGTGCTGGACAAGCCCGGCGTGCTGGCGCGCATCACGCGCATCCTCGCCGACTCGCGCATCTCGATCGACGCCATGGTGCAGAAGGAGCCCGGCGAGGGCGAGCAGCGCGTGGACATCGTCATGCTCACGCACCTCGCGCTGGAGAAGAACGTGGACAAGGCGATCGCGCGCATCGAGCGCCTGCCGACCGTGGTCGGCAAGGTGACGCGCATCCGGCTGGAGGCCCTGCTGTGACGAGGGCGCTCGCGCTGCTGCTGGCGCTCGCGCTAGCGCCCGCCTGGGCGCAGGCGCCCGCGCAGAAGAAGCCCAAGGCCGCCCCGCCGAAGGCACACAAGGCGAAGCCGGCGCACAAGGCGCATGCCAAGCCGAGCCCGGAGCAGATCCGGCAGTTCAACGACCTGCAGAAGAAGCAGGGCGCGACGCCTTAGCCGCTTGCGATACCTCAGCACCCGCGGCGGCGCCACGCCGCAGCGCTTTACCGACATCCTGCTGGAAGGCCTCGCGCCCGACGGCGGGCTGTACGTGCCCGAGCGCTATCCGCGCGCCGACCTCGCCGCCTGGCGCGCGCTCTCGTACCCGCGGCTCGCGGCCGCGGTGCTCGCGCCGTTCATGGACGACGTGCCGGGGCTCGACGCGCTGGTCGCGCGCACCTACACCCGCGCCGCGTTCGGCAGCGAAGAGATCGTGCCGCTGAAGACGCTGGAGCCGGGCCTGCACCTGCTCGGCCTTTCCCAGGGACCGACGCTCGCCTTCAAGGACCTCGCGCTGCAGCTGCTCGGCGAGCTGTTCGAGCAGGTGCTCGCTGCGCGCGGGGCGACGCTCAACATCCTCGGCGCGACCTCGGGCGACACCGGCTCGGCCGCCGAGCACGCCATGCGCGCCCGCCGGCGCATCGCGGTGTTCATGCTCTCGCCGCACGGCCGCATGAGCGCCTTCCAGGCGGCGCAGATGTACGCGCTGCGGGACGCGAACATCCACAACCTGGCGGTGCGCGGCACGTTCGACGACTGCCAGGACCTGGTCAAGCTGGTGAACGCCGACGCCGCCTTCAAGGCGCGCTGGCGCATCGGCGCGGTGAACTCCATCAACTGGGCGCGCGTCGCCGCGCAGGTGGTGTACTACTTCTGCGGTTACTTCCGCGCGACGCGAAGCGACGCCGAGCGCGTGGCCTTCGCGGTGCCCTCCGGCAATTTCGGCAACATCCTCGCCGGCTACGTCGCGCGCGAGATGGGCCTGCCGGTCGAGCGGCTGATCCTCGCCACCAACGAGAACGACGTGCTCGACGAGTACTTCCGCACCGGGTGCTACCGCGTGCGCCGCGCGGCGCGGGCGACCTCCAGCCCGTCGATGGACATCTCCAAGGCCTCCAACTTCGAGCGCTACGCCTTCGATCTCGCCGGGCGCGATGCCGCGCGCGTGCGCGCGCTGTGGGCCGAGCTGGAGGAGACGGGCGAGTTCCGCCTGCCGCCCGGGCCGGGCTTCGCCTCGGGCCTGTCCACGCACGCCGACCGGCTGGCGACCATCCGCATGGTGCATGCGAAGTACGGCGTCACCATCGACCCGCACACCGCCGACGGCGTGAAGGTGGGGCTCGCGCACCGCCCGCCCGGGGTGCCGCTGATCTGCATGGAGACCGCGCTGCCGGCCAAGTTCGCCGCCACGATCCGCGAGGCGCTCGGCCGGGAGCCGGCGCGGCCCGCCGGGTTCGAGGACCTGGAAAAGCGCCCGCAGCGGGTCGAGGTGATCGACCCGGATGCCGAAGAGGTCCGGCGCGCCATCGAGCGGTACGGCGTGGCTCAGGCGTAGCGCGGGTAGGCCGGCTCGTACATCTGCGAGCGGATGTAAGCGAGCACGTTCGCCGGCTTGCGCCGCGCGGTGAGACGGCGCGCGTAGGCCACGCCGGCCACGGCGGCCGCGATGTGCGCCGAGACGGGTCGGATGCGCGCAAGCGCCGGATACAGGCTGCCCTGCTCGAGGTCTGCTTTGGTCGTCTGGCGCGCGAGCGCGCGCGCCGCGGCGAGGAACATCTCGTCGGTGACGTGCCGGGCTCGGCTGGCAATCACGCCCAGGCCGACGCCGGGAAAGATGTAGGAGTTGTTGCCCTGGCGCGGCACGAACACGCGGCCCTCGAGCGTCACCGGGTCGAACGGGCTGCCGCAGGCAAAGAGCGCGCGGCCGCCCGACCAGCGGTACGCCTGCTCGGCGGTGCATTCCGACTTCGAGGTGGGATTCGACAGCGCGAACACGATCGGCCGCGGGTGGTGGCGCGCCATCGCCTCGACGACAGCCTGGGTGAAGGTGCCGCCGACTGCCGCCACGCCGATGATCGCGGTGGGCTTGAGTGCCTCCACCGCGGCGGCGAAGTCGGCGACGCCAGCGTGCTCGTGCGCATAAGGCCGCTTGTGACCGGCCAGATCGGCACGGCCCGCGACCACCAGGCCGCGCGAGTCGAACAGCCAGCAGCGGCGTCGCGCCTCGCTTGCGGCCAGGCCGTCCTCCGCGAGCGCGGCCACCACCAGGTCGCAGATCCCGGTCGCCGCCTCGCCCGCGCCGAGGCACAGGATGCGCTGCTCGCCGAGCGCGCCGCCCGTGACGCGCAGCGCGGACATCAGGCCGGCCAGCACCACCGACGCGGTGCCCTGGATGTCGTCGTTGAAGGTGCAGATGCGCTCGCGGTACCGTTGCAGCAGGCGGAAGGCGTTGGTGTTGGCGAAATCCTCGAACTGGATCAGCGCGCCCGGGAACACCTTCTGCACCGCCATGACGAATTCCTCGACCAGCGCATCGTAGCGCGCGCCGCGCAGGCGCTTCTGCCGCAGGCCGATGTAGAACGGGTCCTTGCGCAAGGCCTCGTTGTCCGTGCCGACGTCGAGCACCACGGGCAGGCAGCGCCGCGGATGCACCCCGGCGCAGCCGGTATAGAGGGAAAGCTTGCCCACCGGGATGCCCATGCCGTTCGCGCCCAGGTCGCCCAGGCCGAGGATGCGCTCGCCGTCGGTGACCACGATGATGCCGATGTCGCGGTGCGGCCAGTTGCCGAGCACCCTGGCGATGCGGCCGCGGTCGTTGGCGCCGATGAACAGGCCGCGCGGCCGCTGGAAGATGTTGCCGAACTCCTGGCAGGCGAGGCCGACGGTCGGCGTGTAGATGAGCGGCATGATCTCGTCGGGGTGCTCGCCGACGACGCGGAAGAACAGCGCCTCGTTGCGGTCGTGCAGCGCGTTGAGGTCGATGAACTTCTCCAGCGGGCTCGGCAGGCCGCGCAGGTGCGCGAGGCTGCGCTGCATCTGCTCCTGCTGCGTATGCACGTGCGCCGGCAGCAGCCCGCGCAGGCCGAGCCGGTCGCGCTCGCGCTGCGTGAAGGCTGTGCCCTTGTTGTAGAGCGGGTCGCGCAGCAGCGCGATGCCGCGTCGGCCGGCCGGCAGCGAGGCTTTCTTCATATCTCCTCGGGGATCATCTTGATCGCGCCGCAGGGGCATTCGGCGACGCAGATGCCGCAGCCCTTGCAATAGTCGTAGTTGAACTGGAAGCGCTTGCCCGGTCCCAGCTTGATCACGGCGTTGTCCGGGCACACGCCGTAGCAGTTGTCGCACTCGAAGCAGTTGCCGCAGGACAGGCAGCGGCGCGCCTCATACAGCGCGTTGGTCTCGTCCAGGCCGTTCACCACCTCGTCGAAGGTGGATTGCCGCCGCACGACGTCGAGCACCGGGCGCACCGTCTTCGGCGCGTCCGCGTAGTACCAGGGGTTGAGCCGCTCGAAGGTCGCCGGCTCGTGCCTGGGCGGCGGGGCGTAGCGCGCGCCGCGCAGCCAGGCGTCGATGTGGCGCGCCGCCTTCTTGCCGTGGCCGACGGCCACGGTGACCGTGCGCTCGGCGGGCACCATGTCGCCGCCGGCGAAGATCCCCGCGCTGCCGGTCATCATGTCAGGGCCGACACGCACCACGCCGTCTTTCACCTCCAGCCCCGGCACGCCGTCAATCAGGGAAAGGTCGACGTCCTGGCCGAGCGCGAGCACCACCGAGTCGGCGGCGAGCGTCTCGAACTCGCCCGTCGGCTGCGGGCTGCCGTCGGCATCGAGCACCATCTTCTCCACCGTGATCGAGGACGCGGCGGCCTGCCTGATGGTCGAGAGCCACCTGATCAGCACGCCTTCCTGCAGCGCTTCCTCGACCTCGAAGTCGTGCGCGGGCATCTTCTCGCGCGTGCGCCGGTAGACGATGATCGCTTCCTCGGCGCCGAGGCGCTTGGCGGTGCGCGCCACGTCGATCGCGGTGTTGCCCCCGCCGTACACCACCACGCGGCGACCGAGCAGCGGCTTGTCGGCGCCCTCCATCGAGCGCAGCACCGACAGCGCATCGAGGATCTTCGCCGCGCTGCCGGCGGGGATGTAGGCGCGCTTGGCGATGTGCGCGCCGACCGCGAGGAATGCGGCGTCGAACGCGCCCGCGCGCATCGTCTCGCGGATGTCCGAGACCTTGGCGTTGAGCCGCAGCTCGACGCCGAGGCCGACAATGCGCCGCACCTCGGCTTCGAGCACCTCGCGCGGCAGGCGGTACTTCGGGATGCCGAAGCGCATCATGCCGCCGGCCACCGGGCCCGCCTCGTGGATGGACACCGCGTGGCCGAGGCGGGCGAGATGGTAGGCGGCCGACAGGCCGGAGGGGCCGGCGCCGACCACCAGCACGCGCTTGCCCGATGCCGGGGCCGGCGCGGTGAGTCGCCAGCCGTGGCGGATCGCCTCGTCGCCGAGGAAGCGCTCGACCGAGTTGATGCCCACAGCGGCATCGAGGTGCGCGCGGTTGCACGAGGTCTCGCACGGGTGGTAGCAGACGCGCCCCATGACCGCGGGCAGCGGGTTGTCCTGCGTGAGCAGCCGCCAGGCCGCCTCGTAGTCCCCCGATTCGGCGTGATACAGCCAGCCCTGGATGTTCTCGCCGGCGGGGCAGGCGTGGTTGCATGGCGGCAGCCGGTCGACGTACACGGGGCGCGAGGTGCGCCAGGTGCCGGTGTGGTTGGCGAGGCTCGAGCCGGGATCGAGCGTGATGGCGAAAGGCTTGCGCATCGTTCAGCCGTCCACGAGCCCGTAGCGCCGGATGTTGCGGTCGGCGATTTCCTGGATGCGCGCGATCAGGTCGGCGCGCGGCGCCTTGCCGAACAGGTGCGCGAAGCGCTTCTGCGGCCTCAGGTACTCCTCGACCGGCAGCTGCCGGCGGATCTTCGACACCGAAACCACCTCGCCGCGCTCGGCCTCGAACACCGGGAACACCCCGGTTTCCTTCGCCAGACGCGCGATGCGGATCGTGTCGTGCGCCGCGTGCCCCCAGCCCAGCGGGCAGGGCACGAAGATGTGCAGGTAGCGCGCGCCGCGGAACTCCATCGCGCGCCGCACCTTGGCCTCCAGGTCGCGCAGCTCGGCGACGGTCGCCGTCGCCACGTACGGGATGCCGTGCGCCATGGCGATCGCCGGCAGGTCCTTGCCTTGCCCGAACACGTTGCCCGGCGGCTCGCCGACCGCCATCGTCGTCGCCGTGCGCGCTGCCGCGGGCGTGGCCGAGGAGCGCTGCACGCCGGTGTTCATGTAGGCGCCGTTGTCGTAGCACAGGTAGAGCACGTCGTCGTTGCGCTCGAACATGCCCGACAGGCAGCCGAAGCCGATGTCGGTGGTGCCGCCGTCGCCGCCCTGCGCGACGACGCGAATGTCGCTGCGGCCCTTGACGCGCATCGCGGCAGCGATGCCGGTGGCCACCGCGGCGGTGTTGCCGAACAGCGAGTGTATCCACGGCACCTGCCACGAGGTCTCCGGATAGGGAGTGGAAAACACCTCCAGGCAGCCGGTGGCATTGGCGGCGATCAGGCGCTTGCCGGTGGCTTCCATCGCGGCGTCGATCGCGTAGCGCGCGCCGAGCGCCTCGCCGCAGCCCTGGCAGGCGCGGTGCCCGGAGTTGATCGAGTTGGTGCGCCGCATGTTCGCCTGCACCGAGCGCTCCTCGGCGGCCAGCAGGCGGTTGCCGACCGTGAAGGTGCCCGTCTGGTAGAACTTGACCGGCTGAAAGCTCATCGCGCGCGCCTTGCGTCTAGATGCGCGCGGCGACCACGCCGAGGTCGCGCAGCATGCCTTCGGCGATCGGGCCCGAGCGCCGCTGCTCGCGCTCGCGCGCAAGCGCGCGCTCGACCAGCGCGCCGTCGAGGTCGAGGAAGCTGAGCGGCTCGAGCGTGCCGGCGAGCGCGGCGGCGAACACGCGCGCCAGCGACGCGCGCGTGATGGAGCGCCCGCCGAGGCCGGCGATCACCGCGTGCACCGCATCCGCGCTGCCGCCGTACGACGTGCGCACGTTGGAGGTGACGATGCCGCCCAGGCCCACCGCCAGGCTCTTCTCGATCACCACGACGCGCGTGGCGTGCGCCAGCGCCGCGCGCACCGCGGCGAGCGGCCAGGGCCGGAAGCAGGTGATGCCGAGCACGCCGATCTTCACGCCGTCGCGGCGCATCTCGTCGATCGTGTCCTTGATCGTGCCGAGCACCGAGCCCAGCGCGACGACGATCGTGTCGGCATCCTCGGTGCGGTAGCTGTGCAGCAGGCCGCCGCTGTCGCGCCCGAAGGCGCGCCGGAACTCGTCCGCCCAGCCCGGGATCAGCTCGAGCGCGCGCATCTGCTTGGCGTGCGCCAGGTAGCGCACCTCCATGAAGGCCTCGGGGCCGACCATCGCGCCGATCGACACCGGCTCGGCGGGATCGAGCACCTGCCGTGGCTCGAACGGCGGCAGCCAGGCGTCCACCTGTTCCTGCGTCGGCAGGTCCACGCGCTCGTAGGCGTGCGTGAGGATGAAGCCGTCCATGCATACCATCACCGGCAGCGACAGCTCCTCGCCGAGGCGGAACGCCTGGATGTGCAGGTCGAGGGCCTCCTGGTTGTTCTCCGCGAACAGCTGGATCCAGCCGCAGTCGCGCTGGCTCATGGCGTCGGTGTGGTCATTCCAGATGTTGATCGGCGCGCCGATCGCGCGGTTGGCGACCGTCATCACGATCGGCAACCCCAGGCCGGAGGCGTTGAATACCGCCTCGGCCATGTACAGCAGCCCCTGGCTCGCGGTGGCGGTGTAGGCGCGCGCCCCGGCGGCCGCGGCCCCGATCGCGACCGACATGGCGGCGAACTCGGACTCGACGTTGATGAACTCGCAGCGCGCGAGCGCGCCCGACTTCACCATCTCGCCCAGCCCTTCGACGATGTGCGTCTGCGGGGAGATCGGGTACGCGCAGATCACCTCCGGGCGGCACAGGGCGACGGCCTGCGCGACGGCTTGCGAGCCTTCAATCTGCTTGAGCATGGCTGGCCTCGCGCATTTCGTTGCGCACGTATTCGTAGGCGGCACGCGCGGCCGCCACGTTGCCCTCGGCAACGTCGCCCCCGAACTTCTCGCGGACTGCCGCCGCCACCGAATCGAGCGAGATGCGGCCCGACACCGCGGCGAATCCCCCCAGCAGCGCGACGTTCGGCACGGGCCTGCCCACGTGCTGCAGCGCAAGCTCGGTCGCCGGCACGGTGCACAGGCGCTCGGCGCGCAGCGTGCGCGCGAGCTCGCCCACGCCGATCGCCTCGAAGGTGCGCGAGGTGTTGATCAGCACATAGCCGTCGCGCGCCAGGCCGCCGAACACGTCAACCTGGTGCAGCAGCGTCGGGTCCTGGATGATCAGGGCGTCGGGCTCGCGCACCGGCTCGCGCAGGCGGATCTCCTTGTCGTCGATGCGGCAGAAGGCCACTACCGGCGCGCCGGTGCGCTCGGAGCCGAAGCTGGGAAAGGCCTGCGCGTGCCGGCCCTCGAGGAACGCGGCGATGGAGAGCATCTCCGCCGCCGTCACGACACCCTGTCCGCCGCGGCCGTGGATGCGCACCTGGAACATGGGGGGATTCTGGCGAAACCGGCGGGACGTCCGTTGACATGCATCAAATCGGCGCGTGCGCAGGCCGCAGGAGGGGGATTCGGCTATATTGCGGCGCACAGACGATGAGCGAGGAAAAGAACGTCCTCGGCGGCGCGCTGATGGCCTGCAGCTACGCGCCGCTCACCGGGTACTTCCGCGACGGCAGCTGCGCCACGCACGGCGAGCAGGGCGTGGCGCACCTGGTGTGCGTCCGCGCGACGCGCGAATTCCTCGAGTTCAGCGCGGCGCGCGGCAACGATCTCGTCACGCCGCGCCCCGAGTTGCGCTTCCGCGGCCTGGCGCCCGGGGACCGCTGGTGCCTGCACGTGCTGCGCTGGGTGGAGGCTTGGCGCGCTGGCGCCGCGCCGCAGGTGGTGCTCGAGGCGACGCACGAGGGCGTGCTGGATTACGTGCCGCTCGCCGCGCTCAAGGAGCGCGCGCTCGACCTGAACTAGGCGCGCCCGCCGGCGAGCGCAGCGAGGCCGGCGCGATCCAGGATCGCAATCTGCGGGCCCGCGACTTCCACCAGGCCGCGCGACGTGAGCTCGCGCAGCAGGCGCGACATGGTCTCCTTCTTGACGCCCAGGCGCGCCGCGATGGTCGATTTCGTGGCCGGCAGGCGCACCACCCAGGCGCCGTTGCCGTCGGCCTGCGCCGCGCGCGAGTCCAGGTAGCAGGCGAGGCGCTGCAGGCTGCTGTGCTGCGCGCTCGCCTCGAGCTCGCCCACCAGCAGCAGCACGCGCTCGGCAAGCGTGCGCGCCAGCGCGACGGCGAAGCCGGCATTGCGCCCCATGAGCTGCCGCACGGGCAGCGAGGGAATCGTCGCCACCACGCAGTTCGACAATGCGACGAGGTCGACCGGGCAATCGCGCTCGAGCAGCACGGCGGCAAACCCGAAGGAATCGCCCGCTTCGAGGAGGCGCGCGATCCTCTCCTCGCCGTTGTTGCTCCGCAGCGTCAGTTTTGCCGAGCCTTCGACGAGCGCGACCACTCCGGGCAGGGGCTCTCCGCGCGCGGCGATCGTCGCGCCACGGCGATACACGCGCAACTGCGAATAGCCCGCAAGTTCATCGACTTCGGGGCGCGCCAGCTGATCGAATGCCGGCAGCCGCGTGATCAGGGCCTCGAGGATCCTGCGGTCCCTGAAGGGGCGAATGGCAGTCGGGGCGCTCCGGATGCCTTGTTGCATTGCATCATGCTGACACTGTGACGGTGGAGGATGTTGACGCATGTCAACCGGGACCCCAGAATCGGGCGCGCGTTTGATCCAGGTCAAACGCGCGCCGGCGCGTTCGAAGAATCGCGCGGGGCGCACCTTGCCATGACCCCGCGCGCCGGGGTAGCGTTCGGCAACAAGAGCAAGACCACAGAGGAGGCCGTACCGATGAAGCGCTCCGTTTCCGTCTGGTCGATGGCAGGCGTCCTGGTTGCGGGCATCTGGTCAGCGCAGGCGCTGGCGGCCCCGGACGTCGCGAAGGCCGAGTCGCTGATGAAGAAGAGCGGCTGCAACAAGTGCCATGCGCTGTCGGCCAAGAAGGAAGGCCCGCCCTACAAGGAGACCGCCGCCAAGTACAAGGGCAAGGCGGACGCCGAGCAGAAGCTCTTCACGCACCTCACGACCAATCCGAAGGTCAAGGTCGAGGGCAAGGAAGAGTTGCACGATTCGCTGAAGACCAAGAACGACGCGGACGTCAAGAACGTCGTCGAGTACATCCTGACGCGCTGACCAGGACATGCTCGGGCGCTTCTGGGGCTACCTCACCACCAAGTGCCAGACGTGCTCGCGCATCCGGCTGGGCATCGGCGTCGCGGTGGTGGCGGTGCTGGTGGCGGGCGTGCTGATGGCGGCCGGCGCCGCGGGCCTCGCCTGGACCAACACCGAGGGCTTCTGCATCGGCTGCCACGAGATGCGCGACAACGTGTACGCCGAGTTCAAGGACACGATCCACGACAAGAACCGCTCGGGCGTGCGCGCCGTGTGCTCCGATTGCCACGTGCCGCGCGAGCCGGTGGCGATGCTCAAGCGCAAGATGGCCGCGACCTTCGAGATCTGGGGAAAGATCACCGGCGTGATCGACACCAAGGAGAAGTTCGAGAAGATGCGCCACACGATGGCGGTGCGCGAGTGGACGCGCATGAAGAAGAACAACTCGCAGGAGTGCCGCAACTGCCATCACTTCGAGGCGATGGATCCGGACAAGCAGACAGAGAAGGCCAAGGCGCGGCACGAGAAGGCGCGCGCCGAGGGCGTCACGTGCATCGACTGCCATTTCGGCATCGCGCACAACGAGCCCGACGGGCCGGGGCCGCAGGAACTGAAGCTGGCGAAGTAAACGGAGAGGGGAGTCGCACGATGAAAAGATCGATCCTGGCGTACGCAGTGGTGCTGGTCGGATTGATGATTGCGCTCCCTGCGCAGGCGCAGGCGCCGCGCACCGACAAGGTGCTGAAGGGCGACGCGGCGTGCACGCGCTGCCACGACGAGACCGAGGAGTATCCGGTGCTCGCCATCGGCAAGACCAAGCACGGCACCGTCGCCGACGGGCGCACGCCCACCTGCACGAACTGCCACGGCGAGAGCGATACGCACGCCAACAAGCCGGCGGATGCCAAGGAGCGGCCGAAGCCGGAGCGCATGTTCGGCAAGGCCTCGACGACGCCGATCGAGGCGCGCACCGGCGCCTGCCTTACCTGCCACCAGGGCGGCAAGCGCATTCACTGGCAGCGCAGCGAGCACGCGGCCGCCGATGTGACCTGCGCTTCCTGCCACCAGGTCCATGCGGCGCACGACGCGGCGCGCGACAAGGTAACGCAGACCGAGGTGTGCTTCACCTGCCACAAGGAGCAGCGCGCGCAGCTGCGCTGGCCGTCGCGCCACCCGATCGCCGAAGGCAAGGTGGCCTGCTCCGATTGCCACAACCCGCACGGCTCGGCCGGCCCGAAGAACCTGGTGCGCGACACGGTGAACGACACCTGCTTCGCCTGCCACATGGAGAAGCGCGGCCCGTTCGTGCGCTCGCACGAGCCGGTGGCGGAGGACTGCACCATCTGCCACAACCCGCACGGCAGCAGCACGCCGAGCCTGCTCAAGGTGCGCGCGCCGTTCCTGTGCCAGTCGTGCCACCAGCCTTCGTCGCACCACGCGACCGTGCCCGCGGACAACGCGGTCGGGGGCGCCAATCCGAGCACCGCGCAGGCCGTCATCATGGCGCGCGGGTGCCTGAACTGCCACACGCAGATCCACGGCAGCAACAACGCGGCCGACGGCAGCGGCCGCGGGTTCCGTCGCTGAATGGGGGACAAGATGAAACCGTGCCTTGCAAAGTCCTATCCGCTCTCCGCCCTCGCGGCCGCGCTGTGCTGCGCGTTCGGGCCCGCCCTCGCGCAGGATGCCGAGGACATCGCGAGCCTGACCAAGCCCTCGAGCAATCTCGAGATCGGCATCGGCTACGTATCCGACGACAACCAGCGCTTCGGCCAGTACACCGGCCTCACCGACAAGGGCGGCTACGGTCTCCTTGACATCGACATCAACCGCCGCGACGCGCTGACTGGCACCTGGATGCGGCTCACGGGCCGCAACCTCGGCTTCGAGAACCGCGAGATCCGCTTCGAGCACGAGCGCCAGGGCGACTGGGGCTATTTCCTCGAGTTCAGCCAGACGCCGCGCTTCGATCCGTTCACGGTGACCACGCAGCTGACGGGCATCGGCACCACAGCGCAGGCCATCACCGGCAGCGCGACGCCGCGCGAATACCACCTCAAGACCGAGCGCGATGCGGTCACCGTGGGATTCGACAAGATGATTGCCAAGGGATTCGGGCTGCAGGTGAGCTTGCGCAACGAGGAAAAGACGGGTGAGCGCCTGTGGGGCCAGGGCACCTTCGGCACCTGGCGCTTCCTGACCGACCCGATCGACCAGACCAGCCGGCAACTGGAGGCGAAGCTAAACTACTCTACCGATGCCCTGCAGCTCTCCGGGGGCTACTATGGCACGACGTTCGAGAACAAGAACAACCGTCTCGACGTCACCGGCCCGGCCTTGTTCGCGGGCTCGAACGAGATCGCGCTGCCGCCGGACAACGAGTCGCACCAGTTCTACCTCGCGGGCGGCTACAACTTCAGCAGGGACACGCGCGCCAACTTCAAGCTGTCCTACGGGCGCATCACGCAGAACGAGCTGTTCCCGAACACGCCTGTGGCCGGGGCGCCGACGAGCCTCGACGGCCGCATCGACACGACGCTCCTCCAGGGCGGGCTGACGACGCGCGTGACGCCCAAGCTCTCGCTGCGCGCCGACCTGCGCTATGAGGATCGCGACGACAAGACGCCGATTTTCCGCTACTTCCCGAGCCAGAACACGGCGACCTCCACCAACGACGGCACGAACGAGGCGCGCGACATCCAGACCACTTCGGGCAAGATCGAAGCCAAGTACCGGCTGCCGAACAACTTCAACCTGACCGGCGGGCTCGACTACGTCGAGAAGAAGCGCAACAGCCCGCCCGTGCGCTCCGTCGACTTCCGCGAGACGACCGACGAGACCGCGGTGCGCGCCGAGCTGCGCCGCACGATCTCGGAGACACTGAGCGGCGCGGTATCTGCCATCGTCAGCCAGCGCCGGGGCTCGGACTGGCTGCCCAACTTGAACAACGGGGGCACGGCCACCACGGGCGACCTGATCGCGCCGCTCCACCTCATTGATCGCGACCGCAACACGATGCGCTTGACGATGAACTGGATGCCGACGGAGCCGCTGTCGGTGGGTTTCCGCCTCGACTATTCGGACGACGACTACAAGGGACGCAACCTCGTGCCCAACGACCTCGGGCCGCGTGAAGGCACTGCGCAGTTCCTGTCGCTGGACGCGGCCTATCGGTTCAGCGACACGGTACAGGGCACCGCCTGGGGCTCGCGCGGGGAGAACACTTTCAAGAACGCGCTGTGCCAGTCGGCGGCCGTGCCTAACGCCAACACCTGCACTGCGAGCAACGCCAGCCCGGTCTGGGGCGCCGACCTGAAGAACATCAGCGATGCGTTCGGGCTTGGCCTCGTCGCGAAGATCACGGCGAAGATCGACCTCACGGCGGACCTGGCCTACAGCAAGGTCAAGGACGAGATGGGCCTGCAGTCCATCGATCCGGCCAACTCCACCGCCGTCACCGTGCTGCCCGACACCAGCACCAAGATCACGACGCTCAAGCTCTCGGCGAAGTACGCGCTGCAGCGCAATTCCGCGGTCCGGCTGATCTATGTCTACGACCGGTACGAGACCGACGACTGGACCTGGGCGAACTGGAACTACTCGCCGGCCGACGGCGGCACGACGGTACGGCAGGACCCGGACCAGAAGGTCAACTTCCTGGGCGTGTCCTACTACTACAGCTTCTAGCGCAGGCCCGGTCCGTTGCAGTCGCGCGGCGCATGCCGCAGGCGCGCGCCGCGCCTGCATTTCCTTTCTGCAACAATAGCGGGTGCTCGAAGCTTCCGACCTGCACTGCCGGCGCGGCACGCGCACCCTGTACAGCGGGCTGTCCTTCGCGCTCGGCGCGGGCGAGCTGCTGCGCGTCGCGGGCGAGAACGGCAGCGGCAAGACCACGCTGCTCAAGATCCTCTGCGGGCTGCTCGACCCCGACGCGGGCGAGGTGCGCTGGCGCGGCGAGCCGATCCGGCGCCTGCGCGAGGAGTTCCACCGGCAGCTCGTGTTCCTCGGCCATGCGCCCGCCGTCAAGGACGAACTCACTGCGGCGGAGAACCTCGCCATCGCCTGCACGCTCGCCGGCCGGCCCGCGTCGATGCAGGACGTGCGCGAGGCGCTGGCGCGCTACGGCCTGCGCGAAGATTCCGCGCCGGTGCGGCGCCTGTCGCAGGGCCAGCGGCGCCGGGCGGCCCTTGCGCGCCTGATGCTGAGCGCCGATGCGCCGCTCTGGCTGCTCGACGAGCCGTTCGCCGCGCTCGACGCGGCTGCCGCGCGGCTCACCGAGGAGCTGATCGCGCGCCACGTGGCCGTGGGCGGCGCGGTGGCCTACACCACGCACCAGGAAGCGAACATCGACGCTGCCTCGCAGCGCGTGCTCGAGCTGGCATGATTGCGGCGGCGCGCACCATCCTCGCGCGCGACCTGCGCATCGTGCTGCGCCGGCCGGGCGACGCGGCCACGGCGCTGCTTTTCTTCGTCATCGTGGCGAGCCTGTTTCCGCTCGGCGTGGGCGCCGAGCCGAACCTGCTGCGCGCGGTGGCGCCGGGCGTCATCTGGGTGGCGGCGCTGCTCGCCTCGATGCTGTCGCTCGCGCGCCTGTTCGCCGCCGACCACGCCGACGGGACCCTGGAGCAGCTGCTGCTTGGCTCCGCGCCGCTCGGCGTCGTGTCCGCCGCCAAGGTGCTCGCCCACTGGCTGGTTTCCGGCCTGCCGCTGGTGGCCATCGCGCCGCTGATCGCCTTGCAGTACGATCTCGCGCCCGAGCTGTACGGCACGCTTGCCTTATCATTGCTGCTGGGCACGCCGGTGCTCGGCTTCATCGGCGCGATCGGCGCGGCGCTGACGCTGGGCTTGCGCGGCGCGGGCGTGCTGCTCGCGCTGCTGGTGCTGCCGCTGTACGTGCCGGTGCTGATCCTCGGCGCGGGCAGCGTCGAGATGGTATCCGCGGGCCTGGCGCCGGACGGCCAGCTGCTGCTGCTCGCGGCGCTGCTGGTGGTTTCTGCGGCCTTCGCCCCCTGGGCGATCGCCGCGGCCTTACGGATTTCTACGGAATGAGCACAGCCATCCGCTGGTTCTGGTTCGCCTCCCCGCAGACGTTCTATCCGCTCGCGGGCGCGATCGCGCGCGTGAGCGCGGTGGGCGCCGCGTTGCTCGTGGCCGCCGGGCTGTACGTCGGCTTCTTCGTCGCGCCGACGGACGCGCAGCAGGGAGAGGTCTACCGCGTGATCTTCATTCACGTGCCCGCCGCCTGGATGTCCATGTTCCTATACGTGGTGATGGCGTTCTGGGCGGCCATCGGCCTCGCGTTCAACACGCGCCTGTCGGCCATGATGGCGAGCGCCATCGCGCCCACCGGGGCGCTGTTCACCTTCGTCGCGCTGTGGACCGGCGCGCTGTGGGGGCGGCCGACCTGGGGCACCTACTGGGTGTGGGACGCGCGGCTCACCTCGGAACTTATCCTGCTGTTCCTGTATCTAGGGTTCATGGCGCTGCAGGCGGCGATCGACGACGCGCGCCGCGCCGACCGGGCGGGCGCGGTGCTGGCGATCGTCGGCGTGGTCAACGTGCCGATCATCTACTATTCGGTGCAATGGTGGAACACGCTGCACCAGGGGGCCTCCGTCAGCCTGACGCGCGCGCCGAGCATGGCGAGCACCATGCTCGCCGGCATGCTGCTGATGGCGCTGGCGTTCTGGCTGTACAGCATCGCCGCGACGCTCGCGCGCGTGCGTTGCATCATCCGGGAGCGTGCATGAGCTGGGGAAGCTGGGGCGAGTTCTGGGCGATGGGCGGCAAGGGCTTCTTCGTGTGGGGCTCGTACGCCGTGACCTTCGCCTGCCTGGCGCTCGAGGTCTATTTCCTGCGGAGACGATCCCGTGAAGCCAAGACATAAGCGCCTGGCGGCGATCGCCGTGGGCCTGGCCGCGCTCGGCGCGGCCGCCGCGCTGGTGCTGTCCGCGATGCGGGAGAACCTGGTGTTCTTCTTCACGCCCTCGCAGGTGGCGGCCAGCGAGGCGCCGCAGGGCCGCACCTTCCGCATCGGCGGCATGGTGGAGAAGGGCAGCGTGCAGCGCTCCGGCGTCGAGGTGCGCTTCCTGGTCACCGACACCGCGAAGGCAATCCCCGTGGTCTACAGCGGCGCGCTGCCCGACCTGTTCCGCGAGGGCAAGGGCGTGGTGGCGCAAGGGCAGCTCGGGCCGGACGGCGTGTTCCGCGCGCGCGAGGTGCTCGCCAAGCACGACGAGAACTACATGCCGCCCGAGGCGGCCGAAGCCGTGAAGCGCGCGCACGAGACAGCCGAGCGCGCGGCGAAGACGCTCAAATGATCCCCGAGCTCGGGCAACTCGCGCTGTCGCTCGCGCTCGTGGTGGCGCTCGTGCAGGGCATCCTGCCGCTCGCCGGCGCCGAGCGCGGCGACGCGGCCTGGATGGGCGTCGCGCGCCCCGCGGCGCACGTGCAGGCGCTGCTGGTCGCCTTCGCCTTCGGCTGCCTGGTGCATTCGTTCGTCGTCAACGATTTCAGCGTGCTGTACGTGGCGCAGAACTCCAATTCGGCGCTGCCGCTGCAGTACCGCATCGCCGGCGCCTGGGGCGGGCACGAGGGCTCGCTGCTGCTCTGGGTCCTGATGCTCGGCCTGTGGATGTCGGCCGTGGCGCTGTTCAGCGCGCACCTGCCCGAGTCGATGACGGCGCGCGTGCTGGGCGTGCTCGGCCTGGTGAGCGCGGGCTTTCTCGCCTTCATGCTGTTCACCTCCAACCCCTTCGAGCGCCTCTTCCCGGTGCCCGCCGACGGCCGCGACCTGAACCCGTTGCTGCAGGACCCCGGCATGGTCATCCACCCGCCGATGCTCTACATGGGCTACGTGGGCTTCTCGGTGGCCTACGCGTTCTCGGTGGCGGCGCTGCTCTCGGGCAGGCTGGACGCCGCGTGGGCGCGCTGGTCGCGGCCCTGGACGACGGTCGCCTGGGTGTTCCTCACGCTCGGCATCGCGCTCGGCAGCGCCTGGGCGTACTACGAGCTCGGCTGGGGCGGCTGGTGGTTCTGGGACCCGGTGGAGAACGCCTCCTTCATGCCCTGGCTGGTGGGCACAGCGCTCATCCACTCGCTCGCCGTCACCGAAAAGCGCGGCGCGTTCCGCAGCTGGACCGTGCTGCTCGCCATCGTCGCCTTCGGCCTGTCGCTGCTCGGCACGTTCCTGGTGCGCTCGGGCGTGCTCACCTCGGTGCACGCCTTCGCCGTCGACCCGAAGCGCGGCGTGTTCATCCTCGCGCTCTTCGTCCTGACGATCGGCGGCGCGCTCGCGCTGTACGCCTGGCGCACCGCGCGCATCGGCCTGGGCGGCTCGTTCGCGCCGCTGTCGCGCGAGTCGCTGCTGCTCGCCAACAACGTGCTGCTCGCCGCGGCGGCCGGCTCGGTGATGCTCGGCACGCTCTACCCGCTGGTGCTCGACGCGGTGGGCGGCGGCAAGATCTCGGTCGGGCCGCCGTACTTCGAGGCGACGTTCGCGCCGCTCATGGCGCCGGCGCTCTTCCTCATGGGCGTGGGGCCGCTCGCGCGCTGGAAGCGGGCGAGCCTGCCCGAGCTCGCGGTGCTGCTGCGCTGGGCGCTCGCCGCCAGCCTCGCCGTCGGGCTGCTGCTGCCCTTCGCCATGGGCGAGTGGCACGCGCTCGTCGGCGCGAGCCTCGCGCTCGCGCTGTGGATCGTCGCCACCGCGCTCCTCAGCCTCCGGAAGGGCCTGCGGCAGACGCGCGCGCACTACGGCATGGTGCTGGCGCACGTCGGCGTGGCGGTGTTTGTCGTCGGGGTGGCGCTGGTGAAAGGCTACGACGCCGAGCGCGACGCGAACATGAAGCCCGGCGACACGATGGAGGTCGGCGGCTACGCCTTCAGGCTGGACGCCGTGCGCCCGGTGGACGGCCCCAACTACCGCGCGGCGCAGGCGACGGTCAGCGTGACGCGCGAGGGCCGGCCGGTGACCGTGATGCGCCCGGAGCGGCGCGTGTACACGGTGCAGGAGCAGACCATGACCGAGGCGGCGATCAGCGTCGGCCTGACGCGCGACCTGTACGTCTCGCTCGGCGACCCGCTCGAGGGCGGGGCGTGGCTCGTCAAGGCGCAGGTGAAGCCCTTCATCGACTGGATCTGGGGCGGGTGCCTGCTGATGGCGATCGGCGGCCTGCTCGCGGCGAGCGACCGCCGCTACCGCGTCACGGTGCCCGCGCGCCGCGAAACGGCCGAGGCCGCGGCATGAGCCGGGTTTGGGTCGTGGGCGTGTTCGCCGCCCTCGTGGTGCTGCTCGCCGTAGGGCTGACGCTCAATCCGCGCGAGGTGCCTTCGCCGCTCATCGGCAAGCCCGCCCCGGCGTTCGAGCTGCCGCTGCTCGAAGCGCCGGAGAAGCGCTTCGCGCAGAGGGACATGCTGGGCGAGGTCTGGATCCTCAACGTGTGGGCCTCGTGGTGCCCGCCGTGCCTCATCGAGCATCCGGTGATCACCGCCCTGGCCAAGGACGGGCTCGCGCCGGTCATCGGCCTCAACTACAAGGACGAGCGCCAGAACGCGCTGCCGTGGCTGAAGCGCAACGGCAACCCCTACCGGCTGGTGGCGCAGGATCTGGACGGGCGCATCGGCATCGACTACGGCGTGTACGGCGTTCCCGAGACCTACGTGATCGACCGCCAGGGCATCATCCGCTACAAGCACATCGGGCCGCTCACGCCCGAGGCGGCGCAAAAGCGCGTCACGCCGCTGCTGCGGGAGCTCAAGCGTGCGGGCTAGTCTTGTCGCGCTCGCCTTCGCCGCCGCGGCCGCCATGGCGCAGGGCGGCGATGCCGAGCTCGACAAGCGCGCCACCGCCCTCGAGCACGAGCTGCGCTGCCTCGTCTGCCAGAACCAGACGATCGCCGAGTCGAACGCGCCGCTCGCCGTGGACCTGCGCCAGCAGATCCGCGAGCAGATGGCAAAGGGCGCGAGCGACCAGGACGTGATCGACTACATGGTGGCGCGCTACGGCGATTTCGTGCTCTACCGGCCGCCCTTCAAGGCGACGACCGTCGCGCTGTGGGTGGGGCCGTTCGTGCTGCTCGCGCTCGGCGCGCTGCTCGCCTGGCGGCGGGTGGCGCGGCGGCGCGCGCCGCAGGTCGAGCTGTCCGCGGCCGAACGCGAGCGCGCGCACAAGCTGCTGCAATGACGATCCTGTTCTGGGCGATCGGCGGCGCGCTGGCGGCGCTCGCGCTGTGGGCAATCCTGCGCCCGCTGGATGCGCGCCGCGCGGGCGCGGCGGTGTCGCGGCGCGCGGCCAACCTCGCCATCTACCGCGACCAGCGGCGCGAGCTCGAGGCCGATCTCGCCGCCGGCAAGATCGAGCGCGCCGACTACGAGCGCGCGCTGGCCGAGCTGGAGGCGCGCGCGCTGGAAGACGCCGATGCCCCGGACGAAGCGGCGGCGCGGCGCGGCCGCCGGCGCCTGGAGGCGATCGCGCTCGGCGCCGGCACGCCGCTCGTCGCGTTGGCGATCTATTTCGCCGTCGGCAGCCCGGGCGCGCTCACGCCGCAGCCGCACGGCGCCGGCGAGGTCACCGCGGCGCAGATCGAGGCGATGGTGGAGGGCCTGGCGGCGCGCCTGCGCGAGAATCCCGACGACGCGGAGGGATGGAAGATGCTCGGCCGGTCCTATGCGGCGCTCGGGCGCTTCGACGCGGCGGTCGACGCCTATGCGAAGGCGGCGCTGCGCGCGCCGCGCGACGCGCAGCTACTGACCGATTTCGCCGACGCGCTCGCCATGGCGCGCGGCAGGAGCCTGCAGGGCGAGCCCGAGAACTTGGTGCGCCGCGCGCTGGAGATCGACCCGCGCAACCTCAAGGCGCTGGCGCTCGCCGGCACGGCGGAGTTCGACCGCGGCGACTTCGCGGCCGCCGCGGCCACCTGGGAGCGCATGCTGACCCACGTGCCGCCCGAGTCCGAGGACGCGCGCGCCATCCGCGAGAACGTCGCCGAGGCGCGCCGGCGCGCGGGCGGCGCCACGCCGCCGACGCTCGCTGCGGCACCTGCAGCGGGCCTGCGCGGCACGGTGCGCCTGTCGCCCGGGCTGCGCGACCAGGTCGCGCCCGGGGACACGGTCTTCATCTACGCGCGCGCGGAAAAAGGTCCGGCCATGCCGCTCGCCATCCTGCGGCGCAGCGCGCAGGAGCTGCCGATTGCCTACGCGCTGGACGATTCCATGGCCATGGCGCCCGGCATGGGCCTCTCGTCGCAGCCGCGCGTGGTGATCACCGCGCGCATCTCGCGCTCGGGCAACGCGCGGCCGCAGCCCGGCGACCTGCAGGGCGCGAGCGCGCCGGTGGCGAACGACGCCACGGGCGTCGACGTGCTGATTGACTCGGTGGTGAAGTAGCGGCGCGCCGGCCGGCTAGTACCGGTACACGAGGCCGAGCGACGTGGCTTCGACCTCGTAGCCCGATCCCTCGAACAGCTTGGCCCATTCGAAGTTGATCGCCAGGTTCCTGGAGATGGCCAGGTCGGCGCCGAAGCCGAACGAGACGTCGGTGTCCGAGCCGCTGCCGCCGCCTGGCCGCGAGGTCGAGACCTTGCCCGCGGTGAGGCCGATCAGGCCGTAGATCGAGAAGATGTCCGCGAGCGGCAGGATCCCCCTGGCGTAGACGCCGAAGAAGTGGTCCACGTCGACGCCGGTGTCGTCGTCGATCCCGAGGCCGAGCCGTCCCTCGGCGGCGAAGTAGCGGTTGAACTCGCTGCCGAAGCGCCCCGACAGCATCGTGGGGTTGGCCGAGGGGCCGCCGCTCGCCGAATAGTCTGCCCAGACGATGTTGCCGCCGAAGTACGTCCGTTGCTGCTGCGCCATGGCCGCGCCAGCGAACGCTGACGCCGTCACCATCAGGACCGCCACCGCAATCGTCTTCATGATGTTCTCCGGGGAAGTGGAGGGAATTCGGCGCGATCGAACATATCACCGCGATGCCGGGGTTACCAATCGGCGTTGATGCGCAGCCTGTCGCCGACGAGCGACACGCGGTGCCAGGCGACGATCGGCGAGCCCCACACCTCGAAGCGCCTGAGCCCGGGCAGCGGTGAATCGTCGCGATAGACGTGCGTGTCGCCGTGCACCAGCACCAGGCGTCCGGCGAACCAGGCGGCATGCGTCGCCAGCACCGCGCGCAGCCGCGCGTACGCGTCGCGCGTGCCCACCCGCTCGAAGCGCGGATCGGCATGCAGGAACAGGAAGATCTTCGCTGCGCCCCGCGACTCGGCGAGCGACAGGCTCTCGTCGAGCCATTCGAGCGTCGCCGCCATGCGCGCGTCCGCCAGCCCGGGCTTGCCGCCGCCGGGGACGTTCAGGCCGATGAACGAAAGCCCGCCCGAGCGCCAGCGCACGTTCTCGCAGTGTCCCGGCTGGCGCTCGAGCGCCAGCCCGGCGGGCCGGGTGCAGAAGCGCTCGCGCCAGTGCGCGAGGCGCGCGCCGGCGTCCATGCCGTGCACGGCGCAATCGGCCCATTCGTTGTCCCCGGGCAGCAGCACGACCGGGTGGCGGATCTGCTCGAACTGCCGGCGCCGCGCGTCCAGCCACGCGTCGCTGCAGCCCTGCGCCTTCGCGCTCGAGCCGAGGTCGCCCACGTGCACGACGAAGGCGAGGTCGGCGGCGTTCATGCGCCCGATCAGCGTGTCGAGCTTCCCGGCTTCGGCGGCCGAGTACGGCACGTCGCCCAGCACGCCGAAGGCGAAGTGCCCGGCCGGCAGCGGCGCGAGCGGCGCGCAGCCGGCGAGCAGGGCGAGCAGCGCGAGCCTAAATGCCGTAGGCCTTCCTGAGCAGCGTGAGCGGGTGCGCTTTCTCGGCCTTGCCGGCGGACTCGGCCATGCCCTGCAGGATGTGGCGCGCGGCGATCGGGCAGTCGGAGCTCACGTAGTCGGGCCCCGGCTCGGCCATCTGCCGGAACACGGGCCGGCCGATCTTCATCGAGTTGTCGAAGTACTCGCGCTTCACGCCCCAGGTGCCGTCGTGGCCCGCGCAGCGCTCGACCGTCGTCACCTTGGTGCCCGGCACCATCTCGAGCGCCTCGCGCGTCTTCTGCCCCATGTTCTGCACGCGCGAGTGGCAGGGGATGTGGTACGAGACCTTGCCGAGCCCGTTCTTGAAGTCGGTCTTCAGCAGCCCCTCCTTGGCGCGCAGCACGAAGTACTCGAACGGATCGAACATCGCGTCCTGCACGAGCTTCACGTCCGCGTCCCCGGGGAACATGAGCGGCAGCTCCTGCTTGAACATGAGGGCGCAGGAGGGCACCGGCGCGAGGATCGCGTAGCCCTCGCGCGCAAGCTTCGCCAGCGCGGGGATGTTCTTTTCCTTCAGCACCGCGACCGCTTCGAGGTCGCCCAGCTCAAGCTTGGGCATGCCGCAGCAGGCTTCCTTCTCGGCCAGCACGTAGGGAATCTCGTTGTGCTCGAGCAGCGCGAGCAGGTCGTGCCCCAGGCCGGGCTCGTTGTAGTTGACGTAGCAGGTGGAGAAGATCGCCGCCTTGCCCGGCGTCGTCTTGCCGTCCTTCACGGCGTGCGGCTTGCTCGCCGCGGCGCCCGAGCGAAACTTGCGGCCGGCGTAGGGAGGCAGCTCGCGGTCCTTGTGCACGCCAAGCGTCTTCTCCATCAGGCCGCGCGCAAGCGGCATGCTGTTGACGGCGTTGACAGTCTGCGCCACCACCGGGATCGCGGCCAGCTTGCCCATCGCGTCGGTCGCGGACAGCAGCCGGTCGCGCAGGCCCGCGCCGTGGCGCCGGAACTTCACCGCCTTCGCGCGCAGCATCAGGTGCGGGAAGTCGAGGTTCCAGGGGTGCGGCGGCACGTACGGGCACTTGGTCATGTAGCACATGTCGCACAGATAGCACTGGTCGACCACCTTCCAGTAGTCGCCCTTCTCGACGCCGTCCACCTCCATGGTCTTGGAGTTGTCCACGAGGTCGAACAGCGTCGGGAACGAGGTGCACAGGTTCACGCAGCGCCGGCAGCCGTGGCAGATGTCGAACACGCGCTCGAGCTCCTTGTCGAGCTTCGCTTCGTCGTAGAACTCGGGGCTCTTCCAGTCGAGCGGGTGGCGGGTGGGGGCTTCCAGGCTCCCTTCGCGGACGGTCATCGCGCCTCCATCTGAGTGCAGGCGCAAAGGATACGTCCCCGCCCCCGCCCGGGCCAATCGAAATGGCCGATGCGTGCGATTGCGCGGCTCAATGGCGCAGCGCTTGATCCAGATCAAGCGCCTCCGCCTGGCGCGGTGTCTGATCGGGCTGATGATCGATCCGATCGCCGCCTGGCACGCTGACCACGCGCGTTTCGCGCGACTGCTGGACGACCTCGAGGCCGAGGTGCTGCGCTTTCACGAAGGCGGCTCGCCCGACTACGAGCGCATGCGCGACATCGTGCTGTGGCTGCGGCACTACGCCGACGGCGTGCACCATCCGCGCGAGGACGTGGCCTTCGAGCGCATGGCGCTGCGCGACGCCTCGCTCGGCCTGCAGGTCAACCGCCTGAGGCAGGAGCACCGCGTCATCGGCCACGCCGGCGAGGCGTTGCTCGCGGGCCTGGACGCGGCCGCCAACGACGGCTTCGCGCCGCGCGCCGAGCTCGAGACCGCGGCCGCCACCTTCCTCGTGTATTACCGCAACCACCTGAACAGCGAGGAAACCAACATCCTGCCACGCGCCGCCGGCCTGCTCGGCGAGGAGGACTGGGCGGCGGTGGCGGCCGTGGTGCCGGCGGAGAGCGGGCGCGCCGCCGCCGCGCTGCACGCCGCGCGCACGCTGGGCCTGATCTAGGCCTCAGTCCCCGGCGAGCGCCAGCACGGCGCGCTTCACCATCGGCCCCTCGCCGCTGTCGCCGACGACGAAGCCGAGCTTGCGCGCCAGCGCCAGCATGCCGCGGTTCTCCGCCAGCACGTGGCCGAGCATGCTGCGCTGGCCGCGCGCTCGCGCCACGGCGATCAGCTTCTCCATCAGGCGCCGGCCGAGGCCGCGGCCCTGCCAGTCGTCGGCCACGACCAGCGCGAACTCGCAGCTCTCGCCGTCCGGGTTGGCGACGTAGCGCGCCACCGCCACCTCCGTCTCCGCGCTGCCCTCGGGCACTGTGGCGACGAAGGCCATCTCGCGGTCGTAGTCGATCTGCGTGAAGCGCACCAGCATCAGCGGCGTGAGCTCGCGCAGCGTGTCCATGAAGCGGAAATAGCGGCTCTCGCTCGACAGGCGCTTGACGAAGGCCTGCTCCATTTCCGCGTCCTCGGGGCGGATCGGGCGCAGCGTGACGCGCGGACCCTCGCTCGGCTGCCAGGTGCTGACGAGCTCCGTCGGGTAGGGGTGGATGGCCATGTGGCCGTAGCGGTCGCGCCGCGGGGGGCCGGGGCGCAACACCGCGCGCGCGTCCACGGCAACCGCGCCGTCGGCATCCGCAATGAGCGGGTTGATGTCCAGCTCGGCCAGCTCGGGCAGCTCGCACACCATCTCCGAGACGCGCAACAGCACCTCGGCGAGCGCGTCGCGGTCCACGGGCGGCATGCGCCGGAACTCGCCGAGCAGCCGCGCCACGCGCGTGCCGTGGATCATGTCGTCGATCAGGTAGCGGTTGAGCGGCGGCAGCGCCACCGCGCGGTCGCGATGGATCTCCACCGCGGTGCCGCCCGTGCCGAACGCGATCGCCGGGCCGAACACCGGGTCGCGCAGCACGCCCACCATCAGCTCGCGGCCGTACGGCCTGCGCACCATCGGCTCGACCGCGATCCCGCCGAGGCGCGCCTCGGGGCGCAGCCGCCGCGCTTCGCCCATGACCTCCCGCCACGCGGTCTCCACCGCCTGCGCGCTGGCGACGTTCAGGCGCACGCCGCCCACCTCGCTCTTGTGCGTGATGTCGGGCGAGTCGATCTTCATCGCCACCGGGAAGCCGAGCTCGCCCGCCACGACCATCGCCTCGTGCGGCGAGCGGGTCACGACGGTGCGCGCGATCGGGATGGCGAAGGCGGCGAGCAGCGCCTTGGACTCCATTTCCGAGAGCACCTCGCGCTTCTCGGCGAGCGCCGCATCGACGATGGCGCGCGCGGTCGCGATATCGGGCGGCCGCGGCGCGGCGGCCGGCCCGGGCGTCTGCAGCAGCGCGCGCTGGTTACGGTAGAAGGCGGACAGGTGCCCGAACATCTGCACGGCGGGGTCGGGCGTGCGGAACACGGGGATGCGCGCCTTGAGCAGCTCGCGGCGCGCCGCCGCGGTCTGCTCCTCGCCCATCCAGCAGGCGAGCACCGGCTTGGAGGAGCCGCGCGCGGCCTCGATCACGGCCTGCGCCGACGTGTTCGGCTCGGTCATCGCCTGCGGCGTGAGGATGGCGAGCACGCCGTCCACGCCGTCGTCGGCGAGGCAGGCGGAGACCGCGGCGCGGTAGCGCGCCGCGTCGGCGTCGCCGATCAGGTCCACCGGATTGCCCTGCGACCAGCTGGCCGGCAGCGCGCGCTTGAGCGCCGCGAGCGTCGCCGGCGCGAGCTGCGCGAGCGGGATGCCGAGGTCGCCCGCGCGGTCGGCGGCCATCACGCCAGGCCCGCCGCCGTTGGTGACCACCGCCAGCCGGTCGCCGCGCGGCCGCACGTGTGCCGCCAGCGCCTGCGCGGCGGCCACCATCTGGCCGATGCTGCCGACGCGCACCACGCCCGCACGCTTGACCACCGCGTCGAACACGTCGTCCATGCCGACGATGGCGCCGGTGTGCGACACGGCGGCGCGCGAGCCCGCCGGGTGGCGGCCGGCCTTCATGACGATCACCGGCTTGACGCGCGCCGCCGCGCGCAGCGCCGAGACGAAGCGCCGCGCGCTGCGCACCCCCTCGATGTAGAGCAGGATGTGCTCGGTGGCCTCGTCCTCGATCAGGTAATCGACGATCTCGCCGAAGTCGATGTCGGTCGAGCCGCCGAGCGACACGACGCTGGAGAAGCCCACGCCGTTGGGGCGCGCCCAGTCGAGCATCGCGGTGCACACCGCGCCCGACTGCGCCACCAGCCCGAGCGAGCCGGCGAGCGTCGCGCCGCGCGCGAACGTGGCGTTCAGGCCGAGCGCCGGCCGCATGAGGCCGAGGCAGTTGGGGCCGACCAGCCGCAGCCGGTGGCGCCGCGCGGCTTCGAGTAGCGCGCGTTCCAGCTTCGCGCCCGCGGGCCCGATCTCCGAGAACCCGGCGCTGATGACCACGGCGGCGCGCACCCCCGCGCGGCCGCACTGCTCGACCACCTCCGGCACGGTCGCCGCGGGCGTGGCGATCACCACCAGGTCCACGCGGCGCGGCACCTTGCCGATGGCGGTGAAGCACGGCACGCCCTGCACGGCTCGGTACTTGGGGTTGACGGCGAACAGCTCCCCCCGGTAGCCGGCGGCGAGCATGTTGCCGATCAGCACCCCGCCGACCGCCCCGGCGCGCTCGGTGGCGCCGATCACGGCGACCGCCGCGGGCTCGAACAACGGGGTGAGGTAGTGCTTTCCCGACAGGCCGGCCATCGCCCGACTATACAATCCACACATTGCCTGGAGGGCCCCGCATGGACGCCGCATCGACCGATAAGCTGATGGAGGACCTGCGCGCGGTGGTGCGCGATGCCGAGAGCCTGCTGGGCGCCGCGGCCGCGGCGTCGGGCGAGCGGCTGGAGGGCGCCGCGGACAGCGCGCGCGACGCCGCGCGCGAGCTCGAGGCGCAGGTGCGCCGCAATCCCTGGGCGGCGGTGGGCATCGCGGCGGCCGCCGGGCTCGTGCTCGGGCTGCTGCTCGGCCGGAAATAGCCATGGGCCTCGTGCGCTCGGCGCAGGCGCTGCTCGCCACGCTGCTCGGCCTGGCGCGCACGCGCCTCGAGCTGCTCAGCGTGGAGATGCAGGAGCTGCTCGCGCGGCTGGTGCTCATCATGGTGGGCGCGGTGGCAGCCATCCTGCTCGCCGCGCTCGCGCTCGGCTTTGGCGCCGTCGCCATCGTCCTCGCCGCGCCGGCGGAGCACCGGGTCGCGGTGAGTGCCGGGCTCGCGGCGGCGCTGGCGGTCGCCGCGGCGATCATCGGCTGGCGCGTGCGCCGCGCGGCGCGCCTGCGCCCGTTCGGCGCAAGCCTCGCCGAGCTCGGGGCGGACGGCAAGGCGCTGGAGCCGCGCGAATGAGGGACCTGCTCGAGTCGCTCGCCGAGCGGCGCGCCGAGCTGGTGGCGCGCTCGGCGCGCCAGCGCGGCGAGATCGCGGACGCGGTCGCGGGCATCAAGCGCGTTGCCGCCGAGCCGCTGGTGCTCGGCCTGGGCCTTGCCGTCGCGCTGCTCGGCAGCTCGGCGCGCGTGCGCACCTGGTTCGTGCGCGCCTGGGTGGTCGGCTCCCTGCTGCGCCGGCTGCTCGCGCGATGAGCGCGCCCGGCGCGGCGGCCGCGCCGGCCGCGGCGCTGCAGCGCCTGCGCGAGTACTTCGCGCACAACGAGCGCCAGTTGGCGGTGGCGTTCTTCGCCATCGGCTTCGTGTTCGACATCTTCACCGCGGGCCGCATCGACTCCTGGGTGACCATCGGCCAGCAGCTCGCCTACCTCGCCGCGGTGCTCGGCGTGCTGCTGCACATGTTCGCGGAGCAGGGCGCCGCGCCGCCCGAGCCGGCCGGCCAGCCGCGCCTCGCGCGCTGGTACTACGAGTACCGCGGCGCGGCGATCCATTTCGCGCTCGGCGCGCTGATGAACCTGTACGCCATCTTCTTCTTCAAGAGCTCGTCGCTGCTGGTGTCGTTCGGCTTCCTCGCGTTCCTGGTCGCGCTGCTGGTGGCCAACGAGACGCGCCGCCTCAAGTCACTCGGCCTGCACGTGAAGTTCGCGCTGCTCGCGCTGTGCTTCCTGTCCTTCGCCGCGATCGTCGTGCCGACGCTCGCCGGCCAGATCGGCCCCTGGGTGTTCGTCGGCGCGATGCTCGTCGGCACCTTGCCCGCCGCCGCCGTCCTCTGGTGGATCCGGCGGCGCCGGCCCGCGCTGCTCGCCGCCGCGCGCCGGCAGATCCTGCTGCCGGCGCTCGTCATGCTGGTGCTGTTTCTCGTCGCCTACCTGCTGCGCGTGGTGCCGCCCGTGCCGCTCTCCATCCCGTTCATCGGTGTCTACCATTCCGTGGAGCGCACCGCCGAGGGCTACCGGCTCGCGCACGAGCGCCCGTGGTGGCGCTTCTGGGAGCACGGCGACCAGCAGTTCCGCGCGCAGCCCGGGGACCGCGTGTACGTCTTCTTCCGCATCTTTTCGCCGGCGCGCTTCGCCGACCGCGTGCAGATGCGCTGGTTCTGGGAGCCGGGCGGGCGCGGCTGGCTGCCGCAGGACAGTATCCCCATCGACATCGTGGGCGGGCGCGAGCAGGGCTTTCGCGGCTACGGCTTCAAGTCCAACTATCAGCCGGGGAGATGGAAGGTGCAGGTGGAGACCACCGACGGCCGCGAGATCGGGCGCGTGTACTTCACGCTGGAGAGCGTGGCGAGCGCGCCGCGCGTGTTCTTCACGGACCTGGAGTAGGCGCCGCACTTATCTTATGGGCCGATAAGCCGCCACTCCGGCAATTGCCGATTGCGCTTCGCGCCGGAGTGTGCAAAATCCTCCTGGTACCCATAGGAGGATCGCCCATGACAACCAAAATCGATACCCGCCGCCGCCAGTTCCTCGCCGCCAGCGCCGCCGGCGGCGCTGCCGCCGGCCTAGCCGGCTTCGCGCCCTCGGCGCTTGCTCAGGGCAAGCCCCTGCCGCCGGTCGCCGCGTGGAAGGACGCCAGTCGCCTGATCGTGTACTCCGCGAGCGGCGTGGAAACCAAGCGCAGCGCCCTCGGCGAAGGCGTGATCACCGACAACGACGTCCTGTTCCTGCGCAACAACCTCGGCGCGCCGAGCGAGTCCATCATGGCGAACCCTGACGCCTGGAGCGTGGAGTTCGATGGCGTCACCAACGCGCGTGCCATGACCGTCGGCGAATTGAAGACCCTGGGCCTGGAGACCGTCGCGATGGTGCTGCAGTGCTCGGGCAATGGCCGCGGCTTCTTCGCCCACAAGGCGAGCGGCTCGCAATGGAAGGTGGGAGCGGCCGGCTGCTCGATGTGGACCGGCGTGCCGATGAAGGCGGTGGTGGAGGCGCTCGGCGGCGTGCGCCAGGGCATGCGCTACATGACCAGCACCGGCGGCGAGACCATCCCGCCGGGCGTCGAGCCGAAGAAGGTGATGGTCGAGCGCTCCGTGCCCTGGAACATGATGGAGCGCGCGATCCTGGCGTGGGAGCTGAACGGCGAGGCGCTGCCGCTCGCGCACGGCGGGCCGGTGCGCATGATCGTCCCCGGCTACTACGGCGTGAACAACGTCAAGTACGTGAAGCGCGTCGCGTTCACGGCGGACGAGACCGGCGCCAACATCCAGGCCTCGGGCTATCGCGTGCGTCCCATCGGCCAGAAGGGCGCGCCCACGCAGTCCACGATGTGGGACATGAACCTCAAGTCATTCGTCACCAGCCCGTCGGGCGAAGGGCCGGTGCGCGCGGGCATGGTGCAGGTCAACGGCGTTGCCTTCAGCGGCACGAGCGCGGTCAAGGCGGTCGAAGTGTCGATCGACGGCGGCGCGACCTGGAAGCCGGCGTCCTTCTCCGGCCCGCTGCTCGGGCCCTACGCCTGGCGGCGCTTCGTGCTGCCGGTGCGCCTCGCGGCGGGCACCTATAGCATCACGAGCCGCGCGATCGCCTACGACGGCCAGGTGCAGCCCGAGCTGCGCGTGGAGAACGAGCGCGCCTACGCGCACAACGGCTGGCGCGACCACGCGGTCAAAGTGACGGTGGCGTGAGGCAGGCGCTGGCGGCAGGGCTGTGGCTGGCCCTGCCTCTTGCGGCCCAGGGCGACGAGCTCGGCCGCAAGGTGTTCACGCAGGTCGCGCAGCCGCCCTGCATGGCGTGTCACACGCTGAAGGCGGCGGGCGCCGAGGGCACGGTCGGCCCGTCGCTCGACGAGCTCAAGCCGGGCCTCGATCAGGCGCTGCAGGCCGTGCGCCACGGCGTGGGCATCATGCCTTCGTTCCGCGACAAGCTGACGAGCGAGCAGATCGAAGCGGTGGCGCGCTTCGTCGCGGAGTCCGCCGGAAAATAAGAAAAAAGGGAGAAAAAAGGGGGTCAGATCAACATTTCGAGCCTCGAAATGTTGATCTGACCCCCTTTTAGGGACACCCTTTTAGGGACAGACCTAAAGGTCTGTCCCTAACGCGTCACCAGCACCGGCAGCTTCGACTGCGAGAGCACGCGCGTCGTCTCGCTGCCGAGCAGCGCTCCGGTCAGTCCGCCGCGGCCGTGCGAGGCCATGGAGATCGCGTCACATTTTGCCGCGCGCGCCACGCGCAGGATGCCCTCGTGGGTGCGCGCCGCGGTGATGAACTTCAACGTGCAGCGCACGCGCGCCTTTTTCGCCTCGGCCTCGATCGCGCCGAGCGCCTTGCGCGCCGCCTTCTCGGCGTGCTTGCGATATTCCTGCGGCGAGAGCGACGGCACGTACACGGCGGCATCGCCGTAGGCCACCGGCATGAAGGGCGGGATGACGTAGACACCGGTGACGCGCGCGCGGAGCGCCTTGGCGAGCCGGACCCCCGCCTTGACGCCCTTCAGGGACAGCCGCGAGCCGTCGGTGGGGATGAGGATGTGTCTGAACATTCGGCAACTCCTTGAAAAGGCGGGCCGCGCCGCCGCGACCCCGTGCCTGCAAGCTACCGCGCACGGCGGGCGGGGCTTTGACGCAGGTCAATAGACCTTCGGGCGCCCCGCCTACGATGCAGATGCTGAATGTACTCATGGAGGGCCCCATGGCCAACATCACGCGCTACAACCCGTTCGATGAGCTGTTCAACGAATTTGGCAAGGGCTTCTGGGTGAAGCCGCTCGCCTTCCCCGCCGGCACCGAGATGAGCATCAAGGTGGACGTGAAGGAAGACGACAAGTCCTACACCGTGCGCGCCGACATCCCCGGGGTGAAGAAGGAAGACATCCAGGTGGACGTCGACGGCAACGTCGTTTCCGTGCGGGCGGAGACCAAGCAGGAAAAGGAAGAGAAGAAGGGCGAGAAGGTGATCTACAGCGAGCGGCAGTACGGCATGGTGAGCCGCAGCTTCTCGCTGCCCGCCGAGGTGGACGAGAAGGGCGCCAAGGCCGAGTACAAGGACGGCGTGCTGAACCTCGTGCTGCCCAAGAAGGCGAACGGCGGCAGCAAGCGGATCAGCGTCAGCTGAGCGCCTGCTTCCACTGCGGCCTGCCGGTCCTCGAGCCCGGCAGGCACCGCGCGCCGGTCCTCGGGGCCGGGCGGGAGTTCTGCTGCGCCGGGTGCGAGGCGGTCGCGCGCACCATTGCAGCCGCCGGCTTCGAGAAGTACTACGAGAGCCGCTCCGCGGCCGGCGTGCGCCCGGAGGCGCTGCCGCCGGTCGAGTCGTACGACGACCCGCTTGCGCAGAAGGAATTCGTCGCCGCGCCGGCCGAGGGCGTGCGCGAAGCAACGCTCATCCTCGATCGCATCCGCTGCGCCGCCTGCCTGTGGCTGAACGAGCAGTCGCTGCGCCGGGTGCCCGGCGTGCTGCGCGCGGACGTCAACTTCACGACGCAGCGCGCGCAAGTGACCTGGGACCCGGCCGTCACCCGGCTGTCGAAGATCCTCGAGGCGATCCGCGCCGTCGGCTACGACGCCTATCCATTCGACCCGCGCCGGGGCGATGCGCTCGCGCGCGGCGAGCGCCGCCGCGCCCTGTGGCGGCTGTTCGTCGCGGGCTTCGGCGCCATGCAGGTGATGATGTACGCCTGGCCCGCCTACGTGGACGCGGGCGCCGGCACCCTGAGCGCGGACGCCGAAGCGCTGATGCGCTGGGCGAGCCTCGCGCTCACCACGCCGGTGCTCGCCTTTTCCTGCGGCCCGTTCTTCCGCGGCGCCTGGCAGGACGCGAGGCAGCGCCGTATCAGCCTCGATACGCCGATCGCGCTCGGGCTCGCGGCGGGCTTCGCCGCGAGCGTCTGGGCGACGGTGACCGGCAGGGGCGAGGTGTACTTCGATTCCATCGCCATGCTCGCGTTCCTGCTGCTCGGCGCGCGCACGGCGGAACTGTTCGCACGCCAGAAGGCCGGCCGCGACCTCGACCGCCTTGCGCGCTGGATGCCGTCGTTCGCGTTGCGGATTTCGGGTGCCGCCACGGAGCGCGTTCCGGCCCACATGCTCGCGGCTGGCGACCGCGTGCTGGTGGGGGCGGGCGAGCGCGTGCCCGCGGACGGCGTGGTGGAGGAAGGGGCCTCGTGCGCCGACGAGTCGCTGCTCACCGGCGAGTCGCGGGCGGTGCTGAAGCCCGTGGGGGCGCCGCTCGTGGGCGGCTCGGTCAACCTCGAGCAGCCGCTCGCCATGCGTGTCACGCGCGCGGGCGCCGACACGCAGGCAGCGGCGATCGGGCGCCTGGTGGAGCGCGCGGCGGCGACCAAGCCCGCGCTCGTCGAGCGTGCCGACTGGCTGGCGCAGCGCCTGACCGTCGTCGTCATCGCCACGGCCGCGCTTGCCTGGGGTTTCTCCGGCAACGTGTGGTTCGCGGTCGCGGTGCTCGTCGCCACCTGCCCGTGCGCGCTGGGGCTCGCCTCGCCCATCGTGCTGACGCGCGCGGGCGCCCAGCTCCTGTCGCGCGGCGCGGCGCTCACGCGCTCGCGCGCGCTCGAGGCGCTCGATTGCGCCAGCGACGTGGTGCTCGACAAGACCGGGACGCTCACGCTCGGCAAGCCCGCGATCGCGCGCGTCGTCACGCTCTCGGGCGCGGACGAGCGGCACTGCCGCGCGCTCGCCGCGGCGCTCGAGTGTGCAAGCACGCACCCGCTCGCGCGCGCATTCCGCGTCGCCGGCACGACGCCTGCCGTGCGCGAGCTGCGGAACGCAGCGGGTCAGGGCGTGGAAGGACGCGTCGACGGCCGCTTCGTGCGCATCGGCGCGCGGCGCTTTTGCGCGCAGATCGCGGGCGCGGACGCGCCGACGGCGGATGCCCATGTCTATCTGGCCGAGGAGGGACGCTGGCTCGCCGCGTTCTTCATCGAGGATGCGCTGCGCCCGGAGGCCGAAGGGCTCGTGCAGGCGCTCACCGCGCGCGGGCTGCGCGTGCACCTGCTGAGCGGCGACGAACCGGCGCTCGTGGAACGCATCGCGCGCCAGCTCGGCATCGCGCGCTGGACGGGCGGCGCCACGCCGCAGGACAAATTCGACTACGTCGCGCGCCTGCAGGCCGAAGACCGCGTGGTGGCGATGGTGGGCGACGGGCTCAATGACGCGCCGGTGCTCGCGCGCGCCGACGCCTCGGTGGCGATGGGTGCCGGCGCGGACGCCGCGCAGCTGCAGGCGGACGTCGTGCTGACCGCCGACCGGCTCGGCGCGCTCGGCGAGGTGCTTGACGTTGCGCGCGGCGCGATGCGCCTCGTGCGCCAGAATCTCGGCTGGGCGCTCGCCTACAATTCGCTGGCGCTGCCCGCGGCGGCGCTGGGCTTCATCGGGCCGTGGGAGGCGGCGATCGGCATGTCGGCGAGCTCCTTCATCGTGGTGTTGAACGCGCTGCGGCCTCTCTCTCGGGCAGGGACATGGAAGCAAGCCTCTACCTCCTCATTCCCCTCTCCGTCGCCCTCGTATTCGTGATCGGCTGGGTGTTCTGGCGCGCGCTCGAAGGCGGGCAGTTCGACGACCTCGAGCGGCCGGCGCACGACGTGCTGATGGACGACGACAAGCCCAAATAGGGACAGACCTCATTTTTCTCATTTGCGAAGCAGTTGCAGATGAGAAAAATGAGGTCTGTCCCCACTTGACGCTAGCATGCGTGCCGATGGACGTCGTCGTCGCCCGTAACCTCTCCAAGACCTACCAGGCCGGTGCCGTGGCGGTGCCCGCGGTGCGCGAGGCGAGCTTTACGATCGCGCGCGGGTCGCTGGTCGCCTTCGTCGGTCCCTCGGGCAGCGGCAAGAGCACGCTGCTCAACATGGTGGGCTGCCTCGACCATCCGAGCGGCGGGACGCTGGAGGTGCTGGGCACGGATGTCGCCCGCCTCGACCGGCACGCGGCCGCCGGATTCCGCGGCGCGCACCTCGGCTTCATCTTCCAGGACTTCAACCTCATCCCGGTGCTCTCGGCGGCGGAGAACATCGAGTACCCGCTGCTCATGGTGCAGAACCGGCCGGCCGCGGAGCGACAGGCGCGCGTCGCGGAGCTGCTTGAAGCGGTGGGCATGGCCGAGCAGGCGGCCAAGCGCCCCGACCAACTCTCGGGCGGGCAGAAGCAGCGCGTGGCGGTGGCGCGCGCGCTCGCCAGCAAGGCGAAGCTCGTGCTCGCCGACGAGCCGACCGCGAACCTCGATCACGACACCGCCTACCGCATCCTCGCGCTGATGAAGAAGATGCGCGACGAGCAGGGCACCACGTTCGTCTTCTCCACGCACGACCCGAAGATCGTGAACGAGGCCGAAGTGATCCTCACGCTCGAGGACGGGCGACTGGTGAACCATGGCTAAGATCCTCAGCCTCGCCGCGCGCAACCTGGCGCGCTACTGGCGCCGGACGCTGCTCACCTCGGGGCTGATCATCCTCGGCGTAGTCGCGGTGCTCCTGTTCATCGCCGTGTCGGGCTCTTTCAAAGGCTTGATCGTAGGCCAGATCACCGACTCGATGCTCGGCCACCTGCAGCTGCACCGGCGCGGCTACGTCGCCTCGATCGACAACCTGCCGTTGAACCTCAACATGAAGCCGGCGGCGGTGGCGGTGGCCGAGAAGGCGCTCGGCGCCGATCCCGCTGTGGTCGCCTGGTCGCCGCGCCTCAAGTTCGGCGCCATGTTCAGCAACTTCACCGAGACCACGTCGATCCGCCTGAACGGCGTGCTGCCCGAGCGCGAGGCGGCGGCCATGCCGATGCTGGCGAAGCGCGTCGTGCAGGGCAGCGTGGCGAACGGGCTGCTGGAGCGCGGCAAGGTGCTGGTCCCGGAGATCATCGCGCGCGGCATGAAGCTGAAGCCCGGCGACACGGTGGTGCTGGTGGCGACCAACCTCGACGGCTCGGTGAACGGGCAGAATTTCGTGGTGCAGGGCGTGCTCGGCGACGTCACCGGCCCCGGCGGGCGCGACGGCTACGTGCACCTGGAGGACGCGCGCGCGCTGCTGCGCATGACCGAGGGCGAGGTGAGCGAGATCGCCGTGCGGCTCAAGGGCCTGGGCATGCTGCCCGCCGCGAAGGCCCGGCTCGAAGCGGCGGTGGCGGGCCTGCGCAACCCGCAGGGGGAGAGCGTGCTGCAGGTGCACGGCTGGGACCAGCTCTCGCCGTTCGCCAACATCGCGCGCATCATCGACCTGCTGGACGTCTTCATCCGTGTCATGCTGGTCGGCATCGTGCTGATCGCGGTGATGAACGTGATGATCATGGCGGTGTACGAGCGCATCCGCGAGATCGGCATGATCTCGGCGATCGGCACGCCGCCGCGCAGGATCCTCGCGCTGTTCCTCGCCGAGGGCGCGCTGCTCGGCGCCGCCGGCACGGCGATCGGCGTGGCGCTCAGCTTCGCCGTCGTCTACGCGCTCAACGTCTGGCCGGTGCACTTCACCTTCGGCCGCGACCAGCAGCTGGTGCTGGCGCCCGCGCTCGCCGCCGGGGAGGTCGTGCTGATCGGCGCCATCGTCGTCGTCATCGCCATCCTCGCCAGCCTGCAGCCCGCCTGGAAGGCGGCGCGCATGGACCCCATCACGGCCCTCAGACATGTCTAGAGCCCTTGCTGCAGTCCTGCTGTCCTTCATCGCCGGTCTCGCGCACGCGCTCGACGGCGAGGCGATCCTCAGGCAGGTGGATCGCAAGCTCAACCCCGAGTCCTACGAGATGTACCGCAAGCTCGTCAACATCGAGCCCGACGGCCGCAGGAAGGAGTTCGTGCTGTTCACGGTGAAGAAGGGCCGCGACAAGATGGTGGCGCTGTTCCTCGACCCGCCGAGCGAGAAGGGCCGCGCCACGCTGCGCCTCGGCGACAACATGTGGCTGTACATCCCGAACGTGGGCAAGCCGATCCGCATCACCAGCCTGCAGTCGGTGGTCGGCGGCGTGTTCAACAACGCCGACATCCTCAACCTCGACTACAGCGTCGAGTATTCCGTGGACAAGGCCGCCGAGGAGGGCAAGACCTACCTCCTCGAGCTCAAGGCGAGGAGCGGCGCGGTGGCCTACGACCGCCTGAAGATGCGCGTGGACCGCGCGAGCCTCACGCCGACCGAGATCGAGTGCTACGCGGCGAGCGGGCTGCTGATCAAGACGCTGCGCTTCAAGGACATGAAGGATTTCGGCGGCGGCCTGCGGCGCCCGGCGACCATGGAGACCGACAGCCCGCTGCACAAGGACTACAAGTCCGTGATGCTCTACGGCAGCATCAAGGCGCGCAAGCTCGCGGACGAGAACTTCACGCTCGACTACCTGCCGCGCGCGGGCGAGCTGCGCTAGGGCCGTGCGGCTCGCCGCGGCGCTCGCCGGTGCCTGCCTCGCGGGCGTCGCGCTCGCGCAGGAAGAGCTCAAGTTCGACGTCGGGCAGTTCGAGAAGAAGTCCTACGAGATTGGCGGCTACCTGCAGGCCAGCGGCGAGCGCCAGTGGCTCGACCCGGGCGCGGCGCTCTTTCCGCTGCAGTTCCCGGGTGTCGCCGACGACACCAACGAGCGCGGCGGCGCGGTCGCCGAGATCGGCGGCACGCTGCGCCGCGGCGCGCTGCGCGCGCAGTTCCTCGCGCACGGCGAGTACCAGCGGGACGTGCGCGATTCCGGCGGCGAGGCGAAGTTCTACGAGGCCTATCTCGCCTGGCAGGCGACGGCCAACGCGAGCCTGGAGGCGGGCAAGAAGACGCAGCGCTGGGGCAAGGGCTACGCCTGGAGCCCCGTGGCGTTCCTCGAGCGGCCGAAGGACCCCGAGGACCCGGAGCTCGCGCGCGAAGGCTTCACCGCGCTCGCCGGCAATTTCGTGCGCAGCACCGTGGGGCCGCTGCAGAACGCGTCCTTCACGGTGCTCGTCGTGCCTACGCAATCGGACCTGAACGGGGACTTCGGCGCGCCGGACCACTGGAACCCGGCGGCCAAGCTGTCGCTTCTGTACCGCGACACGGACATCGACTTCCTGTGGCTGGGCGAGGGCAGCCGCAGCGCGCGCTTCGGCTTCGACGTGTCGCGCAATTTCGGCACCAACCTCGAGGTGCACGCCGAGTGGGCGCGCATTCTCGATTTCGAGCAGCCGGTGCTCGGCGCCGCGAGCCTGACGCTCGCACCGCCGCGCGACGCGACCAGCTACCTGCTGGGGCTGCGCTACCTCACCGAGCGCGAGACCACGTGGATCGTCGAGTACTACCGCAACGGCACCGGCTACAGCGAGGACCGGGCGCGTGACTTCTACGCGGCCGCGCACGCGGGCACTGCGGGCGGCGCGCTGGTGCCGCTGGTAAGGAGCGCCGCGCAGGCCGGCTACGCTCGGCCGAACCTCATGCAGCGCTACCTCTACCTGCGCGCGAGCCAGAAGGAGCCGTTCGACATCCTCTACTTCACGCCGAGCCTGACGACCATCGTCAACCTGGACGACGGCAGCTATTCGGTGATCGGCGAGCTACTGTACACGGGTTTCGGCGATTTCGAGCTGCGGCTGCGCGCCGCGGCCAACCGCGGCGACCGGCTGACGGAGTACGGCGAGAAGCCGGTCGACGAGCGCGTCGAGCTGCGCGCGCGCTGGTACTTCTAGCTGTCGAGCTCCTCCAGCATGCCGACCAGGTCGTCGGCGTGCTCTTCCTCCATGGCGAGGATGCCCTCGAGCATCCTCTTGGTGGTGGTGTCCTTGTCGCCGATGTACTCGATCATCTCGCGGTAGCTGTCGATCGCGATCCGCTCGGCGACCAGGTCCTCCTTGATCATGTCGACGAGGTTCTCGCCCTCGACGTACTCGGCGGGCGCGCGCGAGGCGAGGCCCTCGGGCGAGAAGTTCGGCTCGCCCTGCAGCTGCACGATGCGCTGCGCGATCTGGTCGGCGTGCTGCTGCTCCTCGTTGGCGTGCACCAGGAACTCGGCGGCTACCGAGTCGGCATTGATGCCCGAGGCCATGAAGTGGTGCCGGCGGTAGCGCAGCACGCAGATGATCTCGGTGGCGAGCGCCTCGTTCAGCAGCTTGATGACGGTCTTGCGGTCGGCGCGGTAGCTCTCGGTGACCGCGCCCTGCTCGATGTGCTTGCGCGCGCGTGCGCGCAGCGTCTTGACGTCGGTGAGGAAGGGGCGCTGCTTGGCTGCCATGTCGAGTCTCCTGGGAAAGCGTTGTGCGTAACCGTTGTCAGCGCACGCCGCGGGCGAGCCGCTGCGTGCCCGCGGGCGGCTCGAAGCCGTCCGTCAGCGCCTGCATGAATTTCACGATGGCGATTTCCTCGGCCTGCGTCAAGCCCAGATCGCCGAGCTCGGCCTTGTTGACGTTGGCGCCGACCTGCGCCTCCGGCCAGCAGCCCTGCGCGAGGGCGTCGGCTTCGGCGGTGAACGGATCCTTGCAGGCCGGCTTGGTGTCGCGCGTATTGTAGAAGTGCACCACGCCCTTCAGCGTCTTGAAGTAGCCGTTGTGCATGTAGGCCTTCACGAAGGCCGCATCGGGACGCTGGTCCACGTTGCGCAGCGTGGGCACCTTCTGCTTGCCGACGTTGTCACCCGCGAACCTGCGGTAGTCGGCGCGGCCCGCAAGGAATTCGCCCAGGCCCTGGTCGAGCCATGTCTTGCCCCCGGGGCTGACGGACGCGGGCATCGCATACCACGGGTTCT
>JAOUIL010000109.1 GCA_029883975.1 Betaproteobacteria bacterium
ACATGGTCAGGATCTCGGACGCGAGGATGAGCGGCACGGCCTACGGCACCATCGTGCTGCACGTCTCGCCGGAAGCCGCGGCCGGCGGGCCGCTCGCGCTGGTGAGGAACGGCGATCGCATCCGGCTCTCGGTGAAGGCGCGGCGCATCGACCTGGCCGTGCCGGAGGGCGAGCTGGCGCGGCGCAAGGCGGCCTGGAAGCCGCCGGTCGCAGTCCCGGCGCGCGGCTACGCGAAGCTCTACATGGAGCACGTGCTGCAGGCCGAGCACGGCTGCGATTTCGATTTCCTGAGGAAGGCATGAGCGACGCCGCGTTCCGCGGCGTGTTTCCCTACCTCGTCTCGCCGATTCGCGATGCCGGCGAAGTGGACGCGCCGGTGCTGGGCCGCCTGTGCGACGACCTGATCAACGCGGGCGTACACGGCCTGACCCCCTTGGGCTCGACCGGCGAGTTCGCCTATCTCAATGCGGCGCAGCGCCGGCGCGTGGTCGAGGTGACCATCGAGGCGGCGCGCGGGCGCGTGCCCGTGGTGGCGGGGGTGGCCTCGACCTCCACCGCCGATGCGGTCGCGCAGGCGCGCGCGTACGAGCGCCTCGGCGCGGGCGGCATCCTCGCCATCCTCGAGGCCTACTTCCCGGTGGGCGACGAGGGCGTGTTCACCTACTTCAAGGCGATCGCCGAGGCCGTGTCGATCCCCGTGGTGCTGTACACCAATCCGAACTTCCAGCGCTCGGATCTCTCGCTGCCGGTGATCGAGCGCCTGTCGCGCGTCGCCAACATCGGCTACATCAAGGACGCTTCGGTCAACACCGGGCGGCTGCTGTCCATCCTCAATCGTGTCGAAGGCCGCATGCAGGTATTCGCCGCCTCCTCGCACGTGCCGGCCTGCGTGATGCTGCTCGGCGGCGTGGGCTGGATGGCGGGCCCGGCCTGCGTCGCGCCGCGCCAGAGCGTCGAGCTGTACGAGCTTTGCCGGCGCGGCGAATGGGCGGCGGCGATGGACAAGCAGCGCCCCCTGTGGGCGCTCAACCAGGCCTTCGCCAAGTACAACCTCGCGGCGTGCATCAAGGGCGCGCTCGCGCTGCAGGGCTACGCCGTGGGCGCGCCGCTCGCGCCGCAGGCGCCGCTCTCCGCGGAGGGCGTGGAAGACGTGCGCCGCGCGCTCGCCGCCATCGGCGCGCTCGGCTGACCGGCGCATGGCTTCGGCGCGCGACCTCGACCATCGCAACGCCGCGACGCACGCGGGCCTGCTGTACGTCACCGACGGCCTCGCCGGCATCACGCGGAAGCGCGTCGGCAAGGGCTGGGCCTATTACGCGCCCGACGGCACGCGCATCGCCGAGCGCGAGACGCGCAAGCGCCTCGACCGCCTCGCGATTCCCCCTGCCTGGACCGACGTGTGGATCTGCCCCGACCCGGCGGGCCACATCCAGGCCACGGCGCGCGACGCGCGCGGCCGCAAGCAGTACCGCTACCACGCGTCCTACCGCGAGGCGCGCGACCAGTCGAAATTCCGCAGGATGCTCGAGTTCAGCGAGGCGCTGCCGCAGCTGCGCGAGCGCGTCGAGCGCGACCTGCGCGGCGAGGACCTCGGGCGCCGCCAGCTGCTCGCCACCGTCGTGCGGCTGCTCGACCGCACGCTGATCCGCGTCGGCAACGACGAGTACGCGCGCGAGAACCGCTCGTTCGGCCTGACCACGCTGCGGCGGCGGCACGTCAAGGTGGTGGGCGACAGCCTGCGCTTTTCCTTCCGCGGCAAGAGCGGCGTGGAGCACTCGATCTCGGTGAGCGACCCGCGCCTGGCGCGCATCATCCAGCGCTGCCAGGACCTGCCCGGGCAGGAGTTGTTCCAGTACCTGGACGGCGACGGCCGGCGCCAGACCGTGACTTCGGACGACGTGAACGCCTACCTGCGCGAGGCGAGCGGCCGCGACGTCACCGCCAAGGACTTCCGCACCTGGGGTGGCACCATGCTGGCAGCCGTGGAGCTGCGCGCGATGGGGCCCGCGGCCAGCCGCCGCGAAGCCGATCGCAATATCGTGCGCGCCGTCGACGCGGTGGCCGCGCGCCTGGGAAACACGCGCGCCGTGTGCCGCAAGTACTACGTGCACCCGGCGCTGCTGCAGGCGTACCTGCTCGGCCACACGGTGCCGCAGCCGGCGGCGATGCCGAAAGGCGCGCGGCGCGAGGCGCGCCGCGGCGGCGCGCTGCGCCGCGACGAGGTCGCCGTGCTCCAGTTCCTGCAGGAAAAGGTGCCCGATTGGATCCCGCCTTCCAGCTCGCCGACGTCAGCGCCGCCCAGCTCGTCCTGATCGGCGCGGCGGCGCTCGGCGGCTCGGTGCTCGGCGGCCTCGCCGGCTATGGCACGGGGCTGGTGGTGCCGATCTTCCTCGCGCCCGTGGTGGGCGTGGCGAACGTCGTGCCGGTGATGGCGGTGGGCATGATCTTCGCGAACGGCAGCCGCGCCATGGCGTTCTGGCGCGACATCCACTGGCCGCACGCCCGGCGCGTGCTGCTGTTTGGCCTGCCGGCCTGCGTGGCGGGCGCCTACAGCTATACGCTGCTCGAGGCGCGCTGGGTCGCGCTGCTGCTCGGCGGCTTCTTCGTCGCCAGTGTGCCGCTGCGGCGCGCGCTGGCGCGCTCCGGCTGGGCGCTCGGCACGCGCGGCGTGGCGGCCGCCGGCGCGGGCTTCGGCTACCTCAACGGCACGATGACCGGCGTGGGTATGCTGCTCATTTCCCTGCTGATGGCCGCCGGGCTGCAGGGCGCCGCGGTCATCGGCACCGACGCCATCATTTCCGTGATCATGGGCTTCGCCAAGATCGCGCTGTTCGGCGGCGTGGCGCGCCTCGACGCCGAGCTCGCGCTCGCCGGCGTGCTGATCGGTCTGTGCACGGCGCCGGGCGGCTTCATCGCCCGGCGCCTGCTCGCGCGGATTCCGCTCAAGGTGCACACTGCGTTCATGGACGCCATCGTGCTGGCGGGCGGGGCGAGCTTCCTGTGGCGCGGGCTTGCATGAAGGACGACACGCAGGCCATCGCCCGCTACGTGGCGCTAGTGCCCGAGGCGCGGCGCGAGCGCGCGCTCACGCTGCACGGACTGATCCTCAGCCTCTTCCCGCAGGCGGCGATATCGATGCAGTACCGCATGCCGACCTACCGGCTGGGCGAGAACTTCGTCGCCTGGGCGAGCCAGAAGCGCCACCTCGCGCTCTACACGTGCTCGGACCAGCGCATCGCGGGCTTCCGCGCGCGGCATCCCGAGGTGCGCGCCGGCAAGGGCTGCCTGCGGTTTCGCGACGGCCAGCGCCTGCCGCTCGCCGACCTCGCGCAGGTGGTGAAGAATGCGCTTGCGCCGGGCCGCGCGATCCTCGCAAGGGAGAAACGTCGATGATGGACCGCTTCGCGCACCTCGATTGGCCCTTTTTCGATCCACCCCACGCGGCCTTATCGCGGGGGGTGGAAACCTGGGCGCTGGCGAACCTGGAGGATGCGCATGGGGAGGATGCAGACGCCGTCTGCCGCAGGCTGGTGAAGGAACTGGGCCAGGCCGGCTACCTCGAGTACTGCGTCAACGACAACCCGGACGTCAGGAGCATCGCGCTGATCCGGGAAGTCCTCGCCTACCACGCTGGCCTCGCCGACTTCTCGTTCACCATGCAGGGGCTGGGCAGCGGGCCGATCATGCTCGCCGGCACCGACCGGCAGAAGAAGGACTACCTGCCCAGGGCCGCCGCGGGCGAGGCGATCGCCGCGTTCGCGCTCTCGGAGCCCGACGCCGGCTCCGACGTGCAGGCCATCACCACCACGGCGAAGCGCAAGGGCAGCGACTGGGAGCTGGACGGCGTCAAGACCTGGATCTCCAACGGCGGTATCGCCGATTTCTACGTCACGTTCGCGCGCGCGGACGAAGGCATCAGCGCTTTCATCGTCGACGCGCGGGAGGTGGACGCCACCGAGCGCATCGACATCGTCGCGCCGCACCCCATGGCGACCGTGAAGCTGCGCGGCGCCAGGGGCGCGCTGCTCGGCGAGGCGGGGCAGGGCTTCAAGCTGGCGATGAGGAACCTCGACATCTTCCGCACCACGGTGGCCGCGGCGGCGCTCGGCTTCGCGCGCCGCGCGCTCGCCGAGGCGCTGGCGCGCGCCAAGGAGCGCAGGATGTTCGGCCAGCGCCTCGCCGATTTGCAGATGACGCAGGCGAAGCTCGCCGACATGGCGACGGCGGTCGAGGCGGGCGCGCTGCTCACCTACCGCGCGGCGTGGCTGCGCGACGTGCGCAAGGCGCGCGTCACGCGCGAGGCGGCGATGGCGAAGATGCACGCCACCGAGGCGGCGCAGGAGGTGATCGACGACGCGGTGCAGATCCTGGGCGGGCTGGGCGTGACGCGCGGGCACGCGGTGGAGCGCCTGTACCGCGAGGTGCGCGCGCTGCGCATCTACGAGGGCGCTACCGAGGTGCAGAAGCTGATCATCGCGCGGGAGCTGCTGAAGTGAAGGCGAAGAGCGCGCATCTCGACACTTTCGCGCGGGACAACCTGCCGCCGCGCAGCCAGTGGCCCGAGTTCCTGCTCGAGCGCCCCGAGTTCCGCTATCCGCTGCGCATGAACTGCGCCACCGAGCTGCTCGACAAGATGGTGAGCCGCGGCTTCGGCCACCGGCCGCTGATCCGCGCGCCCGACGGCGGCTGCACCTACACCGAGCTGTACGCGCAGGCGAACCGCATCGCCCACGTGCTGGTGCGCGACATGGGCCTGAAGCCCGGCAACCGCGTGCTGCTGCGCGGCCCGAACAACCCGATGATGGCCGCCTGCTGGTTCGCGGTGATGAAGGCAGGCGGCGTGTGCGTGGCGACCATGCCGCTGCTGCGCGCCAAGGAGCTCACCGAGATCGTGCAGAAGGCGCAGATCGGCCTCGCGCTGTGCGACAAGCGGCTCGCCGGCGAGCTCGAGGCGGCGCGGCCCGCCTGCCCCACGCTGCAGGGCGTCAAGTACTGGTACGACGACGCGCGCGATTCCCTCGACGCGCTGTGCATGCGCGCGCCGCAGGTGTTCGCCAACGTGGACACCGCAGCCGACGACGTGGCGCTCATCGCCTTCACCTCGGGCACCACCGGCAGGCCCAAGGGCACGATGCACTTCCACCGCGACGTGCTGGCGATGTGCGACGCGTTCCCGCGCTCCTGCCTCGGCGCGGCGAAGGACGACGTGTTCTGCGGCACGCCGCCGCTCGCCTTCACGTTCGGCCTGGGCGGCATGCTCGCCTTCCCGATGCGCGTCGGCGCATCCACGGTGCTGGTCGAGAAGCTCACGCCCGAGACGCTGCTCGAGACCATCCAGCGCTTCAAGGCGACGGTGTGCTTCACCGCGCCCACGATGTACCGCGCGATGGCGGGCCTGGCGCGCGGCCAGGACCTGCGCACGCTGAAGAAGTGCGTCTCCGCGGGCGAGGCGCTCCCGGACGCCACGCGCCAGCTGTTCAGGGAAGCGACCGGCATCGAGATCATCGACGGCATCGGCTCCACCGAGATGATCCACATCTTCATCTCGCACACGCCCGAGCGCGTGCGCCGCGGCGCGACCGGCTACGCGATTCCGGGCTACCGCGCCACCGTCCTCGACGAGGAGGGCAACGCCTGCAAGCCGGGCGTCGTCGGGCGGCTGGCGGTCAAGGGGCCGACCGGCTGTCGCTACCTGGCGGACGACCGGCAGCGGAACTACGTGCAGAACGGCTGGAACGTGACGGGCGACGCCTACCTGATGGACGAGGACGGCTACTTCTTCTACCAGGCGCGCACCGACGACATGATCATCTCGGCGGGCTACAACATCGCCGGGCCGGAGGTGGAAGGGGCGCTGCTCGCGCACCCGGCGGTCGCCGAGTGCGGCGTGGTGGGGGCGCCCGATGCCGAGCGCGGCACCATCGTCAAGGCCTACGTGCGGCTCAAGCCCGGGAACGACAAGTCGGAGGCGATGGCGAAGCAGCTCCAGGAGCACGTGAGGAACGTGATCGCGCCCTACAAGTACCCGCGCGCCATCGAGTTCGTGGACGCGCTGCCGCGCACCGAGACCGGCAAGCTGCAGCGCTTCAAGCTGAGGAGCCAGTGATGCAGATCCTGCAACCGCCTTCCTGGGCGCGGCCCAAGGGGTTCTCCAACGGCATCGCGGTGAAGGGCGGCACGACCGTCTACATCGCGGGCCAGGTCGGCTACACCAGCCAGGGCGAATGGAAGGAGCGGACCTTCGCCGGCCAGTTCCGCCAGGCGCTGCAGAACATCCTCGAGGTGCTGGCGCAGGCCGGCGGCCGGCCCGAGCACCTGGTGCGCCTCACGTGGTACGTGCTCGACAAGGCCGAGTACCTTGGCGCGCTCGGGGAAGTGGGCGCCGCGTACCGCGAGCTGATGGGCAGGCACTATCCGGTGATGGCGGTGGTGCAGGTGGGCGCCCTGGTCGAAGACCTGGCGCGGCTCGAGATCGAGGCCACGGCGGTCATCCCGGGAGAATGACATGAAGGTCACCGTCATCGGCGGCGGGCCGGGCGGCCTGTACTTCGCGCTGCTCGCCAAGAAGGCTTGGCCGCGCTGGGAGGTCACCTGCTACGAGCGCAACCGCCCGGACGACACCTTCGGCTTCGGCGTGGTGTTCTCCGACCAGACGCTCGACACCTTCAAGGCCTACGACCCTGTCACTTACGAGCGCATCCGCCGGCGCTTCGCCTATTGGGGCGACGTCGACGTGGTCTACAAGGGCAGGACGCTGCGTTCGGGCGGCAACGGCTTCTGCGGCTGCTCGAGGAACGCGCTGCTCGCCATCCTGCAGGACCGCTGCCGCGAGCTGGGCGTCGAGATCCGCTTCCAGACGGAGGTCGAAGGCATCGAGCGCTTCGCCGACTCGGACCTGATCGTGGTCGCCGACGGCATCAACTCGAGGATCCGCGAGCAGCACAAGGACCACTTCAAGCCGGGCGTCGACCTGCGGCCGAACAAGTTCACCTGGCTCGGATCGA
>JAOUIL010000110.1 GCA_029883975.1 Betaproteobacteria bacterium
CGCGCGATCCTCGGCTGCGAGCCGCGCGACGCGCCGCAGGATGCGCCCGCGTGGCTTGTCGTCGCGCATCCGGGCGCGATCGAGGCGGGGCTCGCGCGGCTCGAATCCAGGGTGCTCCGATGAGCCTGCCGCCCTTCCTCGTCGGCGCCGCAACGTTGTTCTGGGGCTGGCAGAGCGGGAACCTCGCCGTCGCCGTGCCGCTCGCCGTGCTGCTCGAGGCGCCGCGCTGGCTGCGGCTGCGCTTCGCGCTCGACGCGACCGACTATGCGCGCATCGCCGACCTGTGCACCGTGTTCTTCGTCGGCCTCGCCGTGGTGCTCGCCGCGAACCGCGGCCTGCCGCACGGCGTGATCGGCGCCTTCCAGTGGCTGCCCGCGGTGCTCGCGCCGATCCTGCTCGCGCAGCGTTTCGGCGCCGGCGACCGCGTGCCGTTCACGGCGCTGTTCCGCTACCTGCGCAAGCAGAAGCAGCGCAACCCCGCGCTGCACGTGCCGCTGGTCGACACCGCGGGCGTGTACGTCGCGCTGTGCGCGATCGCCGCCGGCGTCGGCAACGCGCAGCCGGGCGGCTACTACGCGGGCGCGCTGCTGCTCGCGGCATGGGGGCTCTATGCGCTGCGGCCCGCGCACGCGCGGCTCGCCGCCTGGCTGCCGATGTTCGCCGCGGCGGCCGCGCTCGGCTACGCGGCGCACCTCGGCATGGCGGAGCTGCAGCAGTGGGTCGGCGGCCTGATCGCCGAGTGGCACATGCGGCGCCTGGAGTCCGACCCTTCGCGCAGCATCACCGACATCGGCGCGGTGGGGCGCCTGAAGCAGCGCGACTTCATCGTCGCGCGCATCTACGGCGCGCCGCGCGACATCGAGCGCACGCGCCTGCTGCACCGCGCGAGCTACAACGCGTACGTCGAGACCATCTGGGTGGGTCGGCGCACCTCGCACGCCGACCTGCAGCCCGACGAAGGCGGCGCGACCTGGACGCTCGCGCAGGCCGCGGGCGACGGCCGGCTGACGATCGTCCAGCGCGGCGAGCGGCGGCGCACGGCGCTCGCGCTCCCGCCCGGCGCGACGCGCCTCACCGGCCTCGCGGCCACCGCGGTTCGGCGCAGCGGCCTCGGCGTCTTCCAGGCCGCGGTGGACGGCGACTGGATCCAGTACGGCGCGGAGTTCGACGACGCGATCCGCAACTACGACCCGCCGGCGACCGACGACGACGCGCTGCCGGCGCGGGAGCGCGCCACGTTCGAGCGCATCGCCGCCGAGCTCGGGCTGCGCGGCCTGCCCCGCGCGCAGGCGATGCAGCGCGTGATGCGGCACTTCGCGGGCTTCAGGTACTCGCTCTGGCGCGACGCGTCGCCCCCGCAAGGCACCACGGCCCTGGCCGATTTCATGACGCGCACGCAAAGCGGCCACTGCGAGTACTTCGCGGCCGCCGCCACGCTGCTGCTGCGCGCCGCGGGCATCCCGGCGCGCTACGCCACCGGCTACGCGATCGTCGAGCACAGCGACCTCGAGCAGGCCTACCTGGTGCGCGCGCGCCACGCGCACGCCTGGACGCGCGTGTGGCTCGACGGCCGCTGGGTGGACCTCGACCCGACGCCGCCGGACTGGCTGGGCCTCGAGACGCAGCGCCTCGCCCCCGCCTGGGAGCGCATCGCCGACTACCTGCGCTGGGCGAGCTACCGCTGGGAGCAGCGCGAGGAGCTTCAGGCGGGCGACGCGTGGTGGGGCGTGCTCGCGCTGCTGCTGGCGATCCTTGCCTGGCGGTTGCTCAAGGGCAAGCGCGTGGCGCGAGGGGAAGCGCCGGCCGGCGCGGGCGCCGCACGCGAGTTTCCGGGCGCAGATTCGGAGTTCTACGAGCTCGTGAAGGCGCTGCCGCCGCGCGAGGCGGGAGAGACGCTCGCCACGTGGCTGGCGCGCGTCGCCCCGGCCCGCTTTGACGAGGCGCTGCGGCTGCATCAGCGCTACCGATTCGATCCGGCAGGAATCAGCGACCCGGAACGCGCGCGGCTAAGGGAACTCTGCCGTACCGGCGCTGCTTCACTCGCATGAGGATCGCCGCGCTCGTCCTTGTTGCGCTGCCGGTATTCGCACAGGAGCAAGAAGAAGTAGTGCAGCGCGCGCTGATCGAGAGGGACCAGCGCACTGGGGAGTTCGCCGCGCGCGTGCGAGGTGCGCCGCTCGTTGAACGGCAACAGTTGGAGAATGCTGCTGCTCGCCAGCAGCTCGAAGTGCGCATTGACCCGCCACCCGAGTTGCGGCCCTACGAGCGCCGGAAGGTGGCGCGGGAGATGGAGGCGTTCTTCCTGACTCTGCCGCCGCCAGTGGTGAGCATTGATGTCCTCCCAGCCCTGCAGCCGAAGGGCCCACAACCACTTCTGGATTCACGTTGATCGTTGGCGTCACGCATGGCAGTTGTCGCTCCCACGAAATTGAACCATCGGGTTGCGAAGCGGCAAGAATCTTCAGCGGCACCTGATGAAGTCGCTACAAGTTCCTGATGTCTCGACTCTAGGTTCAACTTGCTCGACGAGCATGACGATTGTCCTGTCACATACAACAGTCAGGCCGCGTCACTCCGTTTCGACGATTTCAGGTCGCAAAGACAAACTTTGAACATCCGAATTTCTCCACGGTTGCGCGTTCACTGCCTAGAATTGCTCGATCAGGATTGTCACGCCCCCGAAAAAAAACGGGCCGCAGTCCTGACATGGATTGAACTGAACGCAACTGCGGCGCGATCTTGGGGGAAGGCTATGAGCATCCGTCTTTTCGGGCATTACGTATCGTTCCCGCTCCTGCTTCTCGTACTCGCCGAAGCCATTGTCCACGCGGGAGCAGTCTTCTTCGCCGGAGCCATTCGATTTCTGGACTGGAATTTCAGGCTGCTTTCTGCCGAGGGCGTGCCCGTTGACACGCTTCCGCGCGCGCTCGCATATGCCGCGGTGATGATGGCCGTGACAACGGCGCTGGGCTTGTATGGCAGCCAGTTGCGTTACGACGACCGCGAGTACCGAGTGCGGTTCCTGGCGAGCTTTCCGGTTGCCGCCGTTGCCCTGGCCATCGTGTACTACGCCATTCCGGAAATCGTGCTGGGCCGCGGCATCATCGCCTTAAGCCTGGCGGCTTCCTTTCTCGGCGCGCACGCGGTTCGCTCCCTCTTTTTTTGCGCCGTCGACCATGAGGCGCTGAAGCGCCGGGTGCTGGTGCTCGGCAGCGGATCGCGAGCGCTGGAAGTGGAGGTCTTGATGCTCCATCTCGGGCGAAGCGCAACCTTTCAGCTGGTCGGATTCGTTCCCTGCGGCGACGGTATGCCACAACCCGTCCGCTCCAAGATCATTGCGGACTGCGCCAATTTGCGCGAGCTGGTCAGCAAGTATCGCATCGACGAGATCGTGGTCGGCGTGCGGGACCGGCGCAATGGCCATGTTTCCATGCAGCAGCTCCTTGAATGCAAGCTCGACGGGGTCCGCGTGGTGGACCTGCCCACGTTCTTTGAGCGCGAAACCGGACTCATTGAACTACAGACGCTAAGCAAGAGCTGGCTGGTCTTCTCGGAGGGGTTCTACAAGAACTACCGCCGGCGCATCCTCAAGCAGATCTTGGACGTCTCCGTGAGCGCCATCATGCTGGTGCTTACGCTGCCGGTGATGCTGCTCGCGGCCGTCGCCATCCTGTGGGAATCCGGCATGCCGATCCTGTACCGGCAAACGCGAGTCGGCGAGAACGGCAAGGTCTTCGAGATCTTCAAGTTTCGCTCCATGCGCGTCGATGCGGAGAATGACGGCGTCGCGCGCTGGGCGCGGCTGAACGACGACCGCATCACCAGGGTGGGGCGCTTCCTGAGGAAGTCGCGCATCGACGAGCTGCCCCAGTTCTTCAATGTACTCAAGGGCGACATGAGCTTCGTCGGGCCTCGCCCTGAGCGCCCGCCGTTCGTCAGCGACCTTACCCGGGATATCCCGGTGTATCCCACTCGGCATTCGGTCAAGCCAGGCATCACCGGGTGGGCTCAGATTCGCCATCCGTATGGCGCTTCCGTCGAGGACGCAGCAAAGAAGTTGCAGTTCGACCTCTACTACGTCAAGAACCACTCGCTCTTTCTGGACCTGGTCATCCTGCTGCAGACCGCGCAGGTCGTGTTGTTCGGCAAGGGCGCACGCTGATGCGGATCGCCCCGCATCTTCGCGCCTGAGCCGGCCTCCACGTGCTACGGTTCATTCCGCGCACCAGTGCTGCGCACTGGTGCCGGCGGAAGGCTCAACGCGGGATGCGGAGCGGCTGCATCGGGGATTCTTCCCAGCCGATGACGCGATTGTGCTCGAAGTAGACGCGCGAAAGGCCATAGTCCCACACGCGCGCTGTCTCGGTCACTGGCGTGCCCTGAGTTGCCCGCACTTCGTCCTTGGTCGCGCCCACGTTGAACTGCCCCTCCACCAATTGAACCTGCATCTCGCGGGCAATGCGCAGGGGGGATCCTTGGCCCTGGTGCCAGGCGGCGACGACGCCCTGTTCGAATCGAATGTACGACTTGCCGTAGTACCAGGTGTCACGATCCACGCGGCCCGGCGGCCCGTGAATCGCAAGCACATCACCCAGCGTCGACCCGAGCGAGATGCCGACGGGTTTCTCCGTGCCCGCATGCCGGGGGTCCGCAGTCTCAGGTGCCCCGTCTACGGCGGGGATAATCACCGGGCCGTCGGGCGCCTTTTCCTGGCGGGCTACGTGAAGGCCCGCCAAATAGGCGCCGCTCGCGGCGACGGCGATCAGTATCGAGGCTGCGGCGGCGCGCCTGCGCCCTACTTTGCGAGTCGCGGCGCCAGCGACCGGCGACCCGCCCTTACCCCGAGGAGCGGCGCCGACCTCGTCTTCGCCGCTCCGTATCGGCACATCGCGCACCAGTGGGTCGGCAGGTCGCCGCGCGGCCACGGGAGGCGCGATACGTGGCAGGACCCCATGCGTTCGGTGGTATTGCTGGAGGGCATGGTACGCCGTGGTGATGCGCTTGCTCTGCTCTTCCGCCAGGCTACGCCCTGCCGCGTCTGCCGCATGGAGATCCGGATGCCACCGCCGAATCAAGCGACGGTACCGAGCTCGCACCGTATCCCAGTCGGCGTCCGCAGGGACGCCGAGGGCGAAATAACAATCCTGGTAGTCCAGCACTTTAGGCCTCGATCGTCACCAGAGCCGGAGCCGTGTTATGCCGCGTAATATATTGCAATTTCGGCTCGCGGGAGTGAGGTGGAGTCTTGTCAATTTGCGTCAAAGAGGCAATGCTTTGCGTCCGCTCCCGGACCCTTTGGCAGGCCGCACCTCCACGGCAGGATTGCGGTGTCCGTGCGGCACGCGAGACGCGTGAACGTGAACGTCATTGTCGACGAGACAGGAGAAGGCGCACGAGATGAGGACTGGACGGCATTTCGACGGGGCACGTACAACACTGCGGCTGTTGCTCGTGCTTTGCGCGGCAGCGATGCTCTCCGGTGGCTGCGCAAGCCCGCCTTTGCCTGATTCGATCGAGGCGCCGCGCACAGACCTCCAGTTGGAATACCGGATCGGCGTGGACGATCGCGTCCAGGTATCGGTCTGGCGAAATCCCGAGTTGTCGGTGACGGCGCCGGTACGCCCGGATGGAATGATCTCCGTACCGATTATCGGCGACGTGCGAGCCGGCGGTCTAACGCCGGAGGAAGTTGCGGAGGCCATCAAGAAGCAGCTAGCCACCTACATTCGGGAGCCCAATGTCGCCGTCATCATCACCGAGCTGCGCTCGCACGAGTTCCTCACCCGCGTGCGCGTGACCGGCGCGGTCCGCACACCCCGCTCGATGCCGCATCGCCAGGGCATGACGGTGCTCGACGCGATCCTTGAATCCGGCGGCATCAATGAGTTCGCGGCACCCAATCGAACAAAGCTCTATCGCAAGGTGGCCGGGAAAGTCGAGGTGTACGACGTCGCGCTGGGGGACATTCTCACCCAGGGGCGTCTCGAGTCGAATGTTTCGCTCAGACCGGGGGATGTGATCACGGTGCCCGAGCGATTCTTCTAGCTTCGCGCCCCCCCCTCTTCTCAATCCATACGGCACGAGTAAGCTCTCATGCAACCAGAACATATCGTCTCCTCCCTGGCCCAAGAGACATTCCACGGCAGGCGCTTCGTGGTCTTTGTGTTTGTTCTGGTGAACGCAGCGATGGTTGGCGCTGGCCTGCTCATTCCGCAGGGCTTCGTCGCCACCACCTCCATCCTGGTGGACGACAAGAACATCGTCCAGCCCCTGATGCAGGGCGCGGCGGTCCCGACGGACGTCACGGATCGCGGGAAGAATGCGCGCGAGGTGATGTTCGGACGAAAGATCCTGGAGCAGATCTTCGACTACGTGGGCTGGCAGAAGTCCGGGGAGACCGTCCAGGATCGTGAGCGCGTATTCGAGTCCATTAAGAAGCGCACATCCATCACGCAGGTCGGTCGCAATATCATCAAGATTGAGTACCGCGACACGGACGCTTCGCGCGCATACAAGACTGTCCGCAAGTTCGCCGAGTTGTTCATCCTCGAGAGTCTCGCGGCCAAGCGAGCGGAGAGCGCTTCGGCATTCGATTTCATCGAGAAGCAGAGCAACGAGTACCATGCAAAGCTTATTGAAACCGAGGAAAGACTGCGTCAGCTGCGGACGGCGAATCTTGACGCACGCGCCGGCACGGAGGCGGAGGTAACGACGCGTCTGAACGAACTCCAGTCGCGCTTGGAGCGCCTCATGCAGGAACTGCGCGAGGCGGAAGTCAAGGGCAATGCGCTCGAAAAGCAGCTTTCCGGCGAGGTCGTGGTGGCCGTCGCCGCGAGCCGGGAGAGCCTGTATCGGGCGCGCATCAATGAGCTTCAGTCCAAGCTGGACACACTACGACTCAGCTTCTACGACACGCATCCGGACATTGTCCAGCTCAAGCAGCAGATCGAGGAATTGAAGGGAGGG
>JAOUIL010000037.1 GCA_029883975.1 Betaproteobacteria bacterium
ATCTGGGGCTACCGCCAGTCGATCTCGGTCATGAAGGAACTGATGAACGGCCGCATGTACCCGACGACGCTCGAGGGGCTGGAGCGCGCGATGCGGCAGCTGGCGAAATGAGCCTGCTGTTCCCCACCACGCAGGTCGGCAGCTACCCGCAGCCCGAGTGGCTCATCGACCGCTCGAAGCTGCTGTTATTTGCCATAACGCCCGATTGCATGACTCGCGCGGGCACGTGCATGACCGATTGTGCCACCCACCCGCTGCTCAGCAGCCCGGATCCGGCAGCAGTTGCCGGCGTCATACGGCAAGGACGGGAAGGAAATTCCTATCCCCGGGCGTCGACGATCGGGTCATCGTGCGGCTCACGCCCGGGCAGCACCAGATGGCGAACGATCTGATCGACCTGATGAACCCCGTGTCGCCGCGGGCCGCGGGGACCGTTTTCGACAACCGGGCGACGATGCCCAACGAGCGCATCGCCGCGATCCGAGCGCCCACGCTGATCCTGCATGCGCGCGACGACACCTTGCAGCTGTTTCGCAACGCCGAGTACGCGGCGCGTACCATCCCCGGCGCGCGGCTGGTGAACTTTGAGCGCGGCGGCCATCTGCTGCTCGCGGTCGAGCAGCCCAGGATCCGCGCGCTGGTGGCCGAGCACATTGCGCGATACACGGGGAGCTAGCGGCTGGGTTCAGCCGGCCAAACGACGGGGAGAGACCATGAACATGTTTAGAGGCGCTGCGATTCTGCTGACCCAGCTGCCGCTGCTTCTGTTTGTCGGCGCCAAGTACGACCTCATGTTCGGGTTTAACCGGATGGAATCCGGGTTCGGGTTTCTGCTCTTGCTGTTCCTGTTCGTTCCCGTCCTGAACCTGTCCTGGCTTGCCGTGGAAGTCGTCCGGTCCGTCAAGCGCTCGCGGCTGCAGAGCAGGGCAACAAGCCTCCTAACGCCGCTGTTACCCGCATTCTTTCTTGTGGAGTCGATTGCGGTAGACCTCTACATCGCATCGCACGCGAAGATGTAGGTTACGCGTGCCTGCATCTCGTACGACATCCGGGACTTCCAAGGCGGGATGATCGCCCCGACTCTGCGCTCATGAAGAAGACGTATGTCGTGGCGACACTGGCGGGCGCCGTGCTGGCGGTCGCTCTCGGCGTGCTTGTCCTTGCCATGTCGACGATTGCGGCGGCTGCCGCCATGGGCGCGATCCTGGCGCTGCTCGCGGCCTTAATGGGCGAGAACATCGGCGAGGCGTTGGTGCTTACGGCCATCTTGGCGGCGATTTGCGCCGTGTTGCTCTGGGTCGCACCGCAAGCCGTCGCGCAGTGGATCGGCACCTGGGCCGTGCCGGGCGTCATCGGCTTTGGCGCCGGCGCGATCGTGGCGGGCGTAGGCCGCGAAATCGAAAATCGCTGAGCGTCGGGGTCTGGCCCGCTTTCGCTGCTGCCAGTAGGGCGGTGGCAGACGGCTGGCGCGGCGCCCGATTCATCGACCGGCGCGGCGGCGCCCGCGAGCTGCACACCGTGTCGGCCGCCTAGCGCGCCGCGAGCAGCGCCGCGGCGAGCGCTACGAGCGCAAGCACTGGCAGCGCGCCGGCAAGCACCGCGCCGATCAGCCACAGATACGCCAGCGCCGCGATCGCGGGGTAGAGCCAGCGTGCGCGCCGGGGCCCGAACCGCACCACGAGGTTTCTCTTGCCGGCGGCGGCATCGGCCTTCACGTCCGGGAACTGATTGATGAACAGCAGGTTCGCGACGTGCGGCGCATACGGCAGGCCGGCGACCAGCGGCACCCACGAGAACGCGCCGCGCTGCACGTAGTCCGCGCCCAGCACTACGATCAGCCAGCCGCAGGCCACTGCCGCCTCGCCCAGGCCCCGGCTCATCAGCTTGAACGGCGGCGCGGAATACGCCCAGCCCACCACGAGGCCCGCCACGCCGATGCCCAGCAACCCGGGGCCGGACGCATGCGCGAGCCAGAGCCCGGCGGGCACTACCGCCATGAGCAGCGCGTAGCCGAAGATGCCGGTGGCGCTCACGCTGATCAGTCCGTTCTGGATGAAGCGGCTGCCGCTGGTGAAAGGGTAGCGCCGCTCGGCGTTGGCAGCGTCGCTGCCGCCTTACTTGCCATAACGCCCGATTGCATGACTCGCGCGGGCACGTGCATGACCGATTGTGCCACCCACCCGCTGCTCAGCAGCCCGGATCCGGCAGCAGTTGCCGGCGTCATACGGCAAGGACGGGAAGGAAATTCCTATCCCTAGCTCGCCGAAGTCCTTGTCCAAGGTGACGATGGTCTGAGCGTGGCGGGCGGCGTGCGCGAGGATATCGGCGTCGCCGGGATCCGACTCCCAGTCGCCCACCCATTCGACCTGATGTCCGGCCTCGGCGATGTCCCGCTTCGCGCCGGGCCAGATATAGCTATCGAGCAGGACCCTCAAGCCGCTTCATCGACGATGCGCGGTTCTACGCGCTCGAGCCCCACGACACGCCGCGCGTACGCGAGACAAGCGAGCACGTCTTCGCGTTCCAGCCACGGATATGCGGCGACCAGCCCCTCCGCAGTATCACCAGCCGCGAGCATACCCAGCACATGCTCCACGGCGAGCCGATGCCCGCGCACGATCGGCTTGCCGCCGAAGATGCGGGGATCAATCGTGATTCGCTTGAGAAGCTCGGTCTCGTCCGTGGCTCGCGAGATTCTACACCCCGCCTATGAAGAGACGAGAGCAGGCGGGGCGATCATCGCGGGCGCGGACGTTGACCCGTCACTCATGAGAGCTGTTTGAGATAGAGGTGACTTTATGAGCGAGGAAAAAAAGCCCGCCGCCAAGGTTCCTGACGGCCACGCGCGTTTCGTGACGACGCGTCAGATGCCGCCGAACGAAAAGGGGTTTGTGGGCTACGAAACCGTCTGGGAACCGTTCCAGAAGGAAGCCGAGTACCAGACGCCGAAGAAGCCGTAGGCGCGGCAGAAATGCATTAGCAGCAGTTTATCCTTCGCCCCCTCAGGTCAAATTGCTCGGCGGCGGCCGCTCCGCCACAATGCGCGCCATCTTGACGCAGGGGGAGTAGCTCTCCGCCGCGCGACCGACACGACGGGCGAAGGCCCCGGTCGCGAGGGCGAACGCGAGTTCGCGAGCCAGACCCGGCAGAACCAGGAGTTACTGCCGTGGATGTGCAGATCGGAAGCCCCGCGCTGTACGCCGCCTTCTCGGCGGCGGTCGTCGTCCTGCTGGCCGCGGACTTCCTGCTGCTGCGCGCGCAGGGCAACCACAAGGTGCCGTTGCGCGAGGCCGCCGCCTGGTCGGTGGTCTGGTTCGCCATCGCCATCGCGTTCGCGGGCTGGCTGTGGTGGCAGGTGCGCGAAGCCCATGGCCCCGCCGTGGCGAACGACAAGACCCTCGAGTACGTCACCGGCTACCTGATCGAGAAGGCGCTGGCGATGGAGAACGTCTTCGTCTGGGTGACGATCTTCGCGTTCTTCGCCACGCCGCCGGAGCTGCAGAAGCGGGTGCTGCTCTACGGCGTCATCGGCGCCATCGTCATGCGCGCGGTGCTCATCTACCTCGGCGTCGTGCTGATCCAGAAGTTCGACTGGATCTTCTACGCATTCGGGGCGTTCCTCGTCTTCACCGGCGCGAAGATGCTGGTCTTCGCGAACCAGAAGCCGGACCTCGCGAAGAACCCGCTCATCCTGTGGATGCGCCGGCACCTGCGCGTCACCGAGGGCTACGAAGGCGAGAAGTTCGTGGTCCTCAGGAAGGGGCTGCGCTACGCCACGCCGCTGCTGCTCGTGCTCGTGCTGGTCGAGGTGAGCGACCTGATCTTCTCGGTGGACAGCATCCCGGCCATCTTCGCGGTGACCAGCGATCCCTTCATCGTCTTCACCTCGAATATCTTCGCGATCCTCGGCCTGCGCGCGATGTACTTCCTGCTCGCCGACATGGCCGAGCGCTTCCATCTGCTCAACTACGGGCTCGCCTTCATCGTCACGTTCGTCGGCGTGAAGATGCTCATCGTGGACTGGTACAAGATCCCCGTCCCGGCGATGCTCGGCGTCGTCTTCGCCGTGCTCCTGCTCTCCGTGGCGGCGAGCCTCGCGTGGCCCGCCCGCGCGAAGGCGGCCTCGTGACGCGCGCGCTGGCCAGGCTGATCGAGGCGCCGCGCGTCCAGGGCGCGCTGATCGCCCTGATCCTCGCCAAGGCGCTGATCCTCGGCCTCGAGACGTTCCCCGCCGCCATGCAGGCCTGGGGGCCTGCGCTGGTCGCCGCCGACCGCGCCATCCTGGGCGTGTTCGTGGTCGAGATCGCGGCGCGCCTCTGGGTCCACCGGCTCGCGTTCTTCCGCGACCCCTGGAGCGTTTTCGACTTCGCAGTGATCGCGGTGGCGCTCCTGCCCGCGAGCGGGGCGTTCTCCGCGCTGCGGGCGCTGCGGGTGCTTCGCGTGATGCGGCTCATCAGCCTCTTGCCGAGCATGCGCCGCGTCGCCGGCGGGCTGCTTGCCGCGATTCCCGGCCTCGGGGCCGTCATCGGCATCATCGCCGTGGTCCATTACGTGGCTTCGGTCATCGCCGCCAAGCTGTTCGGCGAGGAGTTCCCGCACTGGTTCGGCACGCTCGGCGAAAGCGCATTCACGATGTTCCAGATCATGACGCTCGAGGACTGGGCGACGATCGTACGCTCGGTCATGGAGGTGTATCCGTTTGCCTGGACGTTCTTCGTCCTCTTCATGCTCGTGTCGACGTTCACCATGCTGAATCTGTTCATCGCGGTGGTGGTGAGCGCGATGCAGCGGGAGGCGTCGTGATGGGCGGGCTCGGTGCATTGATATGGATCGCCGTGCTTTTCCTCGGCGCTGCGTGGTCGCTTCTTGCCTGGGCCGCGCACGCCATCGTGACCTGGCCGAGCTGGCGCGCGCCCGACCTCACGGCCTGGAGCGAGCGCCTTGGCGAGGTACAGATGCCCGCCTGGGCGCAGGCTTTCGTGCCACCGCAAACAGCGGAGTCGCTGAAGAGCCTCCTCGCGCAATGGGGACCGGGGCTGCACGAGGCTCTTGCCGGCATGCCGGACCTCGCCGCATGGCTCGGGCCCGCGGTGGTGGGCGTCTGGGCGCTTGGCATGTTCGCGCTGGCGGTCGGTGGGCTGGTCGCCACGATCGGCTTGCGGGCCTTGCGCGCAAGGCTCGGACCGCGACGCGAACACATTAGCTAGTACTTATCCGTCGCTTCAACATTTCAAAGTTTTCTTCATAGGTCGGCTGCGGCAGACTGCGCGGCCGCCCGATGCCCGATCCCGTCGTCCTGTTCTTCGCCCTCGGCCTGGCCGCGCGCCTCGCGCGCTCGGACCTGCGCATGCCCGAGCCGCTGTACGAGGCGCTGTCGATCTACCTGCTGCTCGCGCTCGGCCTGAAGGGCGGCGCGGCGCTAGCGCAGAGCGCGGCGCCGGCACTCGCCGGACAGGCGCTGCTCGCGATCGCCCTCGGCTGCGTGCTGCCGCTCATCGCCTTCGCCATCCTGCGCCACCTGGGCGGCATCGACCGCAGCAACTCGGCGGCGATCGCCGCGCATTACGGATCGGTGAGCGTGGTCACGTTCGCCGCCGGCCTCGCCTACCTGAACGCGCGCGCCATCGCCTCGGAGCCGACGATGCCGTTCCTCGTCGCGGTGCTCGAAGTGCCGGCGCTGCTGGTCGGCGTGCTGCTCGCGCGCCTGGGCACCGGCCGCGAGGCGCATCTGCTGCGCACCGTGCGCGAGGCTGCGGTCGGCAAGAGCATCGTGCTGCTCGCCGGCGGGCTGGCGATCGGCGCGCTGCTCGGCAAGGAGGGGACGGCCCCGCTCGAGCCGCTGTTTGGCGACCTGTTCAAGGGCGCGCTGTGCCTGTTCATGCTGGAGCTCGGGCTCGTGGTGGGCGGGCAGTTGCCGGCGCTGCGCCGCGCCGGGGCGTTCCTCGCCGGCTTCGCGCTCGCCGTGCCGCCGCTCTTCGCCGTGCTCGGCGCGGGCACCGGCTGGCTGATGGGGCTGTCGCACGGCGGCATCGCGCTGATGGCGACGCTCGCCGCGAGCGCCTCGTACATCGCCGCGCCCGCCGCGATGCGCATGGCGGTACCCGAGGCGAACCCCGCGCTGTCGATCTCCGTGGTGCTCGGGGTCACCTTTCCCTTCAACGTGCTCGTCGGCATCCCGCTGTACGAGCGCATGGCGGCGGCGATCGCATGACGGCCCTGCACCCGAGGAAGCTCGTCACCGTGGTGTGCGAGGCGACGCTCGAGCGCGCGGTGCTCGACACGCTGCGCGCGGCCGGCGCTGGCGGCTACACGGCCGCCGAGGCCCGCGGCCAGGGCAGCCGCGGCGAGCGTGCCGGCGATTGGGAAGGCAGCCGCTCGATCCAGATCCAGGTGCTGTGCGACGCCGATACCGCCGGGCGGCTAGTCGAGGCGCTGCTCGCGCGCTACTCGGCGGATTTCGCGCTCACCCTCTGGGTGAGCGACGTCGCGGTCGCGCGGCCGGGGAAGTTTCCGTAGCGCCGCGCAGCTCGGCGGCATGCTCCAGCAGGTAGCGGCGGAAAGCGTCGGCGGCGGCAGGGAGCTTCTGGTCGCGCCAGTGCACGATGTGCCACTCGCGCTCGATCGGAAAGCCCTTCACGTCGAGAATCCGGATCTCTGGCAGATCCGCCTCGCTGAACGCGTGGCGCGACAGGATCGCCAGGCCGAGGCCGCCGGCCACCCCCTGCTTGATCGCCTCGTTCGAGCCGACGGTCATGCGGTTCGGCAGGGCGACGCGCAGGCGCGCGAGGTGCTCGTCGACCGCCATGCGCGTGCCCGAGCCCGGCTCGCGCAGCAGAAAGCGCTCCTTCGCCAGGTCCTGCAGCGTGGCGTTCGGCGGCGCCGCAAAGCCTCGCGGCGCGTAGACGACGAGCGGATTCGGCAGGAACGACTCGGCCTCGATCGCCGCGTCCTGCGGCGGCGCGCTCATGACGTAGATGTCGTCGAGGCGCTCGCGCAGGCGCTCGAGCACGCCGTCGCGGTTCTGGATCTCGAGCTCCACTTCGATGCCCGGATGGAGCTGCACGAAGCGCCCGAGGGCCTTCGGCAGGAAATACTTGGCCGTGGTCACCACGGAAACGCGCAGGCGCCCGCGGCGCAACGCCGCGACGTCGTCCAGCCGCGCCTCGAAGCGCGACCACACCGCGGCGAGCTCGCGGCAGGCGTCGGCCAGGTCGCGCCCGGCCTGCGTGAGGCGGATGCGCCGCCCCACCGGCTCGGTGAGGCGGTGGCCGACGGCCTCGGCAAGCGTCTTCAGCTGCAGCGACACCGCGGGCTGCGTCAGGTGCAGCGTCTCGGCGGCGCGCGACACGCTCTCGGCGCGCGCCACCGCCTCGAAGATCTCCAGCTGGCGCAGCGTGACGTGTCCGGTGCGGCGGCGGTCGAACATAAGCCGTTCCTTATGAAAGCCTCGATCACTTCCAATTTTACTTAATGAGTGCGCCCGCCCACACTGCGCGCCGCGGGGCACGGAGCCCGCACGGCCAGGAGACGGAAACGATGGTTTCGAAGCACGGACAGGCGCGGCGCGAGACCGCCGCGCGGGTGGTGGCGCGGCTGATCGCCCGCGACGGGCGCCTCGACTGGCGCGAGATCGAGTTCCTCGAGCGCAGCGGCGCCTTCGGCATGCTCGGCGTCGCGCGCGAGCGCTTCATGGAGCTCGTCGGCCGCTGCCTCGGCGAGCAGGCCGCCGCGCCCGAGAGCGCCGCGCAGCTCGAGGCCGAGCTCGGCGCGGTGCGCGAGCGCGACGCCCAGCTGGTGGTCGCGGCGCTCCTCGTGTACCTGAGCGAGATCGATCACGACGTGCAGCCGCGCGAGAGCGCGCTCGTCAGCCGCGCCCTGCGGCAGTGGGGCCTGACGCCGGAGGCGCTGCACAGCGAGATTCGGGTACCGGCCGAGCGCACGCGCTCCGTCCTGCGGCGCGCCGGGGCGGGCGGCGCATGAAGGTCGCGGTGGTGATGGGCTCGCGCAGCGACTGGGACTGCATGCGCGCGGCCTGCGAGACGCTCGCCGAATTCGGCATCGGGCACGAGGCCCGCGTGCTGTCGGCCCACCGCATGCCCGACGAGATGTTCGCCTTCGCGCAGTCGGCGCGCGCGCGCGGGCTCGCCGCGATCATCGCCGGCGCGGGCGGCGCGGCGCACCTGCCGGGGATGCTCGCTGCCAAGACCGACGTCCCGGTGCTCGGCGTGCCCATCCCCGCCACGCCGCTCGCCGGCCAGGACGCGCTGCTGTCGATCGTGCAGATGCCGCGCGGCGTGCCGGTCGCAACCTTTGCCATCGGGCCCGCGGGCGCGGCCAACGCGGCGCTGTTCGCCGCGCGCCTACTCGCGCTGGGCGACGCCGCGCTCGCGCGCGAGCTGGAGCGCCGCCGCGAGGCGATGCGCGCCGCCGCGGCAGTGCAAACGCTGCCGCCGACCCGCGCCGCGGCATGACCCCGATCCTGCCGCCAGCCATCCTCGGCGTGCTGGGCGGCGGCCAGCTCGGGGGATTCTTCGTGCGCGCCGCGAGGCGCCTGGGCTACGGCACCGCCGTGCTCGACCCCGACGCGGAGGCCCCGGCGCACGCGCTTGCCGATCATCGCATCGTCGCCGAGCTCGACGACGCGGCCGCGCTGGATCGTCTTGCTACCCTTTGCGCGGCGGTGACCGTGGAGCGCGAGGGCGTTCCCGCCTCCACCCTGCACCGCCTCGCCGCGCGCTGCACGGTCGCGCCGAACGCCGAAGCGCTCGCCATCGGCCAGGACCGCCTGCGCGAGAAGCGCTTCCTGCGCGCCATCGGCCTGCCCACCGCGCCCTGGCGTGAGGTGCTCGCGCCCGCCGACGCCGCGCCCGGCGCCCTGTTCCCGGCGCTGCTGAAGACCGCGCGCGGCGGCTATGACGGCAAGGGACAACGCCGCCCGGAGGCTCCCGGCGAGCTGCCCGCGGCTTGGCGCGCGCTCGGCGCGGTGCCCTGCGTGCTGGAGAAGCGCCTTGCGCTCGAGCGCGAGCTCTCGCTCGTGCTGGCGCGCGGCCGCGACGGGCGCACCGCGGCCTACCCGGTCGCCGAGAACCGCCATCGCGCGGGCATCCTGCACACGAGCGTTGCGCCCGCGCCCATCCCCGAGGCGCTCGCCGCGCAGGCCGTGGCGGCGGCCGAGCGCATCGCGAGCGCGCTCGACTACGTCGGCGTGCTGGCGGTCGAGTTCTTCGTCGCCGGGGGCGCCCTGCGGGTGAACGAGTTCGCGCCGCGCCCGCACAACAGCGGCCATTTCACGCTCGATGCCTGCGCAACGAGCCAGTTCGAGCAGCAGGTGCGCGCGCTGTGCGGCCTGCCGCTGGGCGAAACGACGTTGCGCTCGCCCGCCGCGATGCTCAACGTGCTGGGCGAGGCGTGGGCGGCGGGCGAGCCGCCATGGCCCGGGCTGATGCGGGGCCACCGCGGTACGCTGCACTTGTACGGCAAGCGCCAGGCCAAGCTAGGACGCAAGATGGCGCACGTCACGCTGCTCGCGGCGAGCGCGTCTGCGGCGCTCGCCGAGGCCGAGGCGCTCCATGCACAGCTCATGCGCCATGCCAACGCCCCGGTCTTGGGCCGAGCGCGCGGCCGCATCGCGCGCGCGCCCGCGGGGCAGGCGGCGTTCAAGACGGCGCCGGCACGGGATTCCCGCTGACGGACTGGTTCGCCGGCGCGGTGGGCATCGCCTCCCGCCGCTAGCGTCGGCTCAGGCGTCGCGCATCCCCTCCGGGGGCGGCGGGCGCTTGCCGAGGCGCTCGACGAGCGTCTCCCACAGTCCGTCGGATTGCCTGTCGAACACCGTGCCCTTGTCGGGCTCGGCCGCGTACCACCAGCCCTTGTCCAGCTCGGCGGCAAGCTCGCCCGGCTGCCAGCCGACGAACCCGGCGAAGTAGCGCGCGTCGTTCGGCGTCTGCTCGATGATGCGGTCCACCGCCTTCGCCTGCGCGGTGATGAACACGTCTTCGAACAGGTGCACCGCGGCGCCGCCGGGGTCGCGCGCCACCATGGCGAAGATGGCGTTCGTGCTCTCCGGCCCGCCGAGATACACGGGGTCGGCGACCTTCTTGGAGGGCGCATGCTCCGGGAAGAGCTTGGCGAGCGTCATTTCCGTGGCGCGGTTGAGGATGAAGCCGACGTGGCGGTCGTGCAGCGGCACGACCAGAAGCGCCGTGTGGTGATAAGGCCCCTTGAGATCGTGCGAGGCCACCAGCAGCAGCGGCTTGTCGAGATCCTGCGCGCGCGCGGACAGCGCAGCGACGATCAGCAGGACGGCGAACAGAGCGTTCTTCATGATCAGCCCTCCAATCCCAGCAGACGACACTAGGGTGCAAGCAAGGCGCGTGCCGCGCGAGGACCCGTGCCACAGGATACAGATTCTCACCGGCGCAACGGATGCGCGGGCCGCGCTGATCGACGAGCGGCAAGCATAAGCCGGAGACGGGGGTGCCTTTATGGCCCCGCGCCTTTATGCTTCAATTACGCACCCTAATCACGGCGGGCAATGCCATGGCCGACCGTCGCCTCCAGGTCTTCCACGCGGTCGCGAAGCACCTCTCCTTCACCAAGGCGGCGGAGGCGTTGTTCATGACGCAGCCGGCGGTGACCTTCCAGATCCGCCAGCTCGAGGAGCACTTCAACACGCGGCTGTTCGACCGCGCGCACGGGCGCATCGCGCTCACCCCGGCCGGGCAGGCGGCGCTGGAGTACGCCGAGCGCATCCTCGAGCTCTCGGCCGAGATGGACACGCGCATGAAGGAGATGGGCGGCCAGGTGGCGGGCGCGCTGCTGATCGGCGCGAGCACCACGATCGCCGAATACCTGCTTCCCCCGGTGCTCGGCGAGTTCAAGATGGCCTACCCGGGCGTCGTGCCGCGCCTGTTCGTCGCCAATTCCGAGGCGGTGCAGGCGCGCATCGCCGAGCGCACGCTCGACCTCGGCTTCATCGAAGGCGAGTCGCACCTGCCCTCGCTGGTCACCGACGTGTGCTGCGACGACGAGCTGCAGGTCGTGTGCGCGCCCGCGCACCCGCTCGCCCGGCAGGCGGCGGCGACGCCGCAGATGCTCGCCGAGTACCCGTACGTCAGCCGCGAGCCCGGCTCGGGCACGCGCGAAGTGATCGACAGTTACCTGGACCGAGCGGGCGTGCGGCCCGACTCGCTGCAGGTCGTGATGGAGCTGGGCAGCCCGGAGGCGATCAAGGGGCTGCTGTCCGCCGGCAACGCGTTCGCCATCATGTCGCGCGCCACCGCCGCCAAGGAGGCGCGCGCCGGCGAGCTGGCGCGCGTGCCGCTCGCGCCGCGGCTCACGCGCCACCTGTCCGTGGTCTATCCGAAGGAGCGCTTCCACTCGCGCCTGGTGAACAGCTTCGTGCAGTTCGCCAAGGAGCGGCTCGCGGCGCAGCAGGCCGCGGAGAGCGCGCGCCCGGCGGCCTGAGCTAGCGCGCGCCGGCCTTGACCTCCGGGGACGCGTAGTAGGCGCGCAGCACCTCGAGCACCTCGGGCCGGCTGAACTCGGCCGGCACGGGGTTGCCTTCCGCGAGCCACTTGCGCAGCTGCGTGCCCGAGACCTGCAGCTGGTCGGCCGTCGTATGCGCGCAGGTGCGCCCCGAGGCCATGCCGCCGCACTTGTAGCACCAGAAGGTGACGTCCATCTTCAGCGGCTGCGTCTCGAGCGCGCCCGGCGGCACCTCGTCGAAGATCCGGTGCGCGTCGAACGGCCCGTAGTAGCTGCCGACGCCCGCGTGGTCGCGGCCGACGATCTGGTGCGAGCAGCCGTAGTTCTGGCGGAACAGCGCGTGCAGCAGCGCCTCGCGCGGGCCGGCATAGCGCATGTCGAGCGGATAGCCTGCCTGCACCACGGTGCCGGGGCGGAAGTACTTCTCCATCAGCACGCCGATGGCGCGCGTGCGCACTTCGGCCGGGATGTCGCCGGTCTTCAGCGCGCCGAGCAGCGAGTGCACCAGCACGCCGTCGCAGGTCTCGATCGCCACCTTGGCGAGGTACTCGTGCGAGCGGTGCATCGGGTTGCGCGTCTGGAAGGCGGCCACGCGCGACCAGCCCAGGCGCTCGAACTCGGCGCGCGTCTCGGCGGGCGTCATGAAGAGCGCCCCGTACTTCGCCCTGAAGCCGCCGTCCGACAGCACCTTCACCGGCCCGGCGAGGTTCACGTCGCCCTGCTGCATGACGAGCTTCACGCCCGGGTGCTCCAGCTCGGTGGTCTTGAACACCGACATGCATTCGTGCGCCTTGTCGATGCGGTACTTCTCCGTGACGCGCATCGTGGCGAGCGCCTCGCCGCTGTCGGCGTCGGTGAGCGCGATCTCCGCGCCGGTCTTGATGCCGTCGGCGACCACCTCGTCGGTGGACAGCGTGATCGGGATCGGCCAGAACAGGCCCGCGGCGGTGCGGTAGCCGTCGCACACGCCCTCCCAGTCGGCGCGCGTCATGAAGCCGGCGAGCGGCGTGAAGCCGCCGATGCCGAGCATGATCAGGTCGCCCTTCTCGCGCGAGCTGACGCGCAGCTTGGCGAGCGAAGCGGCGCGCGCGCGCTCTGCGGCGAGCGCCTCGCCGGCGAGCATCAGGGGCTTGAGCGATCCGCCGCCGTGCGGCTTGACGAGTCCGGGCATAGGGAATGCATTGTCCGCAGCGGCAGCACCGGCGGGCAATCCCTTCCTGCTGATCCGCCAATAAGTCCGTCTGATCCGTGCTGCGCTGCCCTCTGGTGCAGAATTGAACCATGCAAAGACGCGAATTCCTCAGGCTGCTTGCCATGGCCGCCGCGGCGGGCGCATCGCTCAGGTCCGGCGCGAGCGACGCGCAGGCCGCCGACGAGCTCTACGGACTGCCGCCGTTCGGCAACGTGTCGCTGCTGCACATGACCGATGCGCACGCCCAGCTGCTGCCCGTGTACTTCCGCGAGCCGGTGGGCGCCGATTTCGGCGCGAAGTACGGCATCGCCGCGGGCAGCGCCACGGCGCACGCGTTCACCCACGTCGACTTCGTCGCCGCCGCGCGCCGCTACGGCAAGGTGGGCGGCTACGCGCACCTCGCCACGCTGGTCAGGCGCCTGCGCGGCTCGCGCCCGCACGCGCTGCTGCTCGATGGCGGCGACACCTGGCAGGGCTCGGCCACCGCGCTGTGGAGCGCCGGCGCGGACATGATCGGCGCGCAGAAGCTGCTCGGCGTGGACCTGATGACCGCGCACTGGGAGTTCACCTACGGCGCCCAGCGCGTGCAGAAGGCGGTGGCGGGCGAGCTGGGCGGCATCGAGTTCCTCGCACAGAACGTCAAGACGCTCGACTTCGAGGACCCCGTCTTCAAGCCTTACACGCTGCGCACGATGAACGGCGTGCCCGTCGCCGTCATCGGCCAGGCCTTCCCCTACACGCCGATCGCCAACCCGCGCCACATGGTCGCGGAATGGACCTTCGGCATCCAGGAAGAGCGCCTGCAGAAGCTGGTGGACGAGGTGCGCGCCAAGGGCGCGCAGGCGGTGGTGCTCCTTTCGCACAACGGGCTGGAGGTGGACCTCAAGCTCGCCGGCCGCGTGCGCGGGCTGGACGCGATCCTCGGCGGCCACACGCACGACGGCATTCCGGCGCCGTTCGTCGTCGGCAAGACGCTGGTCACGAATGCGGGTTCCAACGCCAAGTTCCTCGGCGTGCTCGATCTCGAGGTGAAGGGCGGGAGGGTGGCCGGGTACCGCTACAAGCTGCTGCCGGTGTTCGCCAACCTGCTGCCCGCGGATGCGCCGATGGCGTCCTACATCGACAAGGTGCGCGCCCCCTACCGCGCCAAGCTCGAGGAAAAGCTCGCGGTGACCGAGGGGCTGCTGTACCGCCGCGGCACCTACAACGGCACCTGGGACCAGCTGCTCGTGGACGCGCTGCTCGCCGAAAAGAACGCCGAGATCGCCTTCTCGCCGGGATTCCGCTGGGGCTCGACGCTGCTGCCCGGCGACGCGATCACGTTCGATCACCTGATGGACCAGACCGCCATCACCTACGCGCAATCGACGCTCAACGAGCTGACCGGCGAGCAAATCAAGGAGATTCTGGAGGACATCGCGGACAACGCGTTCAACCCGGATCCCTACCGGCAGCAGGGCGGGGACATGGTGCGCGTCGGCGGGATGACCTACGCCTGCAAACCGGGCGCCGGCATCGGCGAGCGCATCTCCGACATGCGCCTCGCCGGCCGTCCGCTCGAGGCCGGCAAACGCTACAAGGTGGCGGGCTGGGCGCCGGTCGCCGAGGGCGCGAGCGGCGAGCCGGTGTGGGATGTCGCGGCGCGCTACCTGCGCGGCAAGCGCAGCATCGCGCCGCTCTCCCCCGGCCAGCCGCGGCTTACTGGTTGACCGGCGAGGCCGGATCCATCAGCAGCGCGGTGATGTCCTTCATCTGCTGCTCGGTCAGCGCCTGCACGTGGCCGAAGCGCGGCATTTGCGAGCACAGGTTGAACGCCTTGGAGTTGTAGATCTTGCCGTAGGCGTAGCGCTGGATGTCCGTGCCGAAGCCGCGCATCTTCGCGAACTGGTACAGGCTCGGGCCCACGGTGCCGAAGGACGTGGTGGCGGGACCGATCTGGTGGCAGTTGTAGCAGCTGCCGCCGACGCCGCCCTTGTCGCTCCAGGCCATGCCGCGCCCGTTCTGCGCGACTTTCTCGCCCGCCTTCCAGTCGCCGAGCAGCTTGCCGTCGGCCGGGTACCGGATCGTGGCGAGCTGCTCCTTCTGCAGCCTGGCGACCACATCGGCCGGCGGGTTGTCGTTGTACTTGTTGCACGCGGCCATGACCGCGTCTTCCTTTAGCCGGTCCTTGCTCGCGATGCCGCGGGCGTGGAAATCGCGGTCCATCATCGCCAGCGCCTCGGCGCGCGGATCGCCCGTTCCCGTGGCGCAGGAGGCAAGCAGGACGGTGCCGCCGGCCAGGATCGCAAGAGTCGTGAGTTTCATGGCTTGGCTCTCCTAGCGCTTGATGCCCGGGCCCTTGTACACCTGGCCGCTGGCGTTGACGGTGAGGTAGGTGAGCAGCGCGCTCAAGGTCTCCGACGTATAGCCCGGCTCGGGGAAGCGCTGCTGGCGGTAGCAGTCGGTCAGGCGCCATTGCAGCGTGTGCATCACGCCGCCGGTCATGCGGTAGCCCGGCCAGCCCTGCACCGAGCGGATCGCCTGCTCGGGCTTGGTGAAGTTGGGCAGCGGCTGCGTGCGGATGCGCTGCCCGTCCACCCCGTGGCAGCTCGCGCAGGAGAAGTCGTAGCTGCCCGCGCGGTAGTGGAAGATCTCTTTGCCGATGGCGTAGGCGGCCTTCTCCTTGGGGTGATTCTGCGGCGGAGCGAGCTTCATGCCCGCCGACTGCGCCGCGACGTAGGTGGTGATGGACACCGGATCGGGCGTATGCGTGGCGCTGCTGAACGGCTTGTCGTCCAGCTTGTCCAGCTCGTAGCCCTGCAGCGTGATCATGCAGTGCACGATGCGCGCCTCGGCGTCCATCACGCGGTCGACGTCGGCGAAGTAGCGCGGCATCTGCGCGTAGGCACCCTTCACCACCCCGGGCCCGAGGCCGAGGTCGCACTTCTCGAGCGAGGCTTTCTTCGGCCCGCCGGGCGTCGTCCACAACTGCTCGCCCTTGACTTCCCAGAGCTCCGCGGGATTGTCCTTCTCCAGCACCTCGCGGAACTTGTCGAACTCGGCGGCGACGGGATCGTCCATCTGCGCCGACGCCTGCGTCCACGGGACGCCTGCCGCCACTGCAGCGGCGAGCCCCAGCAAGAGCGCGTGTCTCATGTTCATCTCCTCCATCCAGTCAGTGGTACGAACGGGGCTTCTGCGACCCCTTCTCGTCAAGGTCAGGAACCGCCGCGAACCGTGGTCTTGTCCGTGCGCGTTTCGCCCTTGTTGTCCTTCCAGGTAACCGCGATCTCGTCGCCCGCCTTGGCGCCCTTCACCTTGAAGGCGAACACCGGGTTGCGCGAGATCGCCTGGCTGATGTCGGCGGAAAACACCTGCTTGCCGTTCAGCGTCGCGGTGATGCTCTGGATGAAATGCAGCGGCACCACCTGGCCGCCCTGCTTGCGCTGGCCGGTCTCCATCGGGTGCGCCATCAGCACGCGCACGTCGGCGACGTCGCCTTGCAGCGTGGCGCGGATCTTCATCGGGTCTGCCATGTTCTCCTCTCCTCAGCCGCCGCAGCCGCCGATGGTGACCTTGACTTCCTTGGCAGTGGTATAGAACTTGCCGCCCGCCGCGACCACCACGCGCACCGGCGTGGACTCGCCGACCTTGGCGCGCAGGTGCACGAACGGCACCGCGCCCGCCGTGAAGTCGAAGGTGCCCGTGTACGGGAACGGGTTCTTCTCGATGAACACCGAGATGCTGGTCGTGCCCGGGATGTTGCTGGTGATGTCGATCGGCACCACCGCGCCGTTCTCGGCGATGTCCGGCGCGCGGATCTCGATGTCCTTGCTCTCCGCGGCGCCGCTCATGCCCAGCGCGCGCATCGCATCGACCGCGCTCTTCGCCTCGAATGCCCCCTGGTTGCGCGCGGCGAGCGCGCGCAGCGGGCTGAGCAGCGCGCCGCCGAGCGCGGCGAGCAGGCCCAAGGTTACGGTCCTTCGTGTCTGATGCATCTGGTCTCCTCCTACCCGATTTCTCTAGTGGTGGAACGGACTCTGTCGGCAAGCCTAAACAATTACCCCCGACCTGCACAAGCCTTTCGCCAAATTCTTCCGGCCGCCGCGAGCCTTTCCGCAAATGGCCTGATAAGGATGTTCGATGCCCGCCGCGCCGCGGATTGCTCCAACATTGGCCGGAACGCCCGCAGGAAAACAAAGGCGCCCAAACCCAAGAGGGAGACACCGATGCATCTCAAGAGTCTTGCCGCGTGCGCGGCGATCGCAGGAGCCGTGCTCGCCGGCTGCGCGCAGCAGCCGGCGGCGACGCAGCCGGTCGCGGCGAAGCCGGCCGCATACGCGACGATTCCGCCAAAGAAAGACACCGACCTCAAGCTGTACTACGCCGACGGCCGCATCGTGAACGGCGCCGCCGCGCTCGGGCGCATGCAGCAGGATGCCGAGCTGATCCTGTGGCTCGCGGGCAACCAGTTCTTCGCGATGGACGACGTGGTGCGCGCGTTCCAGGGCCAGAACCCGGGCATGGATGTCGGCCTGATCACGCTGCCGCCCGGGCTGCTGCTTGCGGCGATCGAGAAGGGGGGATGGGTGTACGAGGGCAAGCCGTACCCGGGCCGGCCCGACGTCTACAGCTCGGTCAACCTGGGACACCTGAAGAAGCTCAAGCAGCAGGGGCTGATGCGCGAGTACGCCATCTACATGCACAACGAGATGGTGCTGCTCGTCGCCAAGGGCAACCCGAAGAACATCCGCGGCATCGCCGACGTCAAGCGCAGCGATGTGCGCACCTCGATGCCGAACCCGGTCAACGAGGGCATCATGCAGTTCTACGGCCGCAAGGTGCTCGAGCGCCACGGCCTGTGGCAGCACGTCTCGGCGGGCAAGGAATGCTTCTCCTGCCAGACCACGCCGAACAACTGGTTCACTGCGGTGCACCACAGGGAAACGCCGGACCGGATACTGGCGGGCACCTCGGATACCGGCATCGTCTGGGTGACCGAGGCGCTGGAAGCGCTGCGCCTGGGCAAGTCCGTGGACCAGGTCAAACTGCCGCCCGAGGACAGCCTGCGCGACGAGGTCGCCTACGCGATCGGCGCGCTCACCGCCGGTCCGCGCCAGGCGGCCGCGGCGCGCTACCTCGCGTTCCTGGCCACGCCTCAGGCGCAGGCGGCCTACGCCAAGTTCGGTTTCGTCAACGGCACGGCGGAGGAGCTCAGGCTCAAGCCGATTCCGTAGGTCCGGCGGTACCGCGGCACGGAACTTTTCGCGCCCGCCGGCGGTCTGCGGCGGGTGGGGCGCGCGCGCCTTGCGGCGCAGCGGCGATTCTTTGCGATAATGCGCCCCCTCTGCAGCACGGCAGACCGGAATGATCCGCATCGAAAACCTGGTGAAGAGCTTCGGGGCCAAGCGCGCCGTGGACGGCGTGTCCTTCGAGGTCGCGCGCGGCGAGGTGCTGGGCTTCCTCGGGCCAAACGGCGCGGGCAAGTCCACCACGATGCGCATGATCACCGGCTTCATCCCGCCCACCAGCGGCCGGGTGACGGTCGGCGGCCACGACGTCGCCGAGTCGCCGCTCGAGGCCAAGCGCCTGATCGGCTACCTGCCGGAGGCCGCGCCCTCCTACCCGGACATGACGGTGGAAGGGTTCCTGGGCTTCGCCGCGGAGATGCGCGGCCTGGAGGGCGCGGCGCGGCGCACGGCGATCGCACGCGTGGTGGACCTGTGCTTCCTGCAGTCGGTCCTCGCCCAGTCGATCGACACGCTGTCCAAGGGCTACCGGCACCGCACCTGCCTCGCGCAGGCGCTGATCCACGATCCCGAGGTGCTGATCCTCGATGAGCCGACCGACGGCCTGGATCCGAACCAGAAGCACGAGGTGCGCAACCTCATCCGCGAGCTCGGCCGTTCGAAGGCGGTGGTGTTCTCCACCCACATCCTCGAGGAAGTGGACGCCGCCTGCACGCGCGCCATCATCATCGACCGCGGCCGCATCGTCGCCAACGGCACGCCGGCGGAGCTGCGCGCGCTGTCGGCGCACGCGGGCGCGGTCACGCTGCACGCGGCGGGCGCGAGCGCCGAAAAGCTCGCCGCGCTCGGCCGCGTCGAGCCCGTGAACGGCGCGTTCCGCGTCGTGCCCAAGGACAGGGGCGCGGCCGGCCAGCTGGCGCTCGCCGTGGTGGAGCTAGCGCAGCGCGAGGGCTGGAAGCTCGACGCGCTGCACACCGAGGAAGGGCAGCTCGACGAAGTGTTCCGCAGCCTGACGCTGCCCGACACGGTGAAGAAATGATCTCCGCCGCCCACGCCGTGCGCACCATCGCCAAGCGCGAGCTGGTCGCCTACTTCACCTCGCCCGTGGCCTACGTGTTCCTGGTCATCTTCCTGCTGCTCACCGGCTTTCTCACCTTCACGGCGGGCGGGTTCTTCGAGCGCGGCGAGGCGAGCCTCGCCGCCTTCTTCGCCTTCCACCCCTGGGTCTACCTGGTGCTCGTGCCGGCGGTGGGCATGCGCCTGTGGGCCGAGGAGCGGCGCGCGGGCACGCTCGAGCTGCTGCTCACGCTGCCGGTGACCGCCTGGCAGGCGATCCTCGGCAAGTTCGCCGCCTCGTGGACGTTCCTCGCCATCGCGCTCGCGCTCACGTTCCCGGTGATCGTCACGGTGAACGTGCTCGGCGAGCCGGACAACGGCCAGATCTTCGCGGGATATCTCGGCAGCTTCTTCCTCGCCGGCGCGTACCTCGCCATCACCTGCTTCACCTCGGCGACCACGCGCAACCAGGTGGTGGCCTTCATCCTGTCCGTGGTGCTGTGCCTGTTCCTGCTGCTCGCCGGCTTCAGCCCGGTGACCGACCTGCTGGTGCGCTGGGCGAGCCCGGCGCTGGTCGACACGGTCGCCGCGTTCTCGGTGGTGACGCATTTCGACGGCTTCCAGAAAGGCGTGATCGACAGCCGCGACGTGCTGTTCTTCCTGTCGGTGATCGGCTTCGCGCTGTTCGCCACCGGCGTGGTGCTGCGCAACCGATGAAGCGCCTGGCGAAAAAGCACGAGGCGCTCGCGTACTCCGCGGTCGGGCTGGCGGCGCTGTTCCTCATCCTGGTGGCCGTCAACTTCCTCGCCTCGACGGCGTCGCTGCGCGCCGACCTGACCGAGGGCAGGCTGCACACGCTCTCGCCGGGCACGAAGAAGGTGCTGCGCGAGCTGTCCGCGCCGGTGAAGGTGAAGCTCTACATCTCCGCCGGCGAGGCGATGCCGGTGCCGCTGCGCAGCTTTGCGCGGCGCGTGGCCGGCCTGGTGGACGAGTTCAAGGCGGTCGCCGGCCCGAACCTGGTCGTCGAGCGCTACGACCCGCGGCCCGACAGCGAGGAGGAGGACGCGGCGCAGCTCGACGGCATCGAGCCGCAGCAGCTCGCCTCGGGCGAGCAGTTCTACCTGGGACTCGCGGCGAGCAGGCTCGAACGCAAGCAGGCGATCCCGGTGCTCGCGCCGGCGCGCGAGCGCCTGCTCGAGTACGACCTGATCCGCGCCATCGCGCGCGCCGGCGCGAGCGAGCGGCCGAAGATCGGGCTGATGAGCGGCCTGCCGGTGCTCGGCCAGCAGTACAACCCCTACACGCGGCAGAGCGCCGAGCCCTGGGTGCTCGCCAACGAGCTGCGGCGCGACTTCGACGTGCACACGGTCAACCTGACCGCGACCGCGATCGACCCGGACCTCAAGGTGCTGCTGCTCATCCACCCGCGCGACATCGGCGAGCAGGCCGAGTACGCGCTCGACCAGTTCGTGCTGCGCGGCGGCAAGCTGATCGCCTTCGTCGATCCCTACGCCTACTTCGACCAGCAGCCCACGCCCATGCCGGGCATGCCGCCGATGGTGACCAGCTCGGCGCTGCCGCGGCTGTTCCAGGCTTGGGGCGTGGGCATGGCGCCCGGCAAGGTGATCGCCGACGTGGTGTTCGCCTCGGGCGAGGGGCAGCGCTTCACGCCGACGGTGCTGTCGCTCAACCGCACGGCGTTTGCGCGCGACGACGTCGTCATGGCACAGATCGAGACGCTGCTGTACGCGTTCGGCGGCGCGTTCGACGTCAAGCCGGCCGACGGGCTCGCCGTCACCGAGCTGGTGCGCAGCTCGCCGAACAACATGCTGGTCGACGAAGCGAAGGCGACCGTCGCCGGCGAGGAGGCCACGCGCAGCTTCGTGCCGAGCGGCCGCAGCCTGCCGCTCGCGCTACGGCTGTCCGGCAAGTTCCGCACCGCGTTCCCCGGCGGCCGGCCGGCGGACAAGACCGCCAAGCCCGCGGCCGCCGCAGCGGCCTCCCACCTCGCCGAGAGCGCGCGCGACAACGCGGTGGTGCTGGTCGCCGACGTCGACATGCTGCAGGACGGCGCGGCGGTGGAGGTGCAGGAAGTCTTCGGCCGCAGGATCGTCGTGCCCTCGAACGGCAACCTCGCGTTCGCGCAAGGACTGGTCGAGCAGCTCGCCGCGGACGAGAGCCTGCTCAGCCTGAAGAGCCGCGCCGCCTCATTCCGCCCGCTCACCGTGGTGCGCGAGATGGAGGCCGAGGCGCAGGTGCAGTACTTCGGCAAGATCAAGGAGCTGGAGGACGAGCTGCAGAAGACCAACGCCGCGCTGCAGAGCCTGCAGGGCGGCGCGTCGCAGGGCGCGCAGGCCAAGGGCGCGCAGATCCTCACGCCCGAGCAGCAGGCCGAGCTCGACCGCTTCCGCAAGAAAGTCGCCGAGACGCGCCTGGCGCTGAAGGAGCTGCGCAAGAACCTGCGCCACGACGCCGAGCGGCTGGTGTTCCTCACCAAGGTCGCGAACATCGCGCTGATGCCGATCCTCGTGGCGCTCGCCGGCCTCGGCGTCGCGCTGGTGCGCCGCCGCCGCCAGGCGCGGCTCGCCGCCGCATGAACGCGCGCGTCGCGGCGGTGCTGGTGGTGCTGCTCGTCGCGCTGGGCGGCGGCGCGCTGCTCGTCTACCAGCGCGGCCCGTCGCAGCCCTCGGCGGCGGACCGGCTCGGGCAGCCGGTGCTGCAAGGCCTCACGGCCGCCGACATCGAGGCCATCGTCCTGCGCGAGCCCGGCGCCACGCTCACGCTGGAGCGGCGCGCCGGCGAGTGGGCCATCGCCGAGCGCACCGGCTTTCCCGCCGACGTGGCCAAGGTGCGCGAGCTGGTGCTCGCGGCGCTCGCCCTCAAGGTCGGCCAGGCCGAGCCGCTCACCGAGAAGGACCGCGCGCGCCTCAAGCTCGACGCCTCGGGCACGCGCCTGGAGTTTCGCGGAGCGGGCGGCAAGCCGCTCGCCGCGCTCCTGGTCGGCGCCAAGTACTTCAAGAAGGAGCCGCGCAATCCCGACAGCGCGCCCGGCGACGGCCGCTTCGTGCTGCTGCCCGACGCGCCGGGCATGGCGCTGATCGTCGCCGACCCGCTGCCGCTCGCCACCGCGGCCAGCGGCACCTGGGTGGCGAAGACGGGCTTCGGCGCGGAGAAGGTGCGCGTCATGGAAGTGGACTTCGCAGGGAGCGGCAAGTGGCGCATCGCGCGCGCCGACGAGAATGCCGACTGGAAGCTGACCCCGCTGTTCGCCGGGGAGAAGCTCGACGTGATCCGCGCGAACTCGGCGTCCTACTCGCTCAACCGCATCGAGATCGCCGACGTGGCCGCGCCGGGGCTGCGGCCGGAGGAGAGCGGGCTGGACCGCCCGGTCACCGTGGTGGCGAGCACCTTCGACCGGCTGACCTACACGCTCAAGCTCGGCAAGCCGCGCGGCGAGAATTTCTACGCCACGCTGTGGATCTCCGGCGAGCCGAAGGCCTCGGGCGCAGATGCGGCGGCGCGCGGCAAGCAGCTTGCCGAGCGCCTGCCCCGGGAGAAGGCCCTGGCCGGCCAGGTGCTGCTCATCGCGCGCGCGAAGTTCGACGACGTGCTCAAGAAACGCGTGGAACTGCTGGAAAAGAGAGAGCCGGCGAAGAAGTAGCGCGAGCGGCGCTTCCCGAAGTAGCATTGGCCCCAGGGAGAAGGGGCCTTCGGGGAGGAGGATCCGGTGGGCAAGCACGTCATCAAGCACCTGAGGACGATCGCGCTCGTCGGCCAGGCGGGGAGCGGCAAGACCTCGCTTGCCGAGGCGCTGCTCGCGCGCGCCGGAGCGATCCCGGCGGCCGGCAGCGTCGAGCGCGGCACCAGCACCTGCGACTACACCCCGCTGGAAAAGCAGCTGCAGCACTCGCTCAAGCTCGCGGTGGCGAGCTTCGAGGTGAACGGCGGCGAGGCGCCCACTTGGGTGCACCTGCTCGACACGCCCGGCTATCCGGATTTCCTCGGCCACGCGCTGCCCGCGCTGGCGGCGGTGGAGACCGCGGCGATCGTGATCAACGCGCAGAACGGCATCGAGATGATGACCGGGCGCTTCATGCAGTGGGCGGCGAAGCGCGGGCTCGACCGCCTGGTGATCGTCAACCGGATCGACGCCGACGGCGTCAACCTCGAGCGGCTGCTGGGCGAGATCCAGGAGGCCTTCGGCAAGGAATGCCTGCCGCTGAACCTGCCCGCGGGCGGGGCGTCGAAGGTGTCCGACTGCTTCTTCGCGCCCTCGGGAGAGGCGGACTTCTCCTCGGTGGAAGACGCGCACCGCGCGCTCGTCGACCAGGTGGTGGAGGTGGACGAGAAGCTGATGGCGGAATACCTGGAGAAGGGCGAGATCGCGCCCGAGGCGCTGCACGAGCCGCTCGAGGCGGCGATGCGCGACGGGCACCTGGTCCCGGTTGTGTTCTGCTCGGCGAAGACCGGCGCCGGCGTGCAGGAGCTGCTCGACGTGATCGTCAAGCTGCTGCCCAATCCGGCGGAAGGCAACGCGCCCAGGTACCTGAGCGTGCCCGCGGACGGCGGCGCGCCCAGCGAGATCCAGGCGGTGCCCGATCCGTCGCAGCACGCGCTCGCGCACGTGTTCAAGGTCGAGATCGATCCGTACATCGGGCGCCTGGCGGTTTTCCGCGTGCACCAGGGACGCCTCACGCCCGGCATGCAGCTGTACGTCGGCGAGGCGAGAAAGCCGATCAAGCCGGGGCATCTCTACCTGCTGCGCGGCAAGACCCAGATCGAGGTGAGCGAGGCGGTGCCGGGCGACATCTGCGCGATCGCCAAGCTGGACGACATCCAGTTCGACCACATCCTGCACGACTCGGCCGAGGACGCGCACATCCACGGCCGGCCGTTCGAGCTGCCGACCTCGGTGTTCGGCCTCGCGCTGCAGCCGAAAAAGCGCGGCGACGAGCAGAAGGTGTCCGACGTGCTGCACAAGCTGGTCGCCGAGGATCCGTGCCTGAGGATCGAGCACAACGCGCAGGCCAACGAAACCGTGATGCGCGGCCTGGGCGAGTTGCACCTGCGCACCACGCTGGAGCGCATCGCCGGCCAGTACAAGGTCGAGCTGGACACGCGCCCGCCCTCGATCCCGTACCGCGAGACGATCGCCGCGCGCGCCGAAGGACACAGCCGCCACAAGAAGCAGACCGGCGGCGCCGGCCAGTTCGGCGAGGTGTTCCTCAAGGTCGAGCCGCTGCCGCGCGGCAGGGGCTTCGAGTTCGTGGACAGCGTGAAGGGCGGCGCGATCCCCAACCAGTTCATCCCGTCGGTCGAGAAGGGCGTGCGCGGCGTGCTGGAGAGCGGCTACGTGGCGGGCTACCCGATCCAGGACGTGCGCGTCATCGTGTACGACGGCAAGAGCCACCCGGTGGACTCCAAGGACGTGGCCTTCATGTCAGCGGGCCGCAAGGCGTTCCTCGACGCGCTCGCCAAGGCGCGGCCGATCGTGCTCGAGCCGATCGTCAACGTGCAGATCGTCGCGCCCGAGCAGAAGATGGGCGACATCGCCGGCGAGCTCTCCGGGCACCGTGGCCAGATCAAGGGCTCGGACTCGCCGCGGCCGGGGACGGTGCAGATCATGGCGCAGGCGCCGCTCGCGGAGCTGGAGCACTTCCCCGCGCGCCTGAAGTCGATCACCGCCGGCCACGGCTCGTACTCGCTCGAGTTCAGCCACTACGACCCGGCCCCGCCGCAGCTGCAGCAGAAGCTCGTCGCCGCGCACAAGCCCTCCGCGCACGCGGACGACTAAATGGGGACAGTCCCCATTTTTCTCATCTAGATGTTCATCGGCCACGCTGCGCTGGCGCTGGCGGCGAAGCCGCTCGCCCTGCGCGCGAATCTCGGCGTGGCGCTCGCCGCGACCTACTGGCTGGACCTCGTCTGGCCGATCCTGGTGCTCGCCGGCATCGAGCGCGTAGAGGTCGCGCCCGGCATCACCGCGTTTACGCCGCTCGATTTCGTGCACTACCCGTGGACGCACAGCCTGCTCGCGGCGCTCGCCTGGTCCGCGCTGTTCGGCCTCGCCTGCTGGAAGCTCGGGCACCGCGCGGCGCTCGTGATGGGCCTGCTCGTGCTCAGCCACTGGGGGCTCGACGCGCTCTCGCATCGTCCCGACCTGCCGCTGTGGCCCGGCAGCGGCACGATGGTCGGCCTCGGGCTGTGGGACTCCGTCGCAGGCACGCTCGTCGTGGAGAGCGCGCTGTTCGCCGCGGGGATCGCGATCTATGCGACGAGCGGCGCGCGCACCGGCATCGCCTTCTGGGCGCTGGTCGCCTTCTTCGTCATCGCCTACCTCGGCGCGGCTTTCGGCCCGCCGCCGCCGGGCGCGGGCGCCGTGGCTGCGAGCGCGCTCGCGCTCTGGCTGCTGCCGCTCTGGGGCTGGTGGAGCGCGCGCCCGCGGGTATAGGCGCAGGGTTGGGGATCTCCTCCGCGACGCAGAACAGGCCGCCCTGGTACTTCTCCGCCACAGGGTCGCCGGGCTGCTCGCGCGCCAGGATCTCCGCGGCGAAGACTTCGGAGTCGTCCTCCGGCCGGTAGCCGAGCCGGTAGGCGTTGCGGTTGTCGTACCAGGCGCGGCGGTTGGCCGAGATGCCGTAGACGATCTCGAAGCGGATGTCCGGGTGCTCGATGCCGATCGTGACGAGCTGCGCGAGGTCGCGCGGGCTGAACCAGAGCGACAGTCGCCGCTTGTCGATCGGCCTCGGGTTCACGTTGCCGATCCTCATGCAGAAGACTTCCATGCCGTACTTGTCGGCGTACAGGCTGCCGAGCGCCTCGCCGAACACCTTGGACACGCCGTAGCGGCTGTCGGGCTTCGGATAGACGTGGTGGTCGATGGTCTGGTCGCGCCGGTAGAAGCCCGTGGCGTGGTTCGAGGTGGGAAAGAGGATGCGCTTCACGCCGTTCCTGCGCGCCGCCTCGAACACATTGTGGCAGCCGATGATGTTGGCGCTCAGGATCCCCTCCCACGGGCCTTCCACCGAGTAGCCGCCGAGGTGCACCACCGCCTCCACGCCCTTGGTGATGCGCAGCGCGTCGGCCATCTTCGAGATGTCGGCGCGCACCACGGCCTCATCGGCGATCTTCGTGATCGGCCGCAGATCGGAAGCGCGGATGCGGTACTTGCCCGCAAGCTCGCGGCGCAGGTGCGTGCCGACGTCACCCGCGGCGCCCGTGATGAGGATGGTCTTGATGGGCTACCCCTTCGCGCCGCGCATGACGATCGTGTGCGCGCCCAGCCCCTGGGCGACACGGCGCGTGTCCGCGCTCGCGCTGCCGGCAAAGTAGTCGAACCGGCTCAGGACCTCGACGTCAAGGCCCGCGGCGCGCAGCTTCGCCACGTAGTCGTCCTCCACCACCGCCCCCACCACGCACTCGGCCCACAGCTTCGGGTCCGAGCGGGACTTGTCGGAGACCGGCTTGGCGAGCGAAATGTCAGAGATCTGCACCCGTCCGCCGGGTTTGAGCACGCGCGCAATCTCGGCGAATGCGCGTGGCTTGTCGGGCACGAGGTTGAGCACGCCGTTGCTGGTGATCACGTCGACCGAGGCGTCCGCGAGCGGAATCTCCTCGGCGTTGCCTTCGAGCGGCACGACGTTCTGCGCGCCCATCGCCGCGACGTTGCGGCGTAGCTTCTCCAGCATGGCCTGCGTCATGTCGAGGCCGTACACCTTGCCCTGCGGCCCGGTGAGCGTGCTCGATATGAGCGCATCGGTACCCGAGCCGGAGCCAACGTCGAGAATCACGTCGCCCGCGCGGATCGCGCCGGCAGCAAACGGGTAGCCGACGCCCGCAAATGACTCCGGCGCGGCGGCCGGGATCAAGTCGAGCTGCTCGCCGGGATAGCCGACGAACAGGCACGCCAGGCGCCCGGTCGGAAAGTGGAAGGTCTTCTCCGGGTGCGTGGCGACGTCGGTGTACATGTCGGCCACGGCCTTGAAAATGAACTCGCGCTTGTCGCTGAGGATCGCGACCATGCCCAACCTCCCAATGGGTTCAACCCAGGCGCATCAGAAGCTCTTGAGCAGGCCCTTGATGCGCTCGCCGAGCTGCGAGGGTACCTCGTCGTCGCACAGCGCGCCTACCTTTTCTTTCAGTCGGCGCTCGAACTCCATGCGCGAGTAGCAGCTCTTGCACGTGTGCATGTGCTGCTGCATCGCCTCGCGCTCGTGCTCGCCGAGCTCGTGGTCGACGTACTCGAGGATCTGCTTCAGGGCCTGCTCGCAATCGATCTGCTGTTTAGTCATCTCACGATACCTTTGCTTTCTGTTCGGGCACCTGCCCTGCGGGGGCATTGCGCAGGCCATACGCCTGAGCCTGCCGCCACAGTACCTTCTGCAACGCGCCACGCGCGCGCGCGAGGCGCGAGCGCACCGTGCCGACCGGGATCGCCAGCGCCTCGGCGATCTCGGCGTAGCTGAACTCCTGCAGGTCGGACATGATCACCACGACGCGGTGGCAGTCGGGCAGCGCGGCGATCGCGCGATCCAGGTCCTCGCGCAGCAGCTTGTCGAGGAACTCCTGCTCGGGGTTGCTGAACCAGAGCAGGAACGGCTGATGCATCTGCTCGAAGACCGAGAAACCCGCTTCGTCGTCCTCGCCCTTCACGCACGCCAGCGGCTCGTGCTGCGCTTTCGCATCGGCGCGGCGCAGGTTGCTGATGAAGGTGTTGTTGAGAATGCGGAAGAGCCACGCGCGGAACGCCTCTTCGTTCTCCAATGTGTCGAGCGCGCGCCACGCGCGCGCGACCGTTTCGGCGACCAGGTCCTCGGCATCCGCTTCATTGCGCGTGAGCCGCCGGGCGACGCCCTGCAGGCAGCCCAGGAGCGCAAGCACCTGATCTTCGAAGACTTTTTTCGAAACCGCCATCCTTCCTCCTCACCCAAGGACGCAGCCGCCACGGATTCAGTTCCACCTTTTTCGCATTGAAGCACCGGCCGGCGAACGGTGGAACCGATTTCGGGCGGCGCGCGTCTTGGGGCCAGAAGGCGCGCTCGGTCGAGCGTGCCGCACCGAAAAGGAGGAGTTGACCATGAACACCGACTTTGCAGGCAACCTGATTCCCGGCCCCACGCTCACGCGGGCGCACATCGCGGGCCGTCTTTCGATTGTCGAACGCGGCACGCTCACCCTGGCGGCGAAAGGCGGCCTAACGGTGCACGTGCGCAGCGGAACCGTCGGGTTTGCCCGCCCGCGGGACGGCCGCCTGTATCGGCAGGTGCGCGCGGGCGAAAGCTACTTCGCGCAGGGCAGCGGGCGACTGACAATGCGCGCCGACGTGCGCAGCGAGATCGAGATCGACTGGGCCGACGCCGGTGCGGAGCGCCTGTCGCCCGGGCTCGAGCCCGTGACGCTGGCTGCGTGATCCCATTTCCGACCACATCAAGGAGAAATCGACCATGACCACGATCGCACTGACGCCGAAGCGCCTGGACATCGCCGCGCTCGAGCAGAAAGTGAAAG
>JAOUIL010000038.1 GCA_029883975.1 Betaproteobacteria bacterium
CGGATGGCAGGCGGCGAAGCTCCCCAGCGGGCAACACGACAGCCTCGCCCTCCCCGCCCGCCGCCTCGGGCAGGCGCACGGAAGATTCGACCGCCGGCCAGGCCAGCCCGAGCAAGGACCGCCGCGAAGGCATCTTCACCACCCCGTCCTCGTCCACCTTCACGCACCCCAGCAAATGCAGCCGCGACTCGGCGCGCGTCGCGGCGACGTAGAAGAGCCTTCCGGCCTCGATGTCCTCGGCCTCGCGATCGAGCTGCCTTACATATTGGTACAAAGGCTCCTTGTCGCCGCCCGTCTCGTCGATCGGCGCAAGCAAGAGCCGCCCGCCGGCCAGGGCGCGCCAGGCGAACAACGGCTTACGCCCCGAGCGCGGCGCGCGATCCAAACCGGGAACGATGACGGTGTCGAACTCCAAACCTTTGGCCTTGTGGATGGTCATGATCTCCACCGCCTCGGGCCCGGCCTCGACGTCGGGAAGGGCGTAGAGCTTGCCGAGGCTCTCGGCGAGCAACGCAAAGTCGGGCAGCTCGCCCGCCTCCTCCAGCCGCTCGAGCTCGTCGAAGTAGATCTCCGCGTCCTCCAGGTCGGTCGCGTCCTCCACGCACGCGGGCCCGCCCAGTGCGAGCCAGGCGCCTTCCACGCAATCGCGCAGCGTCCCGCGCAGCCGGTTCTCCAAACAAGGACGAAGGACGGAGACGATGCGAGAGAGCCGCGGCTGCTGCTGCATCAGCGCCCAGACAGGTTCGCTTTGCCCCTCGAAGAAGGCGGAAAGCTCCTCCAGCGTGAGCCCGCACCACGGCGCGCGCAGGATCGCGAGCCAGGCGACGCGGTCGGCGAGATGGGTCAGCGCGCGCGTCAGCGCATAGAGATCCTGCACCACCTGCTTCTCGCCCAGCTGCTCGATCTCCACCGCGCGATAGCGCACCCCCGCCTTCTTCAAGGCTGGGACGATCGAATCGAGGTGGCTGCGGTTGCGAACCAGGATCGCCGTGCGCCCGCGGGCCTCCATGGCGAGCGCTACCACGCGCGCGGCCTCCGCCTCGCGATCGGCGAGCACGTGCAGCACGGGCTCGCCTTCCGCATCGGCAGGATGGAAGGGAATGGACGGCGAATACGCCACCGCCCCGGCGGCCTCGTCCTCGAAGGAAGGCAGCACCGAAGGAAACACGCGGTTCACCCAGGAAACGATGGCGCCCTGCGAGCGGAAGTTGGTGGAAAGCGTGAGCCGCTCGAGCGCCACGTTCGGCAGCCCGTGGTCGCGCGCGCGCAGGAAAAGCCCCACTTGCGCGTCGCGGAAGCGATAGATGGACTGCATCGGATCGCCCACGACGAACACGGTCCGCCCGTCGCCCGGCTCCCAGCCGGCGGTGAGCCGCTCCAGCAGCTCCCACTGGGAGTTCGACGTGTCCTGGAACTCGTCCACCAGCAGGTGGTGGATGCGGTAGTCCATGGAGAGCAGCAGGTCGGTCGGCTCCTCGGGCGTGCCGAGCGCAAGGAGCGCGCCGTGCGCGATCTGCGTGAAGTCCACCTCGCCCCGCTCGCCGAACAGCGTGACGAGCTGCGCCACCGCGGGCTTGAGCAGCGCGAGGATCGCTTCCAGCGCCTGCCACTGCGTGTCGGTGTACTTCTCCGGCGGCATGAGGAGGAGCGCCGCGAGCGCCTCCTGAAGGCCGGGAACCGCCTGCAGCTCCGCGGGCGCGGCGGGGCGCTTGCGCCACTCGCCCTTCTGCGTGAGCACGGCCTGCGCCATCTCGGGCGAGGCCTGGGCATGCAAAGCCTGCGCGCGCGCGATCAGCCGCGCGCGCTCTTCCACGAGCGCGGCCTCCAGCTCGGCTCTCGTGGGCGCCTCGCCAGTCTGGCGCAGCCACTGGTCGCGCCGCGCGAGCATCTCGGCAAGGAGCGCGGTCGCCTCGCCCACGTTGTTGTCGAGGTGCGCAAGCAGCCGCGCCACCGGCGGCGTGAGCTCGGCGAGCGTGCGCGCCGCGGCCTCCCGGTACAGCTCGGAAGCATCCTCGGCGATCCCCGGCTGCGCGCCGAATTTCGCGAGCACGGGCATCTGCGAGGTGAGAGAAGCGCAGAAGGCGTCGATCGTCTGGATGCGAAGGCGCGTCGCGAGATCCGAAGACACCTGCTCGCCCACGCGCTCGCGCATCTCAGCGGCGGCCTTCCTCGTGAACGTGATGGCGACGATCTCCTCGGGCTTCTGCACGGTCTTCAGCAGCCTGAGATAGCGCTCCACGAGCAGCGCGGTCTTCCCCGAGCCCGCGGGCGCCTGCACGATGAACGAGCGCGTGACGTCGAGCGCCGCGTGGCGCTCGGGCTGGTCGGCGACGCGGATTTCGGTCATCTGGCGTCAACCGATTCGCAGCTCGCCCGTTTCCTCCCCAAGGGGGGCCTGCGGGCAATGAAGGTTCGGGAGATCCTGGAGATCCTGCGGCGCGACGGGTGGCACCTCGTCGCGACACGGGGCAGCCACCGGCAGTTCAAGCACCCGGCGAAGCCAGGCCGGGTGACCGTGCCAGGCAAGCCGGGCGATGATTTACCGCCGGGGCTGTTAAACAGTATCCTTAAGCAGTCCGGGCTCAAGAGGTAGCCACGTCGATGCGCTACGCGATCGTGATCGAGAAAGGCGAAGGAAATTACGGGGCTTACGTGCCCGATCTGCCGGGCTGCGTCGCTACCGGAAACACCATCGAGGAAGTCGAACGCGAGATCCAGGAGGCGATCGAGTTCCACATCGAGGGCCTGCGTGCGGATGGCATGCCCGTCCCGGAACCGAGCAGCCGCGTCGAGTACGTAGACGTCGCCGCCTGAGCGGCAAATGGGGACTGTCCCCATTTGGGTGCTGCCATGAAGATGTGGGACCTCGCGGCCGCCGAGGACGACCGGCGCTTCTCGCCCTACTGCTGGCGCATCAAGATGGCGCTCGCGCACAAGGGGCTGGAGGTGGAGACCATCCCCTGGCGCTTTACCGACAAGGAGGCGATCGCCGCCTCCGGCCAGGACAAGGTTCCCGTGCTGCAGGACGGCCAGGTCATCGTGCACGACTCCTGGGAGATCGCGCGCTACCTCGACGAGAAGTACCCCGCGCAGCCGCTCTTCGAGGGCGCGCAGGCGAGGTCGCTCGCCTACGTGTTCAAGTTCTGGGTGGAGACCGCCCTGTACCAGCCGATCGTGCGCGCGATCATCCTCGACCTCTTCGCGACGATCCACGAGAAGGACAAGGCCTACTACCGCGAGTCGCGCGAGAAGCGCTTCGGCAGGACGCTGGAGGAAGTGGGGGCCGACCCGAAGGGCGCGATCCAGGCGTTCCGCACGGCGCTGCTGCCCGTGCGCCAGCAGCTCGTGCAGCAGCCCTTCGTCTGCGGAGCGAAGCCCGCCTTCGCCGACTACATCCTCTTCGGCGTCTTCCAGTGGGCGCGCGCGGTCTCGCCGCAGCGCCTGCTCGAGCCCGACGACCCGGTGTTCGCCTGGCGCGAGCGCATGCTGGATCTGCACGGCGGACTCGCGAGGAACGCCAAGGGCTATCCGGTCTGGGCCTAGGGGCTTCACGCCTCTTCCCCCGATTCCTCAAGTGCATTGACGCGCTCGTACACGCGGCAAAGCGGCTGCAGGTCGCAATAGCGGCAGGTCGATAGGAGCTTCTTGGGATCTACGCGCGCGTCGCCCGACGCGAAGCCTTGCCCGAGCGCCTCCAGCTCCTTCTTCCAGCCCGCGAAGAGCGTCGCCCAGTTCTCCGCCACCCTCACCTTGGGGATCGCGTCCTTCGCGCGCGAAAAGCCCATGTAGCGCATCGCGCCCGTCTTCAGCTTCGCGTAGGCGACGGCCGAGACGTCCTCCGCGGCCGAGAGCGCGTAGAGCGGCAGCTGCGGATCCTCGGGCCGCTCGCCCTGCCAGTCGTTGGGCGTCGGGTTGCCCGTCTTGTAGTCGATCAGCGCGTGCCCGCCCGATTCGAGCGCGTCCAGCCGGTCGATGCGGCCCGAGAGCTCCAGGCCGGCGACGGAGAGCTTGCGCTTGTCTTCCATCGCCACGACGGTGAACGGAGGGCGTTCCCGTTCCACCTCGAGCCATTCGTTGGCGAGCTTCACGAGCCGTTCCCGCTCCAGCCGCGCGAACGGCTCTTCCAGCTTCGCCTCGGCGACCGCCGCGCCCGCGGCGTTCCGCACGGCGGCAGAGACGTTTCCTTCCAAGCCCTCGCTGCCCTTCAGCTGCGACCACAGTTCTTTCATGAGAGTGTGAAGCAGGAGGCCCCTGGCGCGGGCGTCCAAACCCTCGACAGGCTCTTCGAGCGCTTCGGCGTTCAGCCGGTGGCGGGCGAAGGCCCTGAAGGGACAGGCCGCCTGGTCGGCGAGGATCCTCGTCCCGCCCTTGGGCGTCTTCGTGGCCAGCACCGGTGCTTGGCCATCCGGCACTCGCTCTACGCGTCGCGCAGCGAAGATCACGTCCCGGTAGCGTGCGACGCTCCTTGTCTCCGGTGTTCCCGAAAGACCGGGAACACCGGAGATCAATGGAGAAGCCAAAAGCTCGCGGTCGTCCGCGCGGGCGGGGTGCGAGAGCACCACCTCGTCCGCCGCGTTCAACCAGTTCTCCGTCACCTTCTTCGCCCACTCGAGCGTCGCCTCCGGCGACGCTTCGCGGATCCCCGCCTTCCTCTGCAGCGCGGGCGGGATGAAGGGGTTGGCGCGCGTGTGCATCGGCCAGGCCTCGTCGGTGAGGCCGCTCACCCACAGCGCGTCGAACTCGAGGCCGAGGGACTCGAGCACGCCGAGCACCTGGATCGGCGCGTCCGGCGACTCGGGCTGGAAGAGGGTGTCGGCACACAGGCGCCGCAGGCTGGCGAGCGCACGAGCGAGGCTCATCCTCGGCGCGACGCGCTCGAGCTTGGCGAGCTCGGCGAGCTGCTCGTTGAATTTGGCGCGCGCCTGGTGCTCGGCGGAGTCGAGGGGGCGGTCGCCGGGGAAGCCGAAGGCTTCGAGGAGCGCCGTGAAGTGCCGCGCCCAGTCATGGGGCGATACATTCTCCTGCCTCGGCACGGCAAACAGTTTCTCCAGGCATTGCCTCAAGGCCGGGGCGCCTTCGATGAGGCCCACGAGTTTGCCGAGGCCGAGTTTCGCCGGCGCGATCCTTCGAAGAGCCGCGTCGAGCTGCGCGCGCCGTGCCATCTCGGAGGACGCGCCGGCGATCATGGGACTTCTGATCAGCCTCGATGCCTGCTCGAACGGGATCTCGCCGGTCGAGAGCTCCAGTATGGATAGCGCTGCGCGCGCGAGCGGGTAGTCGTCGAGCGGCGCGCCGAGGGAGATGTTGAACGGAAGGGAGCGCTGCTCCGCGGCCGGCAGGTTGTGCCCCGGGTGCAGGGTGCGCGCGAAGACGCGCGCGACCTCCTTGCGCCGCTCGCCGAGCTGCGGCACGACCACGCCGACGCGCTTCGCGCCTTCCTCCAGGCGGGCGCGCGCCCACTCGGCCGCCGCGCACAGCTCGGCGCGCGCGGACGGATAGGCGCGCTTCGCCGCCTTGCCGCTACGCCGCTCCGGCGCGCAGGCGCGAAGCTCGATGCCCGCTTTCCCGCAGGCGTCGAGGAAATCGCGATCCTGCGGCTTCAGCTCGTCGAAGGAGTAGAGGACGAGGAGCTTCGGCCTGCGCAGCGCCTCCTCCTTCAGCAAGGGCGCTACGACGTCGGGCAGGCGCGCGCGGTCGGTGGCGCCCGCCTTCACGCAGCGCCGCGCGTAGTCCTTCGCCCACTCGGCGAAGGCCCGCGCGTCGTCGTTGCCGGGAAAGGAGGCCAGCGCGCCGTCGATCCGCCAGCCCTGCGCGAGCGCCCAGGCCCGCTCGGCCTCGGCGGCCGCCTGCGGCACGGCGAGCAGCGCCTCGCCCCAGCGGCTCTCGCGGATCGCCGCTTCCCACAGGGCCTGCGCCTGCGCATCCGTCAAAAGGATGGGCAGCTTCGCCGCCTGATCGGAGTAGAGCGCGTCCTCGTACAGGCGCTCCGCGAAGGACGGCAGCGGCAGGATGTCCGCGGTCTCCCAGACCGCGAGACCCTTCGCCGCCTGGCCGGCGTCGAACTCGCGCGCGAGCTCGCGCGCGAGGCGCGCGTTCGGAGTGACGACCGTGACGCGCGCGGCATGCCCTTTGGCGAGCCGGGCGAAGAGATCGGTTTTCGTGATCGCGCCGGCCGCCATGCGGCGCATAATAAGTCACATGGACGGCGTGGATGCGCTCTTCCTCGCGCGGGCCCAGTTCGGGCTGAACATCGCGTTCCACATCCTGTTTCCCACGATCAGCATCGCGCTCGCCTGGTACCTGATCGCCTTCCGCGTGCTGCACGCGCGCACCGGCGCCGCCGAGTGGCTGGCCACCTACCGGCTGTGGGTCAAGGTGTTCGCGCTCACGTTCGCCATGGGCGTGGTCTCGGGCATCACCATGAGCTTCCAGTTCGGCACCAACTGGCCGGGCTACATGCTGAAGGTGGGCAACATCGCCGGGCCGCTCCTCGGCTACGAGGTGCTGACCGCGTTCTTCCTCGAGGCGACCTTCCTCGGCGTGATGCTGTTCGGCATGCAGCGCGTCTCCACGCGCGTGCACATCCTCTCCGCGGTGATGGTGGCGCTCGGCACGACGCTCTCGGCGTTCTGGATCCTCGCGCTCAACTCCTGGATGCAGACGCCCGCCGGGCACGTGATGGACGGCGAGGCGCTGATCGCGGGCGACTGGCTCGAGGTGATCTTCAACCCGTCGTTCCCGTACCGCTTCGCGCACATGATGCTCGCCTCCGGGCTCACCGCCTCGTTCCTGGTGGCCGGGCTCTCCGCGTGGCGGCTGCTGCAGGAGAGCGCCGACGCGGGCGCGGCGAAGACGCTGCGCGCCGCGACGCTCGCCGCCGCGGTGCTCGCGCCGCTGCAGATCGTCGCCGGCGACCTGCACGGCCTGAACACGCTCGAGCACCAGCCGGCGAAGATCGCGGCGGTCGAGGCCAACTGGACGACGCAGCAGGGCGCGCCGCTCGTGCTGTTCGCCATCCCCAACGAGCTCGCCGGGCGCAACGACTACGCGCTCGAGATCCCGAAGCTCGCGAGCTTCGTGCTCAAGCACGACTTCGACGCCGAGCTGCCGGGGCTCGACCGGTTCGTGCCCGACATCCCGCCGGTGGCGCCGGTGTTCTTCGCCTTTCGCGTGATGGTGGGCGTCGGCGTGCTGATGCTGCTGCTGGCCTGGTTCGGCGCGTGGTGGCTGCGCAAGCGCGCGCCGCCGCGCTGGCTGCTGTGGTGCTTCGCCGGCATGACGTTCTCCGGCTGGGTGGCGACGCTCGCGGGCTGGGTCGTCACCGAGATCGGGCGCCAGCCCTGGCTGGTCACCGGCATCCTGCGCACCAGCGAGGCCGCGGGGCGCGTCGGCGAGGCGGCGCTCGGCGCGAGCCTCACCGGCTACGCGCTCGTCTACGGCGTGATGCTGCTCGCCTACATCGTCACGCTCACCCACATGGCGGGCAAGGGAGCCGAAGGATGAGCTTCGACCTGCCGCTCGTCTTCGCGCTGCTCATGGGCGCGGCGGTGCTCGCCTACGTGGTGCTGGACGGCTACGACCTGGGCGTCGGCATGCTGATGCCCGCGGCCTCGGACGAGGAGCAGGACGTGATGGTCGCTTCGATCGGCCCGTTCTGGGACGCCAACGAGACCTGGCTGGTACTGGGCGTGGGGATCCTGCTCATCGCCTTCCCCGCGGCGCACGGCTACATCCTCGGCGAGCTCTACCTGCCGGTGGCGGCGATGCTCGTAGGCCTCATGCTGCGCGGCGTGGCGTTCGAGCTGCGCGTGAAGGCGGTCGGCTGGCACGCCGACCTGTGGAACTGGCTGTTCTGGTTCGGCTCGTTCCTCGCCACGTTCGCGCAGGGCTTCATGCTCGGGCGCTACCTGACGGCGTTCCTGCCCGGCTGGGGCTATTTCCTCTTCTCGCTCATGGTCGGCGCGGCGCTGTGCGGCGGCTACGTGCTGCTCGGCGCCACCTGGCTCGTGCTGCGCACCGAAGGCGCGCTGCAGAAGAAGGCGATGGCATGGACGCGCTGGGGGCTGCTGTGGGTGGCGCTCGGCGTCGCGCTCGTCTCGCTCGGCACGCCGATGGTGAGCGAGCTCGTGTACGCGCGCTGGTTCGACTTCCCGGAGACGCTCGCGCTCATGCTGCTGCCCGCGGCGAGCGCCGCCGCCTGGGCCTGGGTGTGGCGCGCGCTCGGGCGCTCGGACTGGCAGCCGTTCGCCGGCGCGGTGGCGATCTTCGTGCTTGCCTTCGCCGGCCTCGCCTACAGCGTGTTTCCCTACGTGGTGCTCGGCTGGCTGACCATCTGGGAGGCGGCCGCGCATCCGTCCGCGCTCAAGGTAGTGCTCGCCGGCGCGCTGATCGTGCTGCCGTTCCTCGTGGGCTACACGGTGTTCGCCTACCGCGTGTTCCGCGGCAAGGCGAAGGCCGGCCTGTACGGCAAGTAAATGGGGACAGACCCCATTTTTCTCATTTGCGAATCACTCGCAGATGAGAAAAATGGGGTCTGTCCCTAATTGATGTCCTCGTGCAGGCAGAGGATGTTGCCCTCGGGATCCTGGAACCAGGCGGCCTTCTCGGAGCCGAGCACGCAGACGTGGTCCACGGTCTTCAGGCCCGGCAGGTCGTAGTCGGCGAACTGCACGCCGCGCGCCTGCAGGTCCTTCACCGCCTTGGCGATGTCGTCCACCTTGAAGCTGATCGCGGTGTGGTCGGCCTTGGTGCCGCCTTCGCGCGGAAAGAGCGCGAGCTCCGTGCCGCCCAGATGGTAGACGAACTTGCCGTCGGGCTTGAGCCCGCCTGGCGATAGGCCGAGGCCCTTCTCGTAGAACCTGCGCGCCCGTTCGAGGTCCTTGACCGGCAGCATCACCGTCACCTGGTCGCTCTGCAGCATGGCCGCGCCTCCCTCGCCAACGGGCGCGGCCATTCTACGCGCTATTCTTCCGCGACCAGCATGCCTTCCGGGATGTCGCGCAGCTTGGTGGCCACCATGGCCGTGTAGTAGATCGGCTCGCCGCCCGCCGAGCGGCGGTGGCGGTAGCGGCGCGTCGCCTCGAGCCGCACCACGCCCTCGTTCACCATGCGGCGCATGAGCTCGGAGAAGCCGTGCGTGTAGCGCGCGTCGAGGAACTCCTCCTTGATGTTGAACGCGAGCAGCCCGCCGGGCGCGACGAGGTTGGCCGCGTTGCGGTAGGCCGCCGGCGGGATGTCGCCGAAGCCGAGCGCCGCGACGCAGGTGAGCGCGTTGGGACGCAGCGCGCGCAGGCGCTTGCGCGTCTTCTCGTCGGGGGCCGTCACGTCGGCCACCAGGTAGTCGTCGTACACGCCGGGCAGGTCGCGCTCGGCCGCCGTGCGCGCCTCCTGCAGGATGTCGATGCCGACGATCTCGGCCGCGCCGATGGCGCGCAGCTCCTGGCCGACGATGCCGTTGCCGGCGCCCAGGTCGATCACGCGCAGCGGCTCGTCGCCGCCCTGCTCGGCGCGCACCTCGCCCAGCAGCCGCACCACGCGACGCGGCGACTGGCACTCCAGCAGGTCGTAGAACAGGTACTCGTACAGGCCCGGCCGGTCGAAGATCTCCCCGTAGTCGTGGAAGCGCAGCCGCCGCCAGCGGCCCGCCTCGCGGATCTCGCACCACTCGGCATCCTGCGCCATGCGCTCGCCGTTCCCGGGCAGGCGCAGGCGATTCTCCCAGTCGCGCGTGGGGGAAATGGTCGAAACGGCAATGGCCTCTGACATCGGGGCGTCTCCTGGTCGATGGACTGCGGGACTGCGGAAGCCGGCCGGGATGCTGCGGGGCCGGGGATGACCGAGGTTAACCGATGCCCCCGGAAGGGGCAAACGCGCGCCTACTTCTCCAGCAAATGCTTCTTTTCCTTCACTTTTGCCCATTCGTCGGCGTCCGCCGGCGCGGGCTTGCGCTCGATGATCGGCTTCCAGCCGGCGGCCAGCTCCTTGTTGCGCGCGATCCACTCGCGCTGCGCCTCGGGCACGTCGTCCTCGGCGAAGATCGCCTCCACCGGGCATTCGGGCACGCACAGCGTGCAATCGATGCACTCGTCGGGGTCGATGACCAGCATATTCGGCCCCTCGCGGAAGCAGTCCACGGGACACACGTCCACGCAGTCCGTGTACTTGCACTTGATGCAGCTCTCGGTGACGACGTAGGGCATGGAGGCGAAAGCGCGAGGCGGGAAAAAGGTTAAGCGAATCCGTACTTTAGCACGCGGACTTGGGTTCCGGGGCGCGCGCCCCCATAATTACGGCTCCCCCGCAAGTCCCCGAGGAAACATGAGCAGCAGTACGCAAATCCAGCACGTCACCGACGCAAGCTTCGAGCCCGAGGTGCTGCAGTCCGAGGTCCCGGTGCTGGTCGATTATTGGGCCGAGTGGTGCGGCCCGTGCAAGTCCATCGCGCCGATCCTCGACCAGGTGGCCGAGGAATACGACGGGCGCCTGAAGATCGCCAAGCTGAACGTCGACGAGAACCAGGCCGTGCCCGCCAAGTTCGGCATCCGCGGCATCCCGACGCTGATGCTGTTCAAGAACGGAAATCTCGAGGCGACCAAGGTCGGCGCGGTGACGAAGTCGCAGCTGACCGCGTTCCTTGACAGCAATATCTAAACGACTTACGCTGCGCGGCAACTCCGCTCCGGCCCGTCCGGAGCGGGCGAAGTAAAAGACCGGCGCGCGCCGCAGTTCCCAGGCGACGCGCCTGACCCCACCAGAAGAGAAGTCGGCAGGTCCCGCAGCCCTCATTTGACTCGTCCATGCATCTCTCAGAGCTGAAAAGCCAGCACGTCACGCAACTCGTCGAGACCGCGGTCGCGAACCAGATCGACAACGCGAGCCGCATGCGCAAGCAGGACCTGATCTTCGCGCTGCTGAAGAACCAGGCGAAGAAGGGCGAGTCGATCTTCGGCGACGGCACGCTGGAAGTGCTGCCCGACGGCTTCGGCTTCCTACGGTCGCCCGAGACCTCGTACCTGGCGAGCACCGACGACATCTACGTCAGCCCCTCGCAGATCCGCCGCTTCAACCTGCACACCGGCGACTCGATCGAGGGCGAGATCAGGACGCCGAAGGACGGCGAGCGCTACTTCGCGCTCGTCAAGGTCGACAAGGTCAACGGCGAAGTCCCCGAGGCGGCCAAGAACAAGATCCTGTTCGAGAACCTCACGCCGCTCCATCCGGACGAGATGTTCAAGCTGGAGCGCGAGATCAAGGCCGAGGAGAACCTCACCGGCCGGGTGATCGACATCGTCGCGCCGATCGGCAAGGGCCAGCGCGGCCTGATCGTCTCCCCGCCCAAGGCCGGCAAGACCGTCATGCTGCAGCACATCGCCCACGCCCTCGTCTCCAACCACCCCGAGGTCTCGCTGATCGTGCTGCTGATCGACGAGCGCCCGGAGGAAGTGACCGAGATGAGCCGCTCGGTGCGCGGCGAAGTGGTCGCCTCCACCTTCGACGAGCCCGCCTCGCGCCACGTGCAGGTCGCCGAGATGGTGATCGAGAAGGCCAAGCGCCTGGTCGAGCACAAGAAGGACGTCGTGATCCTGCTCGACTCCATCACGCGCCTGGCGCGCGCCTACAACACCGTCGTGCCGGCCTCCGGCAAGGTGCTCACCGGCGGCGTCGATGCCAACGCACTGCAAAAACCCAAGCGCTTCTTCGGCGCGGCGCGCCACGTCGAGGAGGGCGGGTCCCTCACCATCATCGCCACCGCGCTGATCGACACCGGCAGCCGCATGGACGACGTGATCTACGAGGAGTTCAAGGGCACCGGCAACATGGAGATCCACCTCGACCGCCGCATGCACGAGAAGCGCATCTTCCCCGCGATCAACGTCAACCGCTCCGGCACGCGGCGCGAGGAGCTGCTCATCCCGAAGGAGCTGCTGCAGAAGATCTGGGTGCTCAGGAAGCTGCTCTTCCCCATGGACGAGCTCGAGGCCGCCGAATTCCTCATCGACAAGCTGCGCGCCACGAAGAACAACGCCGAGTTCTTCGATTCGATGCGGCGGGGGTAGGCGCAGGACACAGCAAGGCGCCGGCGACGCTCGAGCGTCGGAGCCTGCGATAAGCCCTCCATGGTCTCGTGTTTTTTGGCCGGGTGGATCTTCCGGCCAAAAAACACGAGATCGTTTTTAAGTGCAAGAACCGCCGCGCCGAGGCCGGCCCCTCCGCCTGACCTAGTCCGACTTCCGCTACACTCGCAGCAGGCTTCTCCCCGGGGAGGGAAACATGGCGGAAGTCAATCCGTACGCCGCGCCCAAGGCGGCGATCGAGGACGCGGCATCCTCCGAGCCCGAGCTGGCCACGCTCTGGCAGCGTTTCGCGGGCAACCTGGTGGACGGGGTGGTGATGACGCTGGCCTGGGTGCCGGGCGCCGTGGTCGCCCCGCGCTACCTGGGCGAGCAAAGCCCGCTCGTGCCGGTGCTGATCGTGGTGCCGGTGCTCCTCGTGCTTCTGCTGCAGTTCTGGATGGTGTACCGGCACCGCGCCTCGATCGGCAAGCGCGTGATGAAGGCGAGCATGACGGCGCCCGACGGCAGCGAGGCGTCGCTGTGGCGCATTCTCCTGCTGCGCGCGCTGCCGGTGGCGGCGCTGAGCGCCGTGCCGTTCGCCAACCTGCTGCTGCTCGTGGACGCGCTGTTCATCTTCGGCAAGTCGCGCCGCTGCGTGCACGACTACCTGGGCGGCACCATCGTCGTGAAGGCCGCCTGAGGGCGCGGCGCGGCGCATGCTGGACACCGCGCGCCGGGTCTCGACCCCCGAAGGCATCGAGCTGACGCTCTACCTCGCCGGGCCGGTGCCGCGCGCGCTCGCCTGGGCGGTGGATTTCTTCCTGCGCGCGGCCGTGGTGATCGCCGTGCTGATGGTCGCGGGCTACTTCGGCTGGGCGGGCGTCGGCATGGCGCTGCTGGTCGCCTTCGTCGTCGAGTGGCTGGCGCCGGCGTGGTTCGAGGTGCTGTGGAACGGGCAGACGCCCGGCAAGCGCGCGCTCGGCATCGCCGTCGTGCATGACGACGGCACGCCGGTGCGCTGGGGCCCCGCGCTCACCCGCAACCTCCTGCGCGCCGTTGACTTCCTGCCGTTCTTCTACGGCTTCGGCCTTGCCGCGATGCTCATCAGCCGCGATTTCAAGCGCCTGGGCGACCTCGCCGCCGGCACGGTGGTGGTGTACGCGCCGGGCAAGGCGCCGGCGCGCTCGCTGCCGCAGGCGCCGCCGCAGCCACCGCCGGTGCCCCTGAGCCTCGAGGAGCAGCGCGTGGTGCTCGAGCTCGCCGAGCGCTCCGCCAGCCTCACGCAGGAGCGGCTCGAGGAGCTCGCCGAGCTCGCCGCGCCGATCACCGGGCGCGCCGCGGGCGCGGCTTCCGCGGCGCGCCTGCTCGGCATGGCGAGCCATCTCGCGGGGCGGCGATGAAGCAGGCGCCGTTCGAGGCCGCGCACCGCGAGGATTGGCAGGCCTTCGAGCGCTATCTCGAGGCGCCGCGCGGCGCCACGCCGGCCTTCCCGGCGGCCGAGCTGCCGCAGCGCTACCGGCGCCTGTGCCAGCACCTCGCGCTCGCGCACGAGCGCCAGTACAGCCCCGACCTCGTCGACCGGCTGAACCTGCTCGCGCTGCGCGGGCACCACGCGCTGTACGCCAACCGGCGCCGGCAGTCGCAGCGGCTGGCGGACTTCCTGCTCGTCGCGTTTCCGTCGCTGGTGCGCGAGGAGTGGCGCGTGGTGGGCGTGGCCGCGCTGCTGTTCTTCGGGCCGCTGGTCGGGCTGATCGCCGCGCTGCAGGTCTGGCCGGAGTTCGTGCATTACCTCCTGCATCCGCAGCAGATCGCGAGCTTCCACGACATGTACGACCCGGGCAACCGGCGCCTGGGCATGCGCGAGGCCGACACGCACTTCGCCATGTTCGGCTTCTACATCTGGAACAACGTGCGCATCGGCTTCCAGACCTTCGCCGGCGGGATGCTCGCCGGCCTGGGCAGCGTTTGGTTCCTCGCCTCCAACGGCCTGATGATCGGCGCGGTGGCGGGCTATCTCACGCAGATCGGCTTCGGCGGCACGTTCTGGTCGTTCGTCTCCGGGCACTCGTCGCTCGAGCTGCTGGCCATCGTGCTCTCGGGCGCCGCCGGGCTGCGCCTCGGCATGGCGGTCATCCGTCCCGGCGCGCGCTCGCGCAAGGCGGCGCTCGTGGCGGCCGCGAGGCCCGCGGTGCGCCTGATGTACGGCGCCGCACTGATGTTCTGCGCCGCGGCCTTCGTCGAGGCGTTCTGGTCGCCGCTCACCGAGGTGCCGTTCGAGGTGAAGATCGGGGCCGGCCTCGCCGGCTGGGCGGCGCTGCTCGCCTTCTTCGCCCTGGCCGGACGCGCGCGTGCAGCTCGATAACGTCGCCGTCGCGCTGCGCCCGCGCTCGGCCTGGGAGTCGATCGACCTGGGCGTCGGCATGCTGCAGCAGTGGTGGCGCACGCTGTACGCGTCGTTCCTCCCCGTGTACCTCGCCGGCGTGGCGCTCGCGTTCGGCGCCGGCTGGGCCTGGGACAAGGCCTGGGTGTCGCTGGTGGTGCTGTGGTGGCTCAAGCCGCTCTTCGACCGCGTCGTGCTGCACGTCGTGTCGCGCGCCGTGTTCGGCGAGGCGATCGGCGTGCGCCGCGCGCTCGCCGAGGCGCGCGCCTGGCTCGGCACGCGGGTGCTGTGGGCGCTGACGCTCGGGCGCATCGACATGGCGCGCTCGTTCCATCTGCCGGTCACGCAGCTCGAGGGCCAGCGCGGCCGCGCCGGCCGCGAGCGCCGCAAGCTGCTCGGCCGGCGCGCGCACGGCTACGCGGTGTGGCTCACGGTCGCCTGCCTGCATTTCGAGGTCGTGGCGATCTGGTCGATCGACATGCTGGGCCAGCTGCTCGTGCCGGCGAAGGCAAGCGAGGGCGCGACCTTCGCCGAGGCGTTCTTCGCCGGCGCGGAGATGGACAACGTGTTCGACTTCGCCGACTTCGCCATCTACGCGCTGGCCGTGCTCGCCATCGAGCCGCTGTACGTCGCCGCCGGCTTCGCGCTGTACCTGAACCGCCGCACGCTGCTCGAGGGCTGGGATCTCGAGGTGGCGCTGCGGCGCATGGTCGAGCGGCGCGCGGCGCCCGCGCGCGGCGCGGCGACGGCCGCGCTGGCGCTCGTTGCCGCGGCATTGCTCGCGCTCGCGCCGCTGCCGCCGGCGCAGGCGGCCGCCAAGGATCCGCGCGCGGAAATCGCCGAGGTGCTCAAGGACCCGATGTTCCCGCACCAGCGCGAGCGCATGCGCTGGCAGCGGCGCGCGGCCGAGCCGCAGCAGGCCGGCGCGGGCTGGGACCTGCGCTGGCTGGAGGCCGTGGGCTACGCCTTCGCCAAGTTCTCCGAGGCGGCGCTGTGGATCGCGGTCGCCGTGCTGCTCGGGCTCGGCCTGTGGTGGGCGGCGCGCCTGATGCCGCGCGAGGGCTCCGCGCCGCGCGCCGCGTGGCGCGCGCCGCCGGTGCTGTTCGGCATGGAGCTCGCGCCCGAGACGCTGCCCGCGGACCTGCCGGGCGCGGTGCGCGCGCTCGCCGCCGCCGGCCGCGTGCGCGAGGCGCTGGCGCTGCTGTACCGCGGCACGCTGTCGGCGCTGGTGCACGGCCGCGGCGTGGCGCTGTTGCCGAGCGACACCGAGGGCGAGGCGCTCTTGCGGGTGCGCGCGCACGGCGAGGCGGAAACCACGCGCTTCTTCGGCGAGCTGGTCGCGCACTGGCAGGCCGCGGCCTACGCGCGGCGCGCGCCGCCGCCGGCCGAGCTCGAGCGCCTGGTCGCCGCCTACGCCGAGCGCTTTCCCCGGGAGCAGCGCGCGTGAGCGGCCGGCTGCGCTTCGCGCTCGGCGCGCTCGCCGTGCTGCTGCTCGTCTGGTACGCCTCGGGCTTCGAGCGCGTGCCGGTGACCGAGCGCGTGGGCATGAGCGGCGAGGCGCGGCTGCGCCCGTTCCTCGCCGCCGAGCGCTTCGCCGCACGCATGGGCTTGCCGGCGCGCGAGCTGCGTGCGCTGCCCGAGCTTGACCGGCTGCCGGCGAGGGGCGTGCTGGTCCTGCCGCGCCATCGCCGCTCCATGGACGAGCAGCGCGCCGCGCAACTGGCGCGTTGGGTGAACGGCGGCGGACACCTGATCGTCGAGGCGGAAATCCCGGGCGTTGCGGACCCGGTGCTCGCGCGCTTCGACCTGCGGCCGGTGAAGGAGGCGCCGCCCAAGCCGCCGCTGCGCGTGGAGGTCACCGGCAGCGAGCGCAAGCTCGCGCTCACGCAGCACCGCGTCGGCCGCATCGCCGCGCCGGGACGCGCGCCGCGCTTTCGCGTGGGCGCCCCGGGGGCCGAGCGCGTCGTCACGGTGGCCCACGGCAAGGGCCTGGTGAGCGGCGCGCTCGAGCTCGACTTCGCGCGCAATGCATTCATCGGCCAGCACGACCACGCGGAGCTGCTGTGGCGCATGCTCAGCCTGCAGTCGGCCGGCGAGCTGCTGGTGTTCCACCACCCGCAGCGGCTGTCGCTGTGGGATTTCCTGGTCGAGAACGTCGCCGGGGCCCTGCTCGCCGGCGCGGCGCTGCTCGTGCTGTGGCTGTGGCGCATCGCGCCGCGCTATGGCACCTTGCTGCCGGACCCGCCGCCGGTGCGCCGGCGCCTGCTCGATCACCTGCGCGCGAGCGGACGCTACCTGTGGGCGCTGGGGCTGGGCGCGACGCTCGCCGCAGCAGCGCGCGACGCGGCGCTGCGGCGCGTGACGCGCGCCTACCCCGACTTCGCGGCCGCGCCGCCGGCCGAGCGCGCCGCGCGCCTCGCCGCGCTCGCCGGCCTGTCGAACGCCGAGACGGCCGCGCTGCTGGCGGACGATGCCGCGCACGCCGCGCCGAGCGGCGCCGAGTTGATCCGCCTCGTGCACAGCGCGCAGCGCGTGCACGTGGCACTGGAAAGGGGGAGTGAATGAGCGAGCCAGTGAGCGGGCAGAGCGGGCCGGGTGCGGGTTCCTTCGCGCAGGCGGCCAAGGTCATCGCGGCGATGCGCGCCGAGGTCGCCAAGGCCGTCGTCGGCCAGGACGCGGTCATCGAGCAGGTGCTGTGCGCGCTGCTTGCCGGCGGGCACGTGCTGGTCGAGGGCGTGCCGGGGCTGGGCAAGACGCTGCTGGTGCGCGCGCTGGCGCAGACCATCTCCGGGCGCTTCGGGCGCATCCAGTTCACGCCCGACCTGATGCCGGCCGACGTCACCGGGCACACGCTCTACGACCCGAAGAACCAGGTGTTCAGCGCGCGCCGCGGGCCGGTGTTCTGCAATCTGCTGCTCGCCGACGAGATCAACCGCGCGCCGGCCAAGACGCAGGCCGCGCTGCTCGAGGTGATGCAGGAGGGTCAGGTGACCATCGAGGGCGAGGCGCACCCGCTCGAGCCGCCCTTCATGGTGCTCGCCACGCAGAACCCGATCGAGCAGGAGGGCACCTACGCGCTGCCGGAAGCGCAGCTCGACCGCTTCCTGCTCAAGGTGAAGATCGACTACCCGTCCGCCGAGGAGGAGGCGGCGCTGGTGCGCAAGGTGACCGAGGGCAAGGTCGGCGACCGGCTCGACGTCGCGCAGGTGACGCCGCTCATCCGTCCCTCGACGGTTGTGACGCTGCAGACGGTGGTCGCCTCGATCCGCGTGGACGACCAGGTGCTCGACTACGCGCTGCGCGTGGCGCGCGCCACGCGCCAGTGGGCGGGCGTGACGGCCGGCGCGGGGCCGCGCGGCGGCATCGCGCTGGTGCGCGTGGCGCGCGCCGCCGCGGCGCTCGCCGGGCGCGACTTCGTCACGCCGGACGACGTCAAGCGCTTCGCGCTGCCGGCGCTGCGGCACCGCGTGCTGCCCGCCCCGGAGCTCGAGCTCGAAGGCCGCGACGCCGACGCCGTGCTGAAGGACCTCCTCGAGAAGACGCAGGCACCCCGCCAATGAGCGCCCGGCAGGTCCCTCTGCTGCCCGCGCCGCGACTGCTGTGGGCCGTGGCGGCGCTCGCGCTGCTCGCGCTCGCCGCGGCGCTGCTGCCGGCGCTCGGCGCCGCCTGGCCGTACGCCGCCGCGGCTTTCGCGGCGGTTGTGCTCGCCGACGCGGCGGCCGGCCTGCGTCAGGCCGTGCCGGAGGTGGCGCGCGGCGTGCCCGCCTCGCTCGCGCTGGGGGTGCGCACCGAGGTGCGGCTGCGCGCCGTGAACCACGGCGCGCGCGCCTTGCGCGTCGAGCTGAACGACTTGCACCCGGCGAGCTTCGAATGCGAGGGCCTGCCGCAGCGCCTGGCGCTCGCGCCGGGCGAGTGGCGCGAGCTGCGCTACCAGGCGCGGCCGCTGGCGCGCGGCGAGGTCGACTTCGGCCAGACCGCGCTGCGCCTGGACTCGCCGCTCGGCCTGTGGCAGGCGCAGCGCCGCGCGGGCGCGCCGGGCCGCGCGCGCGTGTTCCCCAACTTCCGCGCGCTGGCGCGCTACACGCTGCTCGCCACCGACCACCGCCTGTCGCAGATCGGCGTGCTGCAGGTGCGCCGGCGCGGCGAGGGCATGGAGTTCCACCAGCTGCGCGAGTACCGCCAGGGCGACAGCCAGCGCGCCATCGACTGGAAGGCCACGGCGCGCACCGCGAAGCTGATCGCGCGCGAGTACGAGGACGAGCGCGACCAGCGCGTGCTGCTGGTGATCGACTGCGGCCGGCGCATGGGCGCCAAGGACGACGCGCTGTCGCACTTCGACCATGCGCTGAACGCCGCACTGCTGCTCGCGCACGTCGCGCTGCGCCAGGGCGACGCGGTCGGCGTGCTCGCCATCGGCACGCAGGGCGCGCCGCGCTACGTGGCGCCGCGCAAGTCGGTGGCCGCGGTGAACGCCATCCTCGAGCGCGTCTACGACCTCGAGCCGACGCTCGCCATGCCCGACTTCGAGCAGGCGGCGCGCGAGGTCATGGCGCGCATGCGCCGGCGCGCGCTGGTGGTCATGCTCACCAACCTGCGCGACGAGGACGACGAGACGCTGCTGCCGGCGCTCGCGCTGCTCAGGAAGCGCCACCTGGTGGTGCTCGCCTCGCTGCGCGAGGCGATCCTCGGGCGCGCGCTCGCGGCGCGCGTGGACAGCTTCGATCGCGCGGTGACCCACGCCGCGGCTGCCGGGTACCTCGCGCAGCGCGAGCGCGCCTTCGGCCGCATCGGCGCGGCGGGCGCGCTGTGCTTCGACGTCGAGCCCGAGATGCTCGCCATTTCGCTCGTCAACCGCTACCTCGAGCTCAAGCGCCAGGGGCAGCTCTAGCGTTGACGCAAGTCGCTGATTTCTGTATAGTTCGCGCCTTTTCCGCCGCCCCCCGACCCCATGAAACCGACCGGCCATCCCGACTACACCCCGGTGATCTTCCTCGACACCAGCTCCAACCACTCCTTCCTCTCGCGCTCGGCGATCGACGTGAAGGGCCGCGAGACCATGAAGTGGACCGACGGCCACGAGTACCCGGTGGTCAAGGTCGAGGTGTCCTCGGAGTCCCACTCGTTCTACACCGGCAAGCAGAAGATCGTGGACACCGCGGGCCGCGTGGAGAAGTTCAAGCGCCGCTATTCCAAGGCGAAGAAGCCCGCCTGAGGCGGGCGCCGCGCCCCGCGCGAAAAGGCAGCCGAGGCTGCCTTTTTCTTTTTGCGGCCTAGAATCGCGCCATGCTCCCCCGCCTCGCGCTGCCGCCCTCGCCCCTGGTGCTGGTGCTGCTCGCGCTGGCGTTCGCGCTGCCCGGGCTGCCCGGGCACGATCCGTGGAAGTCGTTCGACGCGATCGCCATCGAGATCGCGCACCAGATGCACGTTACCGGCGACTGGGTGGTGCCGCGCGTCGCCGGCCAGCCCTGGCTGGACGATCCGCCGCTCTACCACTGGCTGGCGCTCGCCTTCGGCAAGCTGCTCGGCTGGCTGGTGCCGTTCCACAACGGCGCGCGCCTGGCGAGCGGCGCCTGCGTGCTCGCGGCCCTGTGGCTGCTCTACCGCCGCGGCGGCGCGGCCGCGCCGCTGCTGCTGATCGGCGCGATCGGCTTCATGGTGCACTCGCACGAGGCGTTGCCCGAGCTGGCCGGGCTCGCGAGCGCCTGCGCGGCGTTCGCCCTGCTGCCCTACGACCGGGCGCGGCCGATGCTCGCCGGCGCCGGCTTCGGGGCCGCGCTCGGACTGTGCTTCCTCTCCACCGGCTGGTGGGTCCCCGCCGCGCTCGCGCTCGCCGCGCTGCTCGCGCACGCCATCTGCCCGCGCTGGCGCAACTGGCGCGCGCTGCCCTTTCTCGGCGCTGCGGCGCTCACGGGCGTCGCGGTCGGCGCCGCCTGGCCCTGGGCCCTGTCCGCACGCGCGCCCGAGGTGCTCGCGCTGTGGTGGGAGCAAGCGGCGCGCACGGGCGGCGAGCCGCTCGCCAACCTGCGCTACTTCCTCGTCGCCGCGAGCTGGTTCAGCTGGCCGGCGTGGCCGCTCGCCGCCTGGGCGCTGTGGGCGCGCCGGCGCGACTGGCGCGAGCCGGAGCTGTTCTTTCCCGCCGCCGCCAGCGTGCTCGTGCTCGCGCTGCTCGTGGCCAAGGGCCCGCCGCAGACCGTCGCACTGATCGCGCTGCTGCCGCCGCTCGCGCTGCTCGGCGCCGAGGGGCTGCAGCACCTGCGCCGCGGCGCGGCCGCCGCGCTCGACTGGTTCGCGGTCATGTGCTTCACGTTCTTCGCCGCGCTGGTGTGGATCGCCTACGCGGCGCTCGTGCTGGGCGCACCGCAAAAGCTCGCGCAGTTCCTCGCGCGCGCCGCGCCGGGCTTCCAGCTGCCCTTCGCGCCGCTCGCGCTGCTGCTCGCCTTCGCCCTGATGCTCGGCTGGCTCTACGTGGCGTTCTTCACCGCGCCCTCGCCGGTGCGCGGCGTCACGCGCTGGGCGGCCGGCGTGACGCTGCTGTGGGCGAGCTTCGCGCTGCTGCTCATGCCGTGGGCGGATCACCAGAAGAGCTATCGCGCGGTCGCGCTGCAGCTGCGCTCCAAGGTGCCCGCGGACGCGGGCTGCATCGCCGGCCAGGGCCTGGGCGCCACGCAGCGCGCGGCGCTCAGCTACCACGGCGCGCTGGAGACCCAGCCGCGCGAGCGCGCCGGCCCCACGGGCTGCCGGCTGCTTTTGACGCAGGGCAGCCCGGCCGACGAGCGCGACGGCCCCGACGCACTGTGGGCGAAGATCGCCGACGTCGGCCGGCCCGGCGACAAGGCCGAGCGCTTTCGTCTCTACCGCCTGGAGGCACGGTGAACACGACGCCGCCCGACGCCTGCCCCGCCTGGGCGAAGCTCGCCGCGCACGCCGAAGGCTGGTGCGACACGCGGCTCGCGGCGCTGTTCGCCGCCGACCCGCAGCGCGGCGCGCACTGCGGCGCGCACGCGCCGGGACTGCACCTCGACTACTCGCGCCAGCGCGCCGGCGCGCTCACGCTGCGGCTGCTCGCGCAGCTCGCCGAGGAGCGCGGCTTCGCCGAATGGCGCCGCGCGCTGTTCGACGGCGCGCCGATCAACGTCACCGAGAACCGCGCCGTGCGCCATGCGGCGCTGCGCGCGGGCGATGCCGCGCCCGCGGAGGTGCGCTCGGCGCTGGCGCGCATGCGCGCGCTGGCGGCGCAGCTGGCGGGCGTGCGGCGCATCGTCCACCTGGGCACCGGCGGATCCGATCTCGGCGCGCGCCTGCTGATGGACGCGTTCCGCGGGCGCGCGCGCATCGACGTGCGCTTCGCCGCCAACATCGACCCGCTGGATCTCTCGCGCGCACTCGAGGACGCCGAGCCCGACTCGACGCTGGTGGTCGCGGTGTCCAAGACCTTTACCACCGCCGAGACGCTCGCCAACGCGCGCGCCGCCAGGGCCTGGCTCAACGGGCGCGGCCGCATGGTGGCGGTGACGGCCAACGAGGCTGCGGCGCGCGCCTTCGGCATCGACGAGGTGCTGCCGATGTGGGACTGGGTCGGCGGGCGCTTCTCGGTATGGTCGCCGGCGAGCTTCAGCGCGCTCGCCGCGCTCGGCGCCGATACGTTCGACGCTTTCCTCGCGGGCGCGCGCGACATGGACCGGCACTTCCTCGATGCGCCGCTGGAGAAGAACGTCCCCGTGCTGCTCGCGCTGCTGGGCGTGTGGAACGTGAACTTCCTCGGCGCCGCGACGCACTGCGTGCTGCCCTACGCGCATGCGCTGCAGCTGCTGCCGGCGTACCTGCAGCAGCTGGAGATGGAGTCGAACGGCAAGCGCGTGGACCGCGAGGGGCGCGAGCTCGGCTATGCCACGGCGCCGGTGGTCTGGGGTGCGGCGGGCACGGTGAGCCAGCACTCGTTCCACCAGCTGCTGCACCAGGGCACGCCGCAGGTGGCCTGCGACTTCATCGTCGCCGGCGTGAGCGCGGAGCTCGATGCCAACGCCGAAGCGCAGGCGCGCGCGCTCGCGTTCGGCACCGGGGACCCGGCGCTCCCCGCCTACCGCCGCTACCCGGGCAACCGTCCCTCGAGCACGCTGCGCCTCGAGTGGCTGGACGCGCGCCACCTGGGCGGGTTGCTGGCCGCCTACGAGCACAAGGTCTTCACGCAGGGCGTGCTGTGGAACGTGAACAGCTTCGACCAGTGGGGGGTCGAACTGGGCAAGCAATTGGCAGGTGAGATACTCAAGAACCAGGGGAGGGCCTGAGCGATGGACCAGGAAAGCTTCAATCTGAGCATCCGCAAGTTCCTGAAGATGGTGGGCGTCAACTCGCAGCGCGAGATCGAGCAGGCGGTGCAGAAGGCGCTCGACGCCAGGCGCCTGACGGGCGAAGAGACCCTGGCGGCGAAGGTGACGCTCGAGATCCCGTCGCTCGGCGTGCGGGTGCCGTTCGACGGCGAGATACGGCTAAAATGAAGCCATGAACAAGGCGCGCGAGTTCGATCAGAGCGTGCTCGGCGAGCTGCAGGCGCTGCTCGGCGGCCGCGTCACCACCTCCGCCGGCATCCGCGAGCACCACGGCAAGGACGAGTCCTACCTGCCCTATGCGCCGCCGGACGCGGTGGTGTTCCCGGAAAGCACCGAGGAGGTGCGCGACATCGTCGACATCTGCCGCCGCCACCACGTGCCGATGATCCCCTACGGCGTCGGCACCTCGCTCGAGGGCCACATCCTCGCCGTGCGCGGCGGCGTGTGCATCGACATGAGCCGCATGAACAAGGTGCTCGCCGTGCACGAGCAGGACCTCGACGCGGTGGTGCAGGCGGGCGTCACGCGCAAGCAGCTGAACGAGTACATCAAGCACACGGGGCTGTTCTTCCCCATCGACCCGGGCGCGGACGCGACGCTGGGCGGCATGACCGCGACGCGCGCCTCGGGCACCAACGCCGTGCGCTACGGCACGATGCGCGAGAACGTGCTGTCGCTCAAGGTCGTGCTCGCCGACGGGCGCATCATCCAGACCGCGCGGCGCGCGAAGAAATCCTCCGCCGGCTACGACCTGACGCGCCTGTTCGTCGGCTCCGAGGGGACGCTCGGCATCATCACCGAGGTGACGGTGAAGCTCCACCCGGTGCAGGCGGCGATGTCGGCCGCGGTGTGCGCGTTCGCCACGGTGAAGGGCGCGGCCGACACCGTGATCCAGACGCTGCAGTCGGGCATCCCGATCGCCCGAAGCGAGTTGCTGTGCGCGACCACCATGGCGGCGCTCAACAGGCACAACAAGACCAGCCACCGCGAGATGCCGACGCTGCTGCTCGAGTTCCACGGCACCGAGGCGGGCGTCGTCGAGCAGGCGCAGATGGTGCAGGAGATCGCGAAGGACAACGGCGGCCTCGACTTCCAGTGGGCGACGAAGCCCGAGGACCGCACGAAGCTCTGGGAGGCGCGCCACAACGCGTACTTCGCCTGCCTGCAGTTGAAGCCCGGCGCGCGCGCCATCTCCACGGACACCTGCGTGCCGATCTCACGCCTCGCGGAGTGCATCGTCGAGACCACCAAGGACATCGAGAAGGCCTCGATGCCGATCCCGCTGTTCGGCCACGTGGGCGACGGCAACTTTCACATGGTCATCCTCGTGGACCCCAACAGCGAGGCGGACATGGAGGAAGCGAAGGCGCTCAACCTGCGCGTCGTGCGGCGTGCGCTCGCCATGGAGGGCACCTGCACGGGCGAGCACGGCATCGGTCTCGGCAAGCAGGCCTACCTGCTGGAGGAGCTGGGCGAGGCGGTGGACCTGATGAGGGACCTCAAGCGCACCTTCGATCCGGAGAACCTGCTCAACCCGGGGAAGGTCGTCAGCCTTTGAGCGCCGAGAAGCGCCTCGCGCAGCTCGGCATCGACTTGGGCACCGTGTCGTCGCCGGTCGCCAACTACGTCAACGCGGTCAAGACGGGCAATCTGCTCTTTCTCGCCGGCAAGGGGCCGCGCGCGGTGGACGGCAGGCGGCCGCAAGGCAAGGTCGGGCGCGAGTACACGGCCGAGCAGGCCTACCAGCACGCGCGCACGGTAGGCCTCGACCTGCTGGCGGTGATGCGCGCCGAGCTGGGCAGCCTCGATCGCGTGAAGCGCGTGGTGAAGGTCCTCGGCATGGTGAACGCGGTGCCCGAGTTCCAGGACCACCCCAAGGTGATCAACGGCTGCTCGGACCTGTTCGTCGAGGTGCTGGGCGACGCGGGCAAGCACGCGCGCTCCGCGGTCGGCATGGGCTCGCTCCCCATGGGCATCCCCGTGGAGATCGAGTGCATTGTCGAGATCGGCGCCGCTCGAAAAGGGGGTCAGAACAACATTTCCCGCAAGAAGCGCCGCAAGTGAGTATCCCGGCGTCGGAAATGTTGTTCTGACCCCCTTTTCTTAGATCGTCATCACCGTCCTGCGGTAGTACTTCAGCTCCTCGATCGAGTCGAGGATGTCGGCGAGCGCCTCGTGCTTGCCTTCCTTCTTCAGCCCCTTGGCGATCTCGGGCTTCCAGCGCCGCACCAGCTCCTTCAAGGTGGAGACGTCGAGGTTGCGGTAGTGGAACCAGCTTTCCAGCTTCGGCATCCAGCGCGCGAGAAACCTGCGATCCTGGCAGATCGAGTTGCCGCACATGGGCGAGGCGCCCGAAGGCACGTGCTCGGCGAGGAAGGCGAGCAGCCGCGCTTCGGCGGTCGCTTCGTCGAGCGTCGAGGCCTTCACCTTGTCGACGAGCCCCGACTTGCCGTGCACGCCCGTGTTCCATGAATCCATCGCCGCGAGCACCTCGTCGGGCTGGTGCACGACGAGCACCGGGCCTTCGGCGACGATCTCGAGCTGCGCGTTGGTGACCAGCAGCGCGACCTCGAGGATGCGGTCGCTGTCGGGAACAAGTCCCGACATCTCCATGTCGATCCAGATGAGGTTGTTCTGGTCCGCAGGCATGCCGTATTCTCTCATGTCGCCATGAACGCATTTTCCTGGACCTTCCTCGCCGCGCTCGCTGCCGCGACGCTCACGCGCCTGTGGCTCGCGCGGCGCCAGGCCGCGCACGTGCGCGCGCATCGCGATGCGGTGCCGCCGGAGTTCACCGCCGTGATCCCGCTCGCCGCGCACCAGAAGGCGGCCGACTACACGGTTGCCAAGGTGCGCCTGGGCGCGCTGGAAGTGCTGCTCGGCGCGGCTGTCCTGCTGATCCTCACGCTGGGCGGGCTGCTGGAATGGATCTCGGCCGCCTGGGCGCGCGTGCTCGAGGCTGGGAGCCTCTGGCACGGCACTGTGCTCATCGCCAGCGTGGTGGTCCTGCTCTCCGCCCTCGAGCTGCCGGTGGCCGTGTACCGCACGTTCGTCATCGAGGCGCGTTTCGGCTTCAACCGCATGACGCTCCGCCTGTTCCTCTCCGACCTGGCGAAGAGCGCCGTGCTCGGCGCAGCGCTCGGCCTGCCGCTGATCGTGCTGGTGCTGTGGCTGATGCAGCGCATGGGCGAGGCCTGGTGGCTATACGTGTGGCTCGCCTGGATGGGCTTCAACCTGCTGGTGCTGCTCGCCTACCCCACGTTCATCGCGCCGCTGTTCAATCGCTTCACGCCGCTCGCCGACCCGGCGCTCGCCGGGCGCATCCAGGCGCTGCTGGCGCGCTGCGGCTTCCGCTCGAACGGCTTGTTCGTGATGGACGGCTCGCGGCGCTCGGCGCACGGCAACGCCTATTTCACGGGCTTCGGCGCGGCCAAGCGCATCGTGTTCTTCGACACCCTGCTCGCGCGCCTCGCGCCCGCCGAGGTCGAGGCGGTGCTGGCCCACGAGCTGGGCCACTACCGGCGGCACCACGTCTGGAAGCGCATCGCCCTGCTCGCGGCAATGTCGCTCGTGCTGCTGTGGGTACTCGGCGTGCTGATCGACGAGCCGTGGTTCTACGCGGGGCTGCATGCCGGCGCGCCCGGCGCGGCCATGGGGCTGCTGCTGTTCGTGCTGGTGATGCCGGTGTTCACCTTCTTCCTGCAGCCGCTCGGCAGCCTGTACTCCCGGCGCCACGAGTTCGAGGCCGACGCCTACGCGGCGGCGCACGCCAGCGCCGCCGAGCTGGTGAAGGCGCTGGTGAAGCTCTACCAGGACAACGCCGCGACGCTCACCCCGGACCCGGTGCATTCGGCGTTCTACGATTCCCATCCGCCGGCCGCGCTGCGCATCGCGCGCCTGCAGGCAAGCGCCTAGGAGGACACATGCAGGAACTGGTCAAGCGCAAGTGCAAGCCCTGCGAGGGCGGCGTGCCCGCCTACACCGAGGCGCAGGCGCGCGCGGAGCTGAAGGGCCTGAAGGGCTGGGCGCTGGAGAACGACCGGCTCGTCAAGCTCTACCCGTTCGGCAACTACCACCAGACCATGGCGTTCGTGAATGCGCTCGCCTGGGTGTCGCACCGGGAGGACCATCACCCCGACCTGGAGGTCGGCTACAACAAGGTGCGCGTCCTGTACTGGACGCACGCGGTCGGCGGCCTGTCGGAGAACGACTTCATCTGCGCCGCCAAGTGCGACGCGCTGTTCGAGCTGTGATGCGCGGGGCGCCGTGCCGCGCGTATTCAGCTCGCACGACCTGATCGCCGCGCATCACGCGAGGAACCTGCTCGAGTCGTACGGCATCCGTGCCGAGGTGAGGAACGAGCGGCTCGCCTCGGCGATGGGCGAGCTGCCGCCGGCCGAGTGCCTGGCCGAGGTGTGGGTGCGCGACGCGAACGACGCCGCCCGCGCTGAGCGCCTGCTGCGCGAGGGCGAGCCGGTGACCGGATCGCCCTGGCGCTGCGCCAGGTGCGGCGAGCGCCTCGAGCCGCAGTTCACGCAGTGCTGGCGCTGCGGCGAGGCGCGGCGCTAGAGGGGCAGTGCGCCGGCAACGGCGAGCACCAGCAGCGCGAACACCCAGACCACGACCGCGCGCCACACCAGGCCGACGGCGCCGTCGAGGAACGGCGCTTCGGCCGCCTCGCCGACGCCGAGCTCGGGGCGCACCTCGACGCCGTCCACGGCCGTGAGCGGCATGCCGAGGCGCACACCGAGCGCGCCCGCCCCGGCCGCCAGCACCACGCCGGCCTCGGCGTCCGGCCAGGCCTGCGCCTGCGTGCGCCAGCAGTAGACCGCGTCTTCGAAATCGCCCACGATGGCGAAGGACACGGCGGTCAGGCGCACCGCCGGCCACTCGAGCGCGCGCGCGGCGCGCTCGCCGAAGGCGCCGAACGCGCCCAGGCCGCGCCAGCGCCGCCGCAGGGTGATCGCCAGCCGGTACAGGATCGCGCCGCAGGGACCCGGCAGCAGCACGAACCAGAACAGCACGCCGAACACGTGCCGGTGGGACGCGACCAGCGCCTCCTCGATGGCGAGCCGGATCACCTCCTCGCGGCTGCGGTGCTGCGCCGCCTCGCCGCGCCAGGCGCCGATCAGCTCGCGCGCGCGGTCGACGTCGCCGGCGCGGATGGCGAGCTGCAGGTCGGTGAAGTAGTGGCTGAACTGGCGGAAACCGAGCGTCAGGTACAGCGCGAGCACGTTGAAGGCGAGCGCGAGCAGCGGGCTCGCCCACAGCAGCGCGTAGTACAGGGCCGCCGCCGCCACCAGCACCGGCACGACGGCGACCAGCCACGCGACGAGCCCGTGGCGCGCTTCGCCGGCGTTGAACGCGCGCTCCAGCCGGTCTGCCCAGGCCGCCAGCGCCGCGGCGTAGCCCGCGCGATCCCCCAGCGGCCGCCACTGCTCGAGCAGCAGCGCGGCGACTACCGCCAGCGCGTTCACGACGTCACCGCCGCCCCGGCGAGAAAGCGGTAGAGGTTGACGAGCATGCCGGCGGTCGCGCCCCAGATGTAGTAGTCGCGATAAGGGATGGCGAAATAGGGTACCTGGCGCCCCTGGAACTCGCG
>JAOUIL010000111.1 GCA_029883975.1 Betaproteobacteria bacterium
CCGGAAGCCGATCGCATCGGCGAGGAAGGCAAGGGCTTCCAGTACATCCTGCACGGCATGAACCCGGAGCGCATCCTGATCGCGTCCGAGTGCGTGGGGCTCGGGCGCTGCGCGGTGCAGCGCGCGGCGAAGTATGCCAACGAGAGGATCGTCTTCGACCGGCCGATCGGCCAGAATCAGGCGATCCAGCACCCGCTCGCCGCCAACTGGATGGCGCTCGAGGCGGCGAACCTCATGGTGTTCAAGGCCGCCTGGCTCTACGACCAGGGCAAGCCCTGCGGCGCGGAGGCGAACGCGTCCAAGTACCTCGCGGCGGAAGCCTGCTTCGACGCCTGCCAGCAGGCGGTGATGACGCACGGCGGCTTCGGCTACGCCAAGGAGTATCACGTGGAGAGATATCTGCGCGAGTCTCTCGTCGGGCGCATCGCGCCGGTCTCGCCGCAGATGATCCTGTGCTTCATCGCCGAGCGCGTGCTCGGCCTGCCGAAGTCCTACTGACGGCGCGCTGACGCCGGCCGCGCCGGGCGTGACTTTTGGCCGCTGTGCGCCACGCGGCCTGACACCGTCTTACAAAGGTTTTGCTGCTTTGCGGATTCTGACCTGTCTCCTTCCGACGACCGGTACTAGCGTACGGATGCATGCCGAGTATGGGCGTGTGACTTTCGGCACAAATGCCGCTGGAGGAGAACATGAAAGGGAAGATCGCAATTCGTCGCGCGGTGGCCGCAGCCCTGCTGGCTGCGAGCGCCATGTCCGGGACTGCCTGGGCACAGGGCGTTCTGTCGGGGGCGCCGACGCTGCAGTTCGAGTTCAGCAGCGCCGGAACCGCATCGGTGGACGGCACCGCGACCGGCGGCACGGCCGTCGTGTACAAGTTCTGGGCGAATGAAGGCGACAGCATCACCGTGGATATCGACGGCCCGAGCGCGGTCGACACGATGGTGTCGATCCACGCGCCGAGCTACGCAGTCGAGACCGTCATGGACGACTGGCAGGGCACGACGCTCGATCCGGGTTCGGTCACGGTCCTGGATCCCTACATCCAGAACTGGGTCATCGCGCAGAGCGGCTACCACTACGTCGCGGTGACTGTTTCTCCCGACCGTGTGGTGGACGGCGGTGCGTTCCTCGCCCTGGGCGGCGCGGGCTCCGGCGCCTTCACGCTGAACGTCAGTGGCGTGACGCCCGAGCAGGCCACGCCGCCGTCCGATCCGACCCCGCCGTCGGATCCGACGCCCCCGGCCGAAGAGGAAACGCCGCCCCCGCCCCCGCCTGCGGCCGACGAAGTCAAGCACGTGCGCATCGACGTGCGGCCGGGCGCGAGGGCGCTGGTGCGGCTCAACCCGAAGTGGCGCGACACCATCCCGGTCGCCATCCTCTCCTCGCGCAGCTTCGATGCGCGCACGGTGGACATGAAGACCCTGACCTTCGGCCGCACGGGCGACGAGCAGAGCCTGCGCAACTGCAACAAGCGCTTCACGCACCTGAACCGCGACCGCCGGCCTGACCTGGTGTGCCACTTCGAGAACCAGACCGCCGCGTTCGAGCTCGGCGACGAGGAAGGCGTGCTCAAGGGCATGACCGTCGACGGCCAGCCGATCGAGGGCCGCGCGATGCTGAAAGTCGTGCCGGAGAAGCGCCACTACGGGCACCGCCACGGCAAGGGGCATGACAAGCACGCCGACAACGACCGTCGCAAGGACAACCAGCGCCGCACGAGCTGGTGGCACTGGTAACCGGCTAGAACCCCGGCGACTCCTCCGCCGGCCGCCGCCACCGATCCCCCTACGGGTGGCGGCGGTTTTTTTTTTGCCTGGCGGGCGGCCGGGTACACTGCCGGGGCATGGCTCTCGCCGCCGATGCGCTGATCGCCCTCGTCGCGCTCTTGCACTTGTGGTTCCTCGTGCTGGAGATGGTCCTGTGGACTCGGCCGATCGGGCTGAAGGTCTTCCGCAACAGTCCCGAGAAGGCGCAGGTCACGAAGGTGCTGGCCGCGAACCAGGGCCTGTACAACGGCTTCCTCGCCGCGGGGCTGGCGTGGGGCCTGGTCGCCGGCTCGCTGCCGTTCAAGATCTTCTTTCTTTCCTGCGTACTGGTGGCCGGTGTGTACGGCGCCTGGACAGTCAGCCGCCGGATCCTCTGGGTGCAGGCGGCACCGGCCGCGTTAGCTCTGGCGCTGCTGCTCGCCTCAGGCTGAGAAGAACTCCGTCAGACGCGTGAGCACCTCGCCCGGCGCCTCCTCGGCGAGGTAGTGCCCAGAGTTGACCGGCCCGCCGGTCACCTGCGCCGCGCAATACCCCTTCCAGATCGAAAGCGCGTCGTACCACGCCTCGATCTTGCCCTTCTTTCCCCAGAGCACGAGCAGCGGGCACCGGACCTTGGTGCCCGCAGCGCGGCTCGCGCGGTCATGCTCGAGGTCGATCGTGGCCGCCGCGCGGTAGTCCTCGCACATGCCCTGGATCATCCGCGGGTCGTGGATCGCCTTCATGTAGTCGGCGAGCGCGTCGCGATCGAAGAAGTCGGGCGGCTTGGGCTCGCGCGAGGTGTGCGCGCGCCACCAGGCGTCCGGTGCTGCGCTGATCACGTTCTCCGGGAAGGGGTGGGGCTGCGCGAACCAGAACCAGTGGTAATAGCCCAGGCCGAAGGCCATGTCGGCGCGCTCGAAGTGCTCGAGCGTGGGGATGATGTCCATCAACGCGAGCTTGCGCACGCGCCCCGCGTGGTCGAGCGCCAGGCGATGCGCGACGCGCGCGCCGCGGTCGTGCGCGGCGATGAGGAACGTCTCATGGCCGAAGCGCGACATCAGCTCGGCCATGTCCTTCGCCATCTCGCGCTTCGCGTAGGGCGCGTGGTCGGCGGTGACCGGCGGCTTGAACGAGCCACCGTAGCCGCGCAGGTCGGGGCAGTAGACCGTGTAGCGCCTGGCCAGCGCGGGGGCCACCTTGTGCCACATGGCGTGGGTTTGCGGATTGCCGTGCAGCAGGAGAAGCGGCGGTCCCTCCCCGCCGCGGCGCAGGCGCAGGCGGCCGGCGGGGACCTCGAGGTGCTCGAGGGTGAAATCCGGGGAGAACACGGGCGGCATTATGGCTAGAATTCCCGTTCCTTCCACGCAGGAGGTCGCCATGATGAACCGCGACGAGTACGTGCAGAAGCTGAAGGCCCAGCTCGACCAGTGGAACGCCGAGGCGAAGAACTGGGAGGCCAAGGCGAAGGAAGCGCAGACGCACATGAAGGCGGAGTACGAGAAGCAGCTCGCGGCGCTCAACAGCCGCCGCGACGAGGCGCTTTACCAGATGAAGATGCTGCAGAACGCCTCGCAGGACGCCTGGATGGACATGATGAAGGGCGCCGACCAGGCCTGGAAGAACATGCAGGACGCCTTCAACAAGGCGAGGTCGCACTTCGAGAAGAAATGAGCGCGTTCGACCTTCGCGGCAAGGTCGCGCTCGTCACGGGGGGCAACGGCGGCATCGGCCTCGGCATGGCCGAAGGGCTCGCCGCCGCGGGGGCGGACCTCGTCATCTGGGGCTCGAACGCGGACAAGAACGCCGCCGCCGAGCAGGCGCTCAAGCGCCACGGCAGGCGGGTGCTCGCTCAGCGCTGCGACGTGGCCGACGAGGCGCAGGTCGAGGCGTGCTTCGCGGCGGCGGTGAAGGCCATGGGCCGCATCGACGGCTGCTTCGCCAACGCGGGCGTCAGCCAGGCGCGCGCGCCGCTCGCCGAGCTGGAAACGAAGGAATGGCGGCGCGTGATGCAGGTGAATCTCGATGGCGCGTTCTTCACGCTGCGCGCCGCCGCGCGCCACATGGTCGAGCGTGCCAAGGCGGGAAGCCCGGGCGGGCGCCTGGTGGGCATGGCGAGCAGCGCCGCGATCCACGGCGCGGCGCGCGCCGCGAGCTACGCCGCCACCAAGGGCGCGATGCTCACCATGATTCGCGCGCTCGCCGTCGAGATGGCGCGCTACCAGGTGACCGCCAACTCCATCCTGCCGGGATGGATCGAGTCGGACATGACGGCGCGCGCCATCGGCGACGAGAAGTTCGCCGCCGCGGTGCTGCCGCGCATTCCGCTGCGGCGCTGGGGGAAGAAGGAGGACTTCGCCGGCATCGCCGTGTACCTGATGAGCGACGCGAGCGGCTACCATACCGGCGACAGCTTCGTCATCGACGGCGCCTACACCATCTTCTGACATGAGCGACAACGTTCACCCCATCGGGCGCGGCTTCGCCTTCGAAGAGCTGAAGGTGGGAATGCGGTTCCGCACGCACCGGCGCACCATCGCCGAGGCGGATGTGGCCGCGTTCGTCAACCTCACCTGGCTCACCGAGGAGCTGTTCGCGGTGGCCGACGACTCGCAGCGCGCCATCAAGGGCCGCGCGGTGCCTGGCGCGCTCGTCTACTCCTTCGCCGAGGGGCTGCTGCTGCCGTCCATGCAGGACACGGGCCTTGCCTTCCTCAACGCGACGCTCGACGTCAAGGGGCCTACGGTGGTCGGCGATACCGTCCACGTCGAATGCGAGGTCGTCGAGGCGCGCCTCACCTCGAAAGGCGACCGCGGACTGGTGCGCTTCGCCAACAAGGTGGTCAACCAGCGCGGCGAGACCGTGCTCGAGTACAACCCCCTGAGAATGCTGAAAAGAAAATAGGGACAGTCCCCATTTTTCTCATTTGCACTACATTCGCAAATGAGAAAAATGGGGGCTGTCCCTACTTATGATTCACCACGTCGACCACATCGTCCTCACCACGCGCGATCTCGCGGGCTGCATCCGGTTCTATACCGAGGTGCTGGGAATGCAGCTCGAGTCGTTCCAAACGCCGACCGAGACGCGGCAGGCGCTCAAGTTCGGCAGCCAGAAGATCAACATCCACGAGTGGGGCAAGGAGTTCACGCCGCGCGCGCATGTCGCAGCGCCGGGAACGCTGGACCTGTGCTTCATCGCCTCGGTGCCCCTCGAGCAGGTGATCGCGCGGCTCGCGGCCGCGGGCGTGCCGATCCTCGAAGGGCCGGTGATGAAGACCGGCGCGGTGTCGAAGATCCGCTCGGTGTACGTGCGCGACCCCGACCTCAACCTGGTCGAGATCTCCGAGCCGGTCGCCTAGTCTTCAAGCCTGGCGCGCGCCCCGTGCGCCGCGAGGTGGGCGATCAGGGCGCGCGTGTGCTCGCGGTCGCGCGTCTCGACCACGAATTCCACTTCGGGCGTCTTCACCGACGCCGTGCCGAACACGCGCTGGTGCTGCACTTCGACGATGTTGCCGCCCGCCTCGCCGATCAGCGTCGCCACCTTGGCGAGGCTCCCGGAGACGTCCTGCATGGCGACATGCAGGCGCACGAGGCGCCCGTCGCGCACCAGCCCGCGCATCAGCACCGCCGAGAGCACGCGCGAGTCGATGTTGCCGCCGCAGATGGGGATGGCGACGCGCTTGCCGGCAAACAGAGGCCCGTGCGCGAGCAGCGCGGCGAGCCCTGCGGCACCCGCGCCCTCGGCCACCGTCTTCTCGATCTCGATCAACGCCACGATGGCGCGCTCGATCGTTTCCTCCTCTACGAGCAGCACCTCGTCCAGGTGCCGACGGCAGAGCTCGAGCGTCAGCTCGCTCACGTCGCGCACGGCGATGCCCTCGGCGATGGTGTCGCCTCCCGCCGATACCGGCAGCCCGTGCAGGCGCTGGTGCATCGCGCTCCATAGCCGCGACTCGACGCCATACAGGTGGATCTGCGGACGCAGCGCCTTGGCGGCCACAGCGATCCCCGAAGCGAGTCCGCCGCCGCCGATCGGTACGACGATGGCGTCGAGCTCCGGCATGTCCTCCAGCATCTCGAGGCCGACGGTGCCCTGGCCGCAGACCACCGCCGGGTCGTCGTACGGATGGATAAATGTGTAGCCGTGGCGTTGCGCGAGCTCGCGCGCGTGCGCGCCGGCTTCCGAGAGCGACTCGCCTTCGAGCACCACCTCGGCACCGTGCACGCGCGTGCTCGAGACCTTTGTATTGGGCGTGCCGCGCGGCATGACAATTGTCGCGTGCACGCCGAGGCGCGCAGCGTGGTAGGCGACACCCTGCGCGTGGTTGCCCGCGCTCATGGCGATCACGCCGCGGCGGCGCTCCTCTTCTGTTAGCGTCAGCAGCTTGTTCAGCGCGCCGCGCTCCTTGAAGGATGCCGTGAACTGCAGGTTCTCGAACTTGAGCCACAGCTCGCAGCCGGCGATGCGCGACAATGTGCGCGATCTCAGAAACGGCGTGCGCTCCACTGCGCCCGCGATGCGCGCGGCTGCAGCACGGATTCCCGCCAGTGAAACGAAATCCATGTCCCACTATAGCCCAGGCTCTAGAATCGGCACATGAACGCATTCCCTGCAACACGCGGGTGCGATGTCTGAGCTGCGGCGCCTGCTGGCAGCGCTCGGCGCGCTCGCGCTCGCCGTACTCACGCCGCGCCTGCCGCGCCAGACGGAGTGCGACGCCGTGCTCGCGCGCGCGCTCGCCACGCTGAAGCCGCAGCTGGACGCCGCGGGGGCGAGCGTGCACGGCGGCTCGCTGCCTACCGTGCGTGCCGATCCGCGTCAGCTCGAGCGCGTGTTCCGTGTGCTGATTGGCAACGCCGTGCGCCATTGTGGCGAGGAGCCGCCCATCATCCACGTTTCGGCGCGGCCCGCCGGGCGTGAGTGGCTGTTCGCGGTGCGCGACAACGGCGTCGGCATCGATCCCGAGGACCACTTCGCGGTCTTCAACCCCCTGGACGGCGCGCGCGAGCTGCCCGCGGCGCGCATGATCGTGGTGCTGCACGGCGGGCGCATGTGGGTGGAATCGGCGCGCGGGCAGGGA
>JAOUIL010000006.1 GCA_029883975.1 Betaproteobacteria bacterium
CCGACTTCTACACGCGCGAGCGCGTGCAGGTTGCCGGTCGCGTAGAGATCCGCGGCCGCGCCTGGTCGGGCGAGGCGGACATCGCGCACGTGGAGTTCGCGGTGGACGGCGCCTGGCGCGCAGCCACGCTGCATCCGACGTCATCCCCGTACGCCTGGCGAGCGTGGCATGCCGTCTGGGATGCCGCACCGGGCGAGCACGAGCTCGCCTGCCGCGCGACGGACGCCGCCGGCCACGTCCAGCCTCTCGAGCCGCCATGGGACGTGAGCGGCTTCGGCAACAACGCGGTGCACAGAGTCGCGGTGCGCGTAGTTTAGAATCGACCGCTTGAACGCTCCGCTTCCCGCCGCCGTCGACTGGCCGCTCGCCGTGCACCAGGCGCTCTCGCGCCTGGGGTTCGGCGTCATCGGCTACGTCCCCGACGCGGGCCACAAGCGCCTGATCGAGCTCTGCCACGGCGACGCGCGCCTGCGCACCGTGGTGCTCAGCACCGAGGAGGAGGGCATCGGGCTGGCCACCGGCGCGTGGCTGGGCGGCGCGAAGACGGCGCTGCTCATGCAGTCGAGCGGCGTCGGCAACATCGTCAACGCGCTCGGCGTGGTGCGCGAGTGCCGCATTCCGCTGCTCCTGGTCGTCACCATGCGCGGGGAGTACGGCGAGTTCAATCCATGGCAGGTGCCCATGGGGCAGGCGACGCCCGAAGTCCTGCGCGCCATGGGCGTGTTGGTGCAGCGTGCCGATACGGCCGACGAGGTGGCGGTCCAAGTCGATGCGGCGGCGCGCATCGCCTTCGGCGGCTACGCGGCAGCGGCCGTGCTCATCTCCCAGCGCGTGATCGGTATCAAGAGCTTCCAGGAGCAGGCGGCCCAATGAGCGCCCTGCGGCGGCGGGAAGTGGTCAGGGCCCTGCTCGTCAATCGCGGAGACCTGCTCGTGGTCGCCGGCCTGGGGTCGACCGCCTGGGATTGCGCGGCGACGGGCGACCATCCGCTGACCTTCCCCATGTGGGGAGGAATGGGGTGCGCCGCGGTCACCGGGCTGGGGCTCGCGCTCGCGCAGCCGGCGCGGCGCGTGTTGGTCGTCACCGGCGACGGCGAGATGCTGATGGGGCTGGGATCGCTCGCCACCATCGGCGTGCAACGGCCCGCGAACCTGAGCGTGGTCGTGATCGACAACGAGCGCTACGGCGAGACCGGCATGCAGAAGACACATACGGCGCACGGCGTGGATCTGGCCGCGATGGCGCGCGCCGCGGGGTTCGCCTCTGCAGTGCTGGTGCGCGAGGCCTCGGCGATCGAAAGCCTGCGCCAGGCCGTGCACCACGGCGCGGGACCGCATTTTGCGCAGGTCAAGGTCGTCGCGGAGAAGGAGGCGATCACCCTGCCGCCGCGCGAGGGCACGCTGCTCAAGAACCGGTTCCGCGAGGCCCTGCTGGGGGCGAGCGCGTCGCTGCAGTGAGCCGGCCGCCTGCCGTGCTGGCGGCGCTGCTGGTCGCGGGCACCGCCGCGGCGCAGGAGGCGCCGGTGCAGGCGCCCTTCATCACCACGCCGCCCGAGGTGGTGGCGCGCATGCTGGAGCTGGCGCGCACCGGGCCCGAAGACTTCGTCATCGACCTGGGCTCGGGCGACGGGCGCATCGTCATCCGCGCCGCGGCGGCGCACGGCGCGCGCGGCCTGGGCGTGGATCTGGACGAGCGCCTCGTGGCCGAAGCGACCCGGAACGCCGAGCGCGCGGGGGTGGCGGAGCGCGTGCGCTTCGTCGCGGGCGATGCGCTGCGCACCGACCTTGGCGAGGCGACGGTCGTGACCGCCTATCTGCTGCCCTTCCTGCTTGAGCAGCTCGAGCCGCGCCTGCTCGCGCAACTGCGCCCCGGGTCGCGCGTCGTCACGCACGCCTTTGCGCTGCCGGGCTGGCTGCCGGAGGCGGTGGAGACGGTGAAGCTGTCGCAGCGCCACACGGGCCAGGGCGACACGAGCAAGCTCTTTTCCTACGTCGTGCCGGCGCAGGCGCGCGGCACGTGGCGCGCGCCGGGCGGCTGGCAACTGGTCATCTGGCAGGACCGGCAGAGGATCGACGTCGATGCGTCGCGCGGCGGCCAGCCAGTGACGCTGCGCCTCGCACAGCTGCGCGCGGACCGCATACGGCTCGAGGGAGCGGGATTCTCGTTCTCGGGCCGCGTGGCGCCGGAGCGCATCGAAGGCGAGCTCTCCGGCGCCGGCGAGCTCGTCTTCGAGCGCGCCCGCTAGAGCAGCTTGCCGGGATTCATCAGCCCCTGCGGATCCAGCGTGCGCTTGAGCGCGGCCATCAGTTCGAGCTCGAGCGGATCCTTGTGCGCGCGGATCGCCTCGCGCTTGAGCTGCCCCAGGCCGTGCTCGGCGGAGATCGAGCCGCCGAGCGCCTCGACGGCCGCGTAGACGACGGCATTGACCTCGTCGCGCCGCGCCATCAGGGCGGCGTCGCCGACGTTGTAGTGGATGTTGCCGTCGCCGATGTGGCCGAACGCATACAGGGCGACCCCCCGAAAGGCGGCCTGCAGCGTGTCGGCGGCGCGTGCGATGAATTCGGGCACCCTGGACACCGGTACCGAGATGTCGTGCTTGACGTTGGCGAACTGCGCCTCCGGAATCGTCTCGCGCAGCTTCCACAGCGCGCGCGCCTGCGCGGCGCTCGTCGCCAGCACCGCATCGTCGAGCTCGGCCGCGTCGGCCAGCGCCTGCGCCACCTGTGCGGCGAGCGCCTCCTGCGTGCCCGCGTCGGCGAACTCCGCCAATACGTACCACGCGTGCGGCACGGGAAGCGGGTCGCGCGCGGACGGGTCGTGCACCAGCACGGCCTCGAGGCAGGCGCGCGAGGCGAGCTCGAAGGCGCTGATGCGCTCGCCGAGGCGCGCGTGCAGCCGCGCAAGCAGCGCCACGGCGCGGCCCGGATCGCGCACGCCGATCCACGCCGTTGCCTGCGCGCCCGGCCGGGGATGGAGCTTGAGGACCGCCGCGGTGATCACGCCGAGCGTGCCTTCGGCGCCGATGAAGAGCTGCTTGAGGTCATAGCCGGTGTTGTCCTTGCGCAGCGCGCGCAGGCCGTTCCAGACGCGGCCGTCGGGCAGGACCACCTCGAGCCCGAGGACCTGCTCGCGCGCATTGCCGTAGCGCAGGACGTTGACACCGCCGGCATTGGTCGACAGGGTGCCCCCGATCTGGCAGCTGCCTTCCGCAGCGAGCGACAGGGCGAAGAGCCGGTCCGCCTGCTCGGCGGCCTTCTGCACCTCGGCGAGCACGCAACCGGCTTCGGCGGTCAGCGTGTCGTTGAGCGCGTCCACGCCACGGATGCGGTTGAGCCTGCCGAGCGACAGCACGATCTCGCGGCGCGTGCCGGTCGGCACCGAGCCGCCGCACAGTCCGGTGTTGCCGCCCTGCGGCACGACGGCCACGCCTTCGCGCGCGCACAGGCCGACGAGCGCCGCGACCTGCGCGGTGCTGCCGGGGCACAATACCGCTTCCGCGCTCGCGCTGTACTGGCGGCGCCAGTCGCGCGTGTATGGCGCCGTGTCGGCAGCGGAAGTGAGCACGTTGCGCTCGCCGACGATGGCTGCGAACGCGGCCTGCAGGCGCTTGTCCATGTTGGGTATTATCGCCGGATGGAAACCGCGAGCTTCGATCCGGCGGCCGGCGCGCTGCCCTTCGCCGCGGGCAGCGTCGCGCGTACGGTCGAGGAGGCGATCCTCTCGCGCCGCAGTCTGCGCGCCTTCAAGCCCGATCCGGTGCCGCGCGAGACCGTCGAGCGCATCCTCGCCACCGCGAGCCGCGCGCCGTCGGGCTCCAACATCCAGCCCTGGAAAGTGTATGTGGTCGCCGGCGAGGTGCGCGACCGGTTGACGCGCGCGATGCACGAGGCGTGCCTGCAGCACGGAGACAGCTGGAAGCGGGAGTACGACTACTACCCGCCGCAGTGGCGCGAGCCCTATCTTGCGCGGCGCCGCAGGATCGGCTGGGACCTGTACGGGCTGCTCGGCATCGGCAAGGGGGATCGCGACAGGACGCGCCTGCAGCACGCGCGCAACTACCTCTTTTTCGATGCGCCGGTCGGCATGGTGATCACGCTGGACCGCGACCTGCCGGTCGGCGCGTGGCTCGACACGGGCATGTTCCTGCAGAACGTGATGCTGGCGGCGCGCGGCCTCGGGCTGGACACCTGTCCCGAGGCGGCGATCGCGAACGCGCACGCCTTCGTGCGCCGCGAGTTGCAGATTCCGGAAGCCGAGATCGTCGTCTGCGGCATGGCGCTCGGCCATGCGCGGGCCGACGCGCCGGAGAACAGCCTGGTCACCGTGCGCGAGCCGGTGGCGCGCTTCGCGCGGTTCTTCGGCATCTGATGCAGCGCTGGCTGCTCGCGCTCTGGCTGGCGGCGGCGGGTCCCGCTTTCGCGCAGGCGCCGGCCATCGTCGTCGGCGCGGTCCTGCCGGCCTCGGGGCAGCTCGCCGACCTCGGCGAGGAAATGCGCAAGGCGCTCGTGCTGTGGCAGGAGCGCTGCAGCGCAGAGGGCGGGCTGCTCGGCCGCGCGATCACGCTGCGGCTGCTCGACGACGGCTCGGAAGCATCGGCCTCGCTCAGGCTCTACGAGCAGCTGATCCAGTCGGAGCAGGCGGACCTGCTCCTCGGTCCGCTGGGCAGCGCGGCGACCATGGCGGCCGCCGCGACCGTGGAGCGGGCGGGACAGCTGCTGCTGAACGTCACCGGCGTCACCGAGTCGGTGCAACGCGAGGGCCGCCGGCAGGTGTTTCACGTGCCGGCGCCGCTCTCGGCGTACGGCGCGGGGCCGCTGGCGATCGTCGAGTCCGCCGGGCACGGCAAGCTCCAGGTGCTCGCGCGCAACGACCCGCGCTCGCGCGAGGCGGCCGAGCGCCTCGCCGAGGCGGCCGGGCGGCGCGGCCTGCAGGTCGCCGTGCAGTTCACGGCGCCGGGCGCCACCGAGTACGCCGCGCAGATCGCCGCGGCGCGCGCGCGCAACGCCGAGGCCTGGATCGCGTTCGGCATCGCGGAGGACGCCGCAGAGATGGTGAAGACGTTCAAGCGCATCGGCTATGCGCCGTGGCTGTTCCTCGCCCAGGGCGCGGCGGAGCCCGAGTTCATCCGCCGCGTCGGCCAGGACGCCGAGCACGCGCTCGGGCTCACGGCCTACGAGCCCAACGCGAACTGGCCGGCGAACCGGGCGTTCCTTGCGGCGTGGCGCGAGCGCTGGCAGGGCGAGCCCGGCGTGCTCGCGGCGCACGCCTACGCCGCCGGGCTGGTGCTGCAGGCGGCGGTGCAGGCTGCGGGCGCGCTCGAGACCGAGCGCCTGCGCGCGGCGCTGCGCCGCCTGGAGGTCGACACGCCCCTCGGCCGGCATCGCGTCGACGCGGACGGCGTGCAGGTCGGCGTCAAGCCCGCGGTCGTGCAGATCCAGCGCGGCCGGCGCGAAGTCGTCTGGCCACCCGAGCTCGCCACGGCACAATGGCAGCTTCCCTATCCACGCTGGGACGAAAGGCAGGTCCATGCCCCTCAATAGGACGTTCCTGTTCGCGCCGGGCAATCACCCGCGGCGCGTCGAGAAGGCGCTCGGCCTCGAGGCCGACGGCGTGATCCTCGATCTGGAGGACGCGGTCGCGGTTGCCGACAAGCCGGCGGCGCGCAAGCCCGTGGCCGAGGCGCTGCGCCGGCCGCGTCGCGGTCGCGGCTATGTGCGCGTCAATGCGCCCGCGAGCCCGTTCTGCTACCGCGACCTGGTCGAGACCCTGCACGACAAGGTGGACGGCGTGTTCCTGCCCAAGGTAGAAAGCGCGGCCGACCTGCACGCGGTGGACTGGCTGATGGCGGCCCTGGAGCGCGAGCGCGGCATCGCCGATGGCTCGATCGACCTCGTGCCCATGGTGGAGACCGCGGCGGGCGTGGCGCGCGTGGACCGCATCCTTCAGGCGCGCAGCCTGCGTCCCTACTCGGGCGCGTGGCGCGTGAAGCGCGTGGCATTCGGCGCGGCCGACTTCAGCCTCGAGGCGGGCCTCGTGCCATCACTCGACGAGCCCGAGCTGCAGAGCGCGCGCGACCGCGTCGTGCTCGCCTCGCGCGCGGCGGGCGTGGAGGCGCCGCTCGACAGCCCGTGGTTCCACCTGCGCGACATGGACGGATTCCGCCGCGCGCTGGAAAGGAGCCGCCGCGGCGGCTTCCAGGGGCGGCTGTGCGTGCATCCGGACCAGGTGCCGGTGGCGAACGCGGCGTTCACGCCTACCCCGGACGAGGTGGCCCGCGCCGAGCGCATCGACGCCGCGTTCCGCGCGGTGGAGGCGAAGGGCGGGGCTGCGGTCGAAGTGGACGGCCAGATGGTCGACTATCCGGTCGTGTATCGCGCGCGCGCGCTGCTCGAGACGATGCGCGAGATCGCCGCCAAGGGCGGCTGAGCCCCTGGGCAGCGTCGCCCTTCCGCTCGCCGTCACGCTCGCGATCCAGACGCTGGTCGCGTTCGCGATCTACAGCGCGCCGGTGATGGCCCCGGTCGCCTCGCGTGACCTCGGCGTGCCGGCAGCGTCAGTCGGCTACTTCATCTCCCTCGCCTACGTAGGCAGCATGCTGGGCTCGGCGGCCGCCGGCGGGTGGGTGGCGCGCGCCGGTCCCATCCGCGTGAGCCAGGTCGGCCTCGCGCTGTGCCTCGCCGGCCTGGCACTGGCCGCGAGCGGCTGGCTGCCGCTGGTGCTGGCCGGGGCGTTCCTCATCGGCCTGGGCTACGGCCCGACGACTCCGGCGAGCTCGGCCATCCTCGTGCGCACCGCCCCGCCGGGGGCGTTCTCGCTCGTCTTCTCGATCAAGCAGACGGGCGTGCCCGCGGGCGGCGTGCTCGCCGGCGCGCTGGTGCCGCTGCTGGTGCTCGCCGTGGGCTGGCAGTGGTCCGCGATCGCCGTCGGCGCCGGCTGCCTGGCCCTTGCGCTCGTCGTGGCGCCTGTGCGCGCGCGCTACGATGTCGACCTCAATCCGCGCGCGCCCGTGTCGCTCGCCGCCGCGTTCCAGCCGGTCAGACTCGTCGCGCGCGTGCCGGCCCTGCGCGAGATGGCGTTGATCTCGTTCGTCTACGGCGGCGTGCAGATCACGCTGGTGACCTACCTCGTGTCCTTCCTCGTCGAGAGCTTCGCCCTCGCGCTCGTGTTCGCGGGCGGCGTGATGGCCGTGTCGCAGGCGGCGAGCGTCGCCGGGCGCATCGCCTGGGGCGTGCTCGCCGACCGCGCGCTAGGCCGGCGTCGCATGCTCGGCCTGCTGGGCCTCGGGATGGGCGCCTGCGCCCTCGCCACGCTGGCCGCCTCGCCCGAGTGGCCGCGGTCGCTGCTGTTCGCCTTCGCGGCGGTCTTCGGCGCCACCGCAGTAGGCTGGAACGGCGTCTTCCTCGCCCACGTGGCGCGCGTCGCGCCGCCGGGACAGGTGAGCCAGGCCACCGGCGGCTGCCTCGCGATCACCTTTCTCGGCGTGGTGCTCACGCCGCTCGCCTTCAACGCCGTGCTCGCCGCCGGCGCGAGCTACGCGCTGGCGTACGCGGTGCTCGGCGTGCCCTCGCTCGCCATCGGCGCGTGGCTGCTGCTGCGGCGCGCACGCTAGAATCGCCCGATGACGCGCGCTCCCGCCGGATTCCAGCCGCTGCCGGCGGCGAGCCCGTTCAACCAGCTGATGGGGCCGCTGCGCGCGAAGCGCGGCGAGGGATCGATCTCGCTTGGCCTGCGCGTGGCGAGGAAGCACTGCAACTCGCGCGGCATCTGCCACGGCGGCGTGCTCGCCACGCTCGCCGACCTCGCGCTCGGTTACGCGCTCATGGCGCGCACGGGATCGCGCGCCGGCTTCGTCACGGCGCACCTGGACATCGACTACGCGGGCGCGGCCGAGCTCGGCGACTGGATCCAGTCCGAGGCCGAGGTGCAGCGCGTCGGCAGCCGCCTCGCGTTCGCCACCGGCTACCTGTGCGCGGGCGGCAAGCGCATCGTGCGCATGAGCGGCATCTTCGCGCTGCCGGGCCGCGTGGCCGGTTGACGGCGATGCGCGACGTCGTGCTCGCCCACGGGCTGTGGGTGCCCGCGGTGGTGATGACGCCGCTCGCGGCGCGCCTCGCGCAGGCCGGGTTCCGCTGCCACCTCTTCTCCTACCACGGGCGCGAGCGGCCGCTGGACGCGCACGCCGAGCGCCTGGCGCGCTTCGCGCGCGAGGTCGGCCCCGCGCATTTCGTCGGCCACAGCCTGGGCGGCCTGGTGGTGCTGCACGCGCTGGAGCAGCACCGCTTGGTGGCGGCCGGCAACGTGCTGCTCCTCGGCTCGCCCGTGCGCGGCAACTTCGCGGGACGGCGCCTCGCGCAGCACGGCTGGGGACGCTGGTTCCTCGGCGCGAGCGAGTCGCTGTGGCGCGAGGGCCGTGCCGCGCACTGGACGCGGCCCGAGCCTCTCGGCGTGCTCGCGGGCACGACGCCCGTCGGCCTGGGGCGCCTGTTCGGCGCGCTGCCCGGCGCGAACGACGGCGTGGTGCGCGTGGAGGAAACGGAAGTCGACGGCATGCGCGAGCGCATCGTGCTGCCGGTGGCGCACAGCACGATGCTCGTGTCGGCGCGCGTGGCGGCGCAGGCGGTGTCGTTCCTGAAAGATGCGCGCTTTCTTCCTCGCCGCTAGCGCCTGCGCGCTGTGCGGCTGCGAGACGCTCGCCTACTACGGGCAGGCCGCTGGCGGGCAGCTGGCGATCGCGGCGCGCGCGCGGCCGGTGGCCGAGGTGCTCGAGAATCCGGAGACCTCCGCGCAACTCAAGGACCGGCTGCGCGCAGCCACGGCGATCCGCGACTACGCCGTGCGCGCGCTCGGCCTGCCGGATGGCGGTGCGTACCGCTCGTATGCTGCGCTCGGGCGGGACTACGCGCTGTGGAACGTGGTCGCCGCGCCCGAGTTCTCGCTCGAGCCCGCGCTGTCGTGCTTCCCGGTGGCGGGCTGCGTCGCCTACCGCGGCTATTTCGATCGCGAGGACGCGCTGCGCCACGCCGCCGCGCGCCGCGCGGCCGGGTACGACGTGCTGGTGTACGGCGTGCCGGCCTACTCCACGCTCGGCTGGTTCGACGATCCGCTGCTCTCCACGTTCATCGGCGATGCGGACACGGAGCTCGCGCGGCTGCTGTTCCACGAGCTCGCGCACCGCGTCGCCTACGTGCAGGACGACACCACGTTCAACGAGTCCTTCGCGGTGGCGGTCGAGCGCGAAGGTCTGCGCCGCTGGCTGCGCGATGCGGGGCGCGAGGGCGACGCGGCGCGGGTGGCCGGGGCGCGCGCGCGCCGCGCGGAGTTCGAGCGGGTGATCGAGGAAGCGCGCGCGCGGTTGCGCGCGCTTTACGCGCAGAAGCTCGACGTCGAGGACATGCGCCGGGAGAAGCACGCGGCGCTCGCGCCGCTCGGGCCGTGGCTGGCGCGCCTGCGCGGCTTCGAGGGCGCCGAGGCGAACAACGCGCTGGTCGCCGCGTACGCCACCTACACGGACAAGGTGCCGGCCTTCGAGCGCCTGCTGGCCGAGGCGGGCGGCGATCTGCCGCGCTTCTACGCGCGCGTCGCCGGGCTGGCGAGGATGCCGCGCGCGGAGCGCGACGCCGCGCTCAGGTAGGCGCCACGGCCGCCGAGCGGAACGCCTGAATCGAGGCCTTCATCAGGCCATCGAGCACCTCGCCCTGCGGCGCGACGCTCTCCTTCCCGCAAGCGGCGCAGCGGAACGTCGGCAGCGCGACCGACACGCCGAACGCCGCCAGCCCCTTCAGCCGCACCTCGCGCCGCGCCTGCACGCGACCCTGCGGCGCGGTGGCGAGCTCGTCGCCGCACCCGGGGCAGCAGCTGCGCTTGCGCAGCAGGCCCTTGAGCGCCGCGCCCTGCAGCGGGACGAGCGTCTTGTCCGCCATCAGCGCTTCCATCATGCGCACCGCGAACTCCGGGGCGACGAAGCGCTTGTGGCCCTCGGCGCACTGCATGGCCGGCATGCCCTCGATCCGCATGCGCACGCCCTGCTGCTCGCCTTCCATCGGCGCGAGCGTGGCGAGCGACATGACACCCTTGCACTCCTTGCAGCGCATGTTGTTCAGTTCCATGGCTCCCTCCTTGGCGCACCCAGAAGGGATGACCGCGGATCGGGGCGGGTGTTCCCGCGGCGCAGCGCTGCTGCGGAGCAGCAGCGCTGCCGGTGCGGTGCGCTTCAGGTCAACGGGAGGTCGACGTGCTGCACGAACGCCGGGCGCTGGCGCAGGCGCTCGAACCAGGCCTGCAGGTTCGGCAGCGCAGGCCGCTCGATCGGCACGCGCATGTAGCGCTGCACCTCGCAGCCGATGGGGATGTCGCCCATCGTGAAGGATTGGCCGGCGACGTAGGGCTTGTCCGCGAGCACCTTGTCGAGCATCGCGGCGAGCTCATGGCTCTTCTTCGTGCCTTCCTCGATCGCCTTCGGGTCGCGCTTTTCCGGCGGCGTGCGGATCAAGCCCCAGAACACGTTGCGCATCGCATTCTGGAAGCTGAAAGCCCAGTCCATCCAGCGCTCCGCGTCGGCGCGTGCGCGCAGGTCCTGCGGGCACAGCTTGCCCGGCGAGTGCCTGGCGCACAGGTAGCGCACGATGGTGTGCGACTCCCACAGCGTGAAGCCGTCGTCGTCGATCGTCGGCACGAGGCCGGTCGGGTTCATCTTCAAGTACTCGGGCGTCCTGTTCACGCCGAACTGCATTCCCGCGTCGATACGCTCGTGCGGCAGGGCGAGCTCGCCCACGCACCACATCGCCTTCTTCACGTTGACCGAATTGACGCGGCCCCAGATCTTCAGCATGTCAGAACCCCACCGCCTGCCCGTCGCGGCGCGGGTCGCTGGCGGCGATGTAGCCGCCGTCCGTCTTCCATACGAGCTGCGCGCAGCCGAACTGGTTGTAGTCGTCCACGTGCACTAGGCGATGCCCGCGGCGCTGCAGCTCTTCCAGCGTCGCTGGCGGGAAGCCGCCATCCTCGACGCTCACGTCCATGCCCTGCACGAAGCGGAAGCGCGGGCCGTCGCAGGCGGCCTGCGGGTGCTGTTCGTAATCAGCGATGCGCACCAGCACCTGCGCGTGGCCCTGCGGCTGCATGGTGCCGCCCATGACGCCGAAGCTCATCACCGGCTTGCCGTCCCTGGTCAGGAAGCCGGGGATGATGGTCTGGTAGGGGCGCTTGCGCGGACCCACCTGGTTCGGGTGCCCGGGTTTGAGGGAAAAAGTGCCGCCGCGGTTCTGCAGCGAGATCCCGGTGCCCGGCACCACGACGCCCGAGCCGAAGCCCATGTAGTTCGACTGGATGTAGGAGATCATCATCCCGGACGCGTCGGCCGCCGTGAGATACACGGTGCCACCCTTCGGCGGGCTGCCGGGGCCGAAGTCCTGGGCCTTCTTCTGGTCGATCTTCTTCGCGCGCTCCTTGAGGTAGCCGGCATCGAGCAGGTGCTGCGGCTTCACGTCCTTCATGTGGTCGAGGTCCGCCACGTAGGCCCACGCATCGGCGAAAGCGAGCTTCACCGCCTCGATCTGCAGGTGCACGCTGTCCGGGCCGTCGACCTTGTGGCTGCGCAGGTCGAAGTGCGACAGGATGCCGAGCGCGATCAGCGCGACGATGCCCTGGCCGTTGGGCGGGATCTCGTGCAGCGTGTAGCCGCGGTAGTTCATTTCGATCGGTGCGATCCAGTCCGAGGCGTGCGCGGCCATGTCGGCCGCGGTCATCACCCCGCCGTGCTGCTTCGAATGGGCTTCCAGCTTGCCGGCGAGCGGGCCCTTGTAGAAGGCGTCGCCTTTGGTCGTTGCGATTGCTTCGAGGGTGGCCGCATGGTCGGGGAAGCGGAACACCTCGCCCGGATTGGGCGCGCGGCCGTTGGGCATGAAGGCCTCCGCGAACCCAGGCTGCACCTTGAGCTCCGGCACCTGCGCCGCCCACTGCTTCGCGATGGTGGGCGAGACGAGGAAGCCCTCGCGCCCGTAGCGGATGGCCGCCTCGAAGAGCTTCTCGAACGGCAGCTTGCCGAACTTCTCCGAGAGCATGCGCCATGCGGACACGCAGCCGGGCACGGTGACCGAGTTCCAGCCGCGCATCGTCATCTGCGGCTGATTCTTGAAGAACTCGGGTATCCAGCCCGCGGGCGAGCGGCCCGAGGCGTTCAGGCCGTGCAGCTGCTTGCCGTCCCAGAGGATGGCGTAGGCGTCCGAGCCGATGCCGTTGGAGACGGGCTCTACGAGCGTGAGCGTGATCGCGGTGGCGAGGATCGCATCGACCGCATTACCGCCGGCGGCGAGCATCTGCAGCCCGGCCTGCGCGGCGAGCGGCTGCGAGGTGGAGACGATATTCTTCGCGAGGACCGGCTTGCGCGGCCAGGCGTAGGGGTTGGTCCAGCCGAAAGGCGTCACACGGACTCCTTTTCCATGTCGAGGACCACCCGCCCCAGCACCTTGCCGGCCTTGAGCGCCTCCAGCGTCTCGTTGACCTGGTCGGGCGAGCGCAGCGTCACCGGCGTGGGCTTCAGCTTCTTCTTCTTCGCCAGCGCGACGACTTCCCTCAGCTCCTGCAGATTTCCGACGTAGGACCCCACGATGCCGATCGCGCGCTGCGCGATCGGCGGCAGGGGGTGGACGAGCTCCCCCCCGTACAGACCGCAGAGCACGTAGCGTCCGCCCTTCCTCAGCGCGCCCAGGCCAAGCGCCGCCGTGGCGGGCATGCCTACGAAGTCGATCGACGCCGCGAGGTTGCCCATCGCCAACACCCCGAGCTTCTGCACCGCGTCCGGCGCGCGCGAGTCGAGCGTCAGCTTGGCGCCCTGCTTCTTCGCCGCCTCGAGCTTGGTCTCATCCACGTCGCAGGCGATCACGTTCTTGATGCCCTTCGCCTTGAGGATGGAGAGCGCGACGAGCCCCAGGCCGCCGCAGCCGATCACCGCCACCCAGTCTTTCGGCCCGAGCTTCGGAAACTTGCTGATGCCGCTGTAGGCGGTGATCGCCGAGCAGCCGAGCGTTGCGGCGAAGCCCTCGTCGATGCCGGTGGCGTCCACCAGGTACTTCGGATGCGGCACCAGCACGTGCGACGAGTAGCCGCCCGGCTTCATCACGCCGAGGAACTGCGCCTTCATGCAGTAGTTGTCCTGGCCCGCCTTGCACACCGGGCACTTGCCGCAGCCGATCCACGGATAGACGATGCGCTTCTGCCCGACCTTCACGCCCTTGGCGCGCGGGCCGAGCGCGGCGACGACGCCGAAGGGCTCGTGGCCCATGGTGAAGGGCGGGATGCAGCCGCGCTCCTTCACGTAGAAGCGCTTGCCCCCGCCCCAGTCGAAGTAGCCGTCCCAGATATGCACGTCCGAGTGGCACACGCCCGAGCGCGTGATTCTCACCAGAACCTCGGTGCCCTTGGGTTTCGGCGTCTCCTGCATCACCTTCTGCAGGGGCCTGCCGTGCTCCATGATTTGGTAGCTGATCATGCCTTTGCCGCCTCCGTCAGTGCTTGGTCGATGTCCCACAGGATGTCGTCGAGCGTCTCGATGCCGACCGACATGCGGATCATGTCGGGCGTCACCCCGGCCTTCATCTGCTCCTCGTCCGACATCTGCCGGTGCGTGGTCGAGGCCGGGTGGATGATGAGGGTCTTGGCGTCGCCGATGTTGGCGAGATGGCTCATGAACTGCGCCGCCTCGATGAAGCGCTCGCCCGCCTTCGCGCCGCCCTTGACGCCGAAGTTCAAGAGGCCGGAGGCGCCTTTCGGCAGGTACTTGCGCGCCAGATCGAAGTACCGGTTGTTCGGCAGTCCCGGGTAGTTCACCCAGGCGACCTGCTTGTGCCCTTGCAGGAACTTCGCCACGGCGAGCGCGTTGGCGCAGTGCCGGTCCATGCGCACGCCGAGTGTCTCGATGCCCTGCAGCAGGAGCCAGGCGTTGATCGGCGCAAGCGACGGGCCGAAGGTGCGCATGATCTCCATGCGCGCCTTCATGGTGAAGCCGAAATCGCCGAAGGTCTCGTGGAAGATCACGCCGTGGTAGCCGGGCGAAGGCGTGGTGAACTCGGGGAACTTGCCGTTGCCCCAGGGAAACCGGCCCGACTCGACGATCACGCCGCCCATGGTGGTGCCGTGCCCGCCGAGGTACTTGGTGGCCGAGTGCACGACGAGGTCCGCGCCCCATTCGAAGGGCCGGCAGAGATAGGGCGAGGGCACCGTGTTGTCCACGAGGAACGGCACGCCCGCCTCGCGCGCGATCTTCGCGATCGCCTCGATGTCGACGATGTTGATGAGCGGGTTGCCGAGCGTCTCGGCGTAGAGCAGCTTCGTATCGGGCCTGATGGCCTTCCTGAAGTTGTCCGGCTCGTCCGGATCCACGAAGGTCGCCTCCAGCCCTAGCTTCTTCAGGTTCACGCCGAGCAGGGTGTGCGTGCCGCCGTACAGGGTGGACGCCGAGACGATGTGGTCGCCCGCCTTGCACAACGTAAGGATCGCAGTGGCCTCGGCCGCCTGCCCGGTCGCGCAGGCGAGCGCCGCGCGTCCGCCCTCCAGCGCCGCGACGCGCTCTTCCAGCACGGCCACCGTCGGATTGGAGATGCGCGAGTAGACGTTGCCGAACGTCTGCAGGTTGAAGAGGCTCGCCGCGTGGTCCGCGGAATCGAAGACGAACGACGTGGTCTGGTAGATGGGCGCGGCGCGCGCGCCGGTGGCGGCGTCCGGGATCTGGCCGGCGTGCAGCGAGAGCGTCTCGAACCCGAACCGGCGATCGGCCATGGCCCGCCGATTCTAATTCAGTCAGGCCGTCCGGCCGGACTCCTTTCGCCACAGGACGCCGCTCCAGTCGATCGGCACGATTTCCTCGGAGATGCCGTGGCGCGCGCGATAGTCGCCCACCGCCTGCCGGCAGGCGTCGATCGAGTAGTCGTCGACGATGGCGTAGCCGCCCCGCTCGAGCTTCGGATACAGGCTGGTGAGGGCGTCCATGGTCGATTGATACAGGTCGCCGTCCAGGCGCAGGACGGCCAGCCGCTCGACCGGCGCCCCGGGCAGCGTGTCGTGGAACCAGCCCTTGAGGAACTGGACCTGTTCGTCGAGCAGCCCGTAGCGGCGGAAGTTCTCCTGCACTTCCTCCAGCGGGATGGCGAGCTCCTTGCGGTGCGAGAAGTCCAGGCCCGCGTCCTGGGGATAGCGCGCCACGTCGGGAGGCGGCAGCCCCTGGAACGAGTCGGCAAGCCAGACGATGCGGTCGGTGACGCCGCGCACCTTGAGCACGCCGCGCATGAAGATGCAGGCGCCGCCGCGCCACACACCCGTCTCGATGAAGTCCCCCGGCACTCCACGGTCCAGCACGTCCTCGACGCAGAAATGCAGCGCGTCCAGGCGCTTGATGCCGATCATGGTGTGCGCATGCTCGGGCCAGTCCTCTCCCTCGCCGCGACGCCGCAGGTCGAACGGCCGGGTCTCGCCTTCGATCAGGCCGCGGTCCTGGTAGATGAGATTGGTCAGGGCGCGCTTCAGCAGGTCGAGGTACAGGGCTTTGGCGTCGCTCATCGGCTCTGTCCTTGCGGCATGCCCGTCGGCCCTAGCGCACCGCATCGCCCATGCGGTACTCGTGCGAGATCTCGTCGAGCTTCGCCTTCAGGCCGGCGTCGAGCTTCACTTCCAGCGCAGCGACGCTCGCCGCGAGCTGCTCGGGCCTGCTCGCACCGACGAGGGGCGAGGTGACCGCGGGATGGGCGAGCACCCAGGCCACCGCCAGCGTCGCCGGCTCGATGCCGGCCTCCTTCGAAAGCTTCACGAACGCATCCACCGTCTCGAACTCCCGCTCTTTCCAGTAGCGCTCGGTGTAGGTCTTGGCGGCGGTGCCGAGCGTGAAGCGTGAGCCCGCGGGCGGCGCGCCGCGCTGGTGCTTGCCGGTCAGCAGCCCGCCGGCGAGCGGGTTGTAGGGAATGACGGCGAGGTCCTCCTCCTGGCAAAAGGGCAGCAGCTCGCGCTCGATCTCGCGAAACAGCAGGTTGTAGCGCGGCTGCACGGAGACGAGCCTAGCGAGGCCGAGCGCCTCGGCGCGGCCGAGGGCGCGCGCCACCCGGTAGGCGTGATAGTTGGAAACGCCGACGTAGCGCGCCTTGCCGGCCTTCACCACCGCGTCGAATGCTTCCACGGTCTCGTCCACCGGCGTCACGGCGTCGAAGTGGTGCACCTGGTAGAGGTCGACATAATCGGTGCCGAGGCGCCGCAGCGAATCGTCGATCGCCGTCATCACGTGCTTGCGCGACGTGCCCTGCTGCCAGGGAGCGTTGCCCATCTTGCCGCTGCACTTCGTGGCCACGATGAACTGCTCGCGCTTGCCCTTCAGCCACTTGCCGAGGATCTCCTCCGTGCGGCCCATGTCCTCGACCTTGCCGCCGAGCGGGTAGGCGTTCGCCGTGTCGAGGAAGGTGATGCCGTGGCCGGCGGCCGCGTCGAGGATGGCGAAGGAGGTCTTCTCGTCGCACTGCAGGCCGAAGGTCATGGTACCCAGGCAAAGGCGCGAGACGTGCAGGCCGGTGGGCCCGAAGCGGACGTGCTGCATCGGCGTTCTCCCTATTCCTCGTAGATCATCTTGACGGTCATGCCGCCGTCCAGCGTCAGGTTCTGCCCGGTCATGAAGCCGGCGTGCTCGGCGAGGTAGCGGCAGGCGCTGGCGACGTCCTCGGGCGTGCCCACGCGGCCCACGGGATGCTGCAGCCGGTCCCTTCTGGAGTGCTTGCGCCCGCGCGTCTCGATCCAGCCGGGGCTGATGCTGTTCACGCGGATGCGCTTCGGGCCCAGGCTGATGGCGGTCGCGTGCGTGAGCGCGACGATCCCGCCTTTGGAGGCCGAGTAGGCCTCGGTCCCCGGCTCGGACATGAACGCGCGCGTGGAGGCGATGTTGATGATCGCGCCCGCGACTTTGTGCTTCACCATCAGCCGCGCAGCTTCCTGCGTGCACAGGAACGTGCCGCGCAGGTTCGTCCCCAGCACCAGATCGAAGGCCTTCGGCGAGAGCGTGAGGAACGGCGCGCTCGCACGGATGCCCGCATTGTTGACGAGCACGTCCGGGCAGCCGAGCGTGCGTGCAGTGGCGCGCAGCCAGTTCCTGACGTCCTGTTCCTGAGAGATGTCCGCCCGGAAGAACGCGGCGTGCGCACCCTTGTTCAGCAGCGCTTTCAGTACGGCGCGGCCAGCGGCGACGTGGGTGTCGGCGATGGACACCGCGTAGCCATGGGCGGCGAAGTGCTCGGCGATGGCGCGGCCGATGCCCTGGGCGCCGCCGGTGACGGCGAGGACTTTGCGGCGCTTCATGCCCCGCAGTTTAGCCCAGCAACCGCTAGCAGATGCTCAGCTACCTGGCCCGGGCGCCTGCGGGGGTGTCTCTTCTTCCTCGCTGGCGGGCCGGGCCGCGGCGCGCCGGTACTCCGACGGCGGGATGCCGACCTGGTGAAGGAAGAAGCGCGTGAAATTGCTCTGCGCCGAGAAGCCGAGCTCGGCGGAGACGTCGGCGATGCGCGCGTGGCCGCTGGACAGCTTGGCGATCGCGCTCTCGACGCACAGCAGGTCGAGATACGAGCGCGGCGAGCGCCCGGTGCACACCTGAAACAGGTCGTAGAAGCGCGAGCGCGACAGTCCCACCTGGCTCGCGAGGTCGTCGATGTTGACGTCCTTGTTGGGGCGCGCGCGCAGCAGCCCGAGGGCCTTGCGGATGCGCGTGTCGGCGAAGCGCGAGCCGCGCCACAGCGAGGCGCCAGCGCGCCGGCGCGCGAGAAAGCTCTCCACCACGGAGAGCATCAGCTCCTGCAGCATGAATTCGAGCCGCTCGGGCGACAGGAACTGGTCGTTCAGCGCCTCCACGGCGAGCGCGTCGGCCAGCTGCCGGATGCGCGGGGTGATGGCTTCCCGCGCGCGTGGGAACACGTCGGCCACATCCTCGAACACGGCGGGAAACACCTGCCGCAGCCAGTCGAGGGACGGGTGGAACTCGATGATGCGCGCCGCGGCGCCGCCGGCGCTTCCGCCCTGGCGCACCGGCAGCTGAGGATTGACGAGCAGCGTGTCTTCCCGCGCAAGAGGATGGGCTTCGTCGCCCACGTGCACCGTGCAGTCGGCGCCGTCGACCTTGATCAGGATGAGCGGCTCGCCGTGCGCCTCTTCCGCGCCCGGCGCGGAGGCGTCGGCGAGCACCAGCCGTCCGAAACGGGCCTCGAAGAGGCGCAGGGTCCTTGACATGGACGCAAGGATAACGGCCGGCGCGTCTATGCGCCAGCGGACGTATTCACGCAAAGTATCGAAAAAACAGATATCTGGAGAACTAGTAAGCGAGCCAGCGGGGGCGCTTGGCCGACAGCACCTTGGTGTTCACTCCCACCCAGTTGAGCCCCCCGAAGAGGCGCCCGTGCTCGATCTTCACGCAGCGATCCATCACCGCGTCCAGCCCGGCGGCCTCGGCGCGCCGGGCGGCCTCCTCGTTGCGCACGCCCAGCTGCTGCCACAGCACCTTGGCGCCGATGGCGATCGCGTCCTCGCAGATCGGCGGGATGTCCGCGGTCTTGCGGAAGCAGTCGACGATGTCCACCTTGACCGGGATGTCGCGCAGCGACGGGTAGCACTTCTCGCCGAGGATCTCGGCGTAGCGCGGGTTCACCGGGATGATCCGGTAGCCGTGCTCCTGCAGGTACTTGGCGGCGAAGTAGCTCGGCCGGAACCAGTCGGCCGACAGGCCGACCACGGCGATCACGCGGTTCTGCGAAAGGATGCGGCGCAGCGTGTTGATGTCGTCCATGGTTCCCCGCTTACGGCCACCAGACGCGGGCCGCGGCGGCGATCCAGAACGCGAGCGTGCCGGCGAGGTTCGCCCAGCCGTGGTTCTGGCGCAGCAGGTCCCACCGCCAATACAGCACCGGATTGCCGCGGTACGGGCGGCCGGGCACGAACGGGTGCACCGCTGCGCAATACTCCGCGTACGGCGCGCCGAGCACCTCGCGCAGCTTCGCCTCTTCGCGCTTCACCCGGTTCACCATGTAGAAGTAGTACACGACCGCGTAGGCCAGCATGACCCACGGATTGCCGAGCAGCATCACCATGCCGAGGACGATCAGGAAGCGGCCCAGGTACATCGGATTGCGCACGAGCGTGTACGGACCGTTGCAGGCGAGGTCGCGGTTCTTGTCGAGCGATGCGAAGCACCAGAGCTGGACGAGCTCGCCGATCATGGACACGAGGAACCCGGGCCACAGCCAGCGTGCGTCCGCGAACCACAGGACGGCGACGAAGAGGGCGAGCACCAGCACGATGCGCGATCTCACCCAGAATTTCCTGAAGCCCGGGTGGTTGAAGAACGCGTGGACGCGCTCGAGGATCATTCCGGCCCCCGCTCGGCGGTGCGCGCTTCCCGCGCGCGCTTGCCGCGCCCGAAGTAGCCGTGCACCGGCCACAGGGCACGCCATCGGTTCGCCCTGGAAAGCAGCCCGGCACGCGCCTCGTCCAGCGATTCCGGCGCGCTGCGTTGCCAATGCTTGTACACGCCGCCGAGGTCGACGCGCTCCGCCAGGCGGCGCAGGCGCCCCGGCATCCAGCGCGTGCTGATGGCCGACTGGAAGTCGAGCAGCAGCGGCTCTCCCCGCTCCGTCACGAGGACGTTGCGGGCGTTGCGCACGTCCAGGTGCACGATCCGGCCCAGCGCATGCACCTGCATGAGCACGCGCTCGAGCTGCACGAAAAAGTCCGCGGCGTGCTCGCCGAGACCCGCGCGCTTGAGCGTCACTCCCGGAACGAACCGGTACGCGAGCGCGTGCGCATCGAGCCGGAAGGCGCCCGCCGGCACGCCCTCGATCCCGGCGACGCTGCGCAGTGCCCGCATCTCGCGCCGGATGAGGAAGCGGCCGATCGTGTTGCGCACTGCGAATCCGCTCGAACGGAAGTCCTTGACCACCCAGCACGCGCCGTCGCGGCGATGCAGGTACAGGACCGCGTTCGCCCAGCGGCCGCGGCTCAGCACTTGGCCCGGGTCACGGGCGAACTGCTCGCGCGTGAAGGGGGCCGGTTCGCCTGCAGGCGCGCCGAGGTTGAGGCTCATCGGGGACACGAGGTCGGACATGACGGCGGGCCGCCGGCGGACCGCCGACCCTGCCGCGGCATGGTAGCAGACGCCGCGCGCGCGTGGTTCTGTGAAAGGATGCGCCGCGGCGTATTGCCATCGTCCATCGGGCGGATACTATAGTCGACCGCCACCGAGGAGGAAGCCCCCGTGTACGTCGAAGAACGCATGTATCTGCTGCAGGTCGGCAAGGCGCCCGAGTACTTCAAGCACTACGAGGAAACCGGGATGAAGATCCAGCTTCGGCACCTGCCGAACCTGGTGGGCTACTACGTTACCGAGGTCGGCATGCAGAACCTGGTGACGCACATGTGGGCCTACGACGACCTGCTGCAGCGGGAGAAGCAGCGCGCGGCGATGCAGGCCGATCCCGAGTGGCAGGCCTATCTGCCGAAGATCCGCCCGCTGATGATTTCGCAGGAGACGAAGATCCACAAGTGCGCGCCGTTCTTCGTCGAGCGGCTGAAGAAGATGCTGGCGGCGGTGCGCTAGCGGTGAGCCTGCATCCAAAGATCGTGCAGCTGCTCGAGCGCGCGGCGCAGTCGCCGCTGCCCCAGCTCTACGAGGTTCCGGCGCACGTCGCGCGGCGCATCTACCGCGACACGCGCGCCGCGCTCGCTCCACAAGCGCCGGAAGTGGCGGAATCTCGCCTCACGCTGGCACCGGGCCCGGTGGCCTTGCGCGCTTACCGGCCGCTGGGCGCGAAGCCTGACGACGCGCTCCCCGCGCTCGTCTATTTCCACGGCGGCGGCTGGGTGATCGGCGACCTCGACACGCACGACGTGCTGTGCCGCCAGCTCGCCAACGGCGCGCGCTGCGCGGTGTACTCGGTGGATTACCGCATGGGCCCGGAACACCCGTTTCCCGCGGCGGTCGAGGATTGCATCGCGGCCACGCGCTTCGTCGCGTCGCGGCACGCGCAGGTCGCCGTCGGCGGCGACAGCGCGGGCGGCAATCTCGCGACGGTCGTCGCGCTGCACGCGCGCGACGCGGGTGGGCCGGCAATCGCGTACCAGCTCCTGATCTATCCCGCAACCGACCAGCGTCTCGCGCATCCGTCGATCCGCAGGAACGGCGAGGGTTACCTGCTGACGAAGAAATCCATGGATTACTTCCAGGCGCAGTACCTGCCGAACAAGAGCGACCTCCTCGACTGGCGTGCCTCGCCCTTGCTGGCGAGGAGCCTCGCCGGGCTGCCGCCGGCGTACGTCATCACCGCGGGCTACGACCCGCTGCTCGACGAGGGGCGCGAATATGCCGAGCGCATGGCGAAGGAGGGCGTGGACGTTTCCTATCGCGAGTACGCGGACATGATCCACGGGTTCATCCTGTTCGGCGGCGTCCTGGATACCGCCAATGCCGCGGTGCAGGAGTGCTGCGAGAAGCTGCGCAACGCCTTCGCGGGAGTGACGGCATGAAGAAGGACCTGCGCACGCGCCACGCCGGGCGCATCCTCGCCGACGCGCTCGTCGGCCACGGCGCGAAGCTCGCTTTCGGCGTGCCCGGCGAGAGCTACCTGCCGGCGCTGGACGGCTTCTACGACGTGCGCGACCAGCTGAAGTTCATCGTCTGCCGCCAGGAAGGCGGCGCGTCCTACATGGCGGAGGCCTACGGCAAGCTCACCGGCGAGCCGGGGATCCTTTTCGTCACGCGGGGTCCCGGCGCCACCAACGGCGCGGTCGGCGTGCATACCGCGTTCCAGGACTCCACGCCCATGGTCGTGTTCGTAGGGCAGGTGGGCAACGACTTCGCGGAGCGCGAGGCGTTCCAGGAGATCGACTATCGCCGCATGTACGGACCTCTGACCAAGTGGGTGGCGCAGATCGACCGCGCCGAGCGCATTCCCGAGTACGTGAGCCACGCCTTCCACACGGCGAAGGCGGGGCGCCCCGGGCCTGTGCTGCTCGCGCTGCCCGAGGACATGCTGTTTTCGGAGGCCGCCGTGGCCGACGTGCCGCGCTACAAGACGGTGCGCCCCGCGCCCGCGCCCGCGGATATGCGCAGGCTCCAGCAAATGTTGCAGTCGGCCGAGCGCCCGTTCGTCATCCTCGGCGGCGGCGGCTGGGATCGCGCGAGCTGCGACGCGCTGCGCGCATGGCTCGAGTCCGTGCAGCTCGCGGCCGGCACCTCGTTCCGCTGCCAGGATCTGCTCGACAACCGCAGCCCTTCGTTCGCGGGCGACGTCGGCATCGGCATCAACCCGAAGCTCGCCGGGCGCATCCGCGAAGCGGATGTCGTGCTGGTGATCGGCGCGCGCCTGGGCGAGATGACCACCAGCGGCTACACGCTGTTCCAGGCGCCGGTGCCCGCGCAAGAGCTGATCCACGTGCACGGCGGCGCGGAAGAGCTCGGACGCGTGTACCACGCGGCGCTGCCGATCAACTCGGGCATGCCCGACTTCGTGCAGGCGCTCGCGCTGGTGAAACTGGACGGCGGCAAGTGGCGAGCGCGAACGGCCCAGGCGCGCGAGGAGTACCTGGCGTGGACCGAGGCCCGGCCGATTCCGGGCAAGCTGCAGTACGCCGAGGTGGTGAAGTGGCTGGACGCGAACCTCCCCGAGGACGCGATCATCGCCGGCGGCGCCGGCAACTTCTCCGGCTGGGTGCACCGGTACTTCCGCTACAAGGGATTCCGCACGCAGCTCGGCTCGACCAACGGCTCGATGGGCTGCGGCCTGCCTTCGGCGATCGCGGCCAAGCTCGCCGCGCCGCAGCGCACCGTGGTGGCCGTGACCGGAGACGGGGACTTCCTCATGACCGGCCAGGAATTCGCGACGGCCGCCCAGTACGGCGCACCGGTGATCACGCTGGTAGTGAACAACGGCATGTACGGCACGATCCGCATGCACCAGGAGCGCGAGTATCCGGGCCGTGTCTCGGGCACCGAGCTGCAGAATCCGGACTTTGCCGCCTATGCGCGGGCCTTTGGCGGCCATGGCGAGGTCGTGGAGACGACCGATCAGTTCGCGCCGGCGTTCGAGCGTGCGCGCGCCTCGGGCAGGCCGGCGATCCTCGAGCTGCGCATCGATCCCGATGCGATCACCACCTCGACCACCCTCTCGGCGATCCGCAAGCAGGCGCTCGAGCGCCGCCCCTAGCCCTCAGGTGGTGGCGACGAAGCCCTCGTCGGCCTGGTGCTCGCGCTCGAATTTGAGGAACTCGTAGTAGCCGCAGCGCGCGCCGTACGGATAGCTGCGGCAGGTGTGCGGCCGCGCCTCGTACACAGTGCAGCGGCGCGCCGTGCGGTCGAGGAACATGCACACCGAGGTGAAGTGCTCGTCCTCGCGGTGCCGCAGGATGCGCACGTTCTCCTCGCGCTGCAGCTTGGTGTAGCGCTCCTCCGCCTGCGCTTCACTCACGCCGAAATGCCGCGCCAGGCGCGCGATGTCGGCCTTCGAGACCTCGATCTCGGGGTAGCTGCAGCAGTAGGCCGGGCACTTGCCGCAGTCGTAGCAGGTCTTTGCCATGGAAGGCGCGCATCTTAACCCGATTCGATGGCCGCTTCGTTTCATAGGTGCAGGGCGCACCACGTTGGCGCGCCGCATCACAGGAAAGGAGCGGACATGAACGTGTTCAGGCTGGCCGGGGCGGCGCTCGCGCTCGCCCTGTCGACGCAGGCGCTCGCGGTCGGGCGCATCGCCGACATCAACGTCTTCGACCGCAGCAACGGGCGCCGGCTGCCCGTCTACTGGCACGCGGGGCAGGCGTACGTCGTGGGCAGGCCGGGCAGCGAGTACCGGATCGAGGTGCGCAACCGCGAAGGCGGCGACCTGCTGGCGGTCATGTCGGTGGATGGCGTGAACGTCATCACCGGAGCGAGCGCGCACCCGGCGCAGAGCGGCTACGTGATCGGGCCGCGCGGACGGCTGGCGGTGGACGGCTGGCGCAAGAGCCTCGAGCGCACCGCGGCGTTCTACTTCACGGCGCTCGGCGACTCGTACGCGGCACGCACGGGGCGCCCGGAGGACGTCGGCGTGATCGGGGTAGCGCTCTTTCGCCGCAAGGCGGAGCCGCCACAGCCGTTCAGCGGTATCGCCTCCGAGCCGCGCGCCGCGGCGCGGGACTCGGCCAAGGCGGAAGAGTCGCTCGGCACCGGCCATGGCCGGAGCGAGACCTCCTACGCCCGGCACGTGACGTTCGAGCGCGCCACGCCTCACCCCGCGGAGACCATCGCGATTCGCTACGACAGCTACCGCAATCTCGTCGCGCTGGGCGTGATCCGCGAGACGCCGCGGCACCCTCGGCCGTTTCCGGGCTTCGTGCCCGACGCGTAAACTCGGCGGCGTGGAGGCCCCGGACGAACAGCTCATGCTCGCCTATCGGCAGGGCGACGCCGGGGCCTTCGACACGCTGTACTCGCGGCACAAGGGGCCGCTGTACCGATTCGTCCTGCGCGCGGTGCGCGAGCGCGCTGTAGCGGAGGAGCTTTACCAGGAGATCTGGATGCGGGTGATCGAGGCGCGGGGCCGATACGAGGCGCGGGCGCGGTTCACCACGTGGCTGTACACCATTGCGCACCACCGCCTCACCGACCACTGGCGCAAGCGCGGACTGAAGGTGGTGGAGCTGCAGGACGACGATGCCGCCGCCCCGCGTGCCGACGACCCGGAGGCGCGCGCCGCCGGGCGCGAGGACCTGCAGCGCCTCGCGCAGGCGATGGCCGCGTTGCCCGGATTGCAGCGCGAGGCCTTCCTGCTGCACGCCGAGGCCGGCATGACGGTTGCCGAGATCGCCGTCGCGACCGGCGCGAACGAGGAGGCGGCGAAGAGCCGGCTGCGCTACGCGCTCGGCAAGCTCGAGGCGGCATTGAAAGATGACTGAACCGGAACGCGACGAGCGGATTGCGCAGGCCTACAGGGCGCTCGGCCGCGAGGAGCCGCGCGCGGCGCTCGACGCCGCGATTCTGGCCGCCTCGCGGCGGCACAGGGCGCGCTGGCGGGTTCCGCTGGCCGCGGCTGCGGCGCTGACGCTCGCCGTCGGCGTCGCGCTGGTCGTCGAGCGGGAAGAGCGGACGCGGACGGAAGAGGTGGTGCTTGCGCCGCAAGTGATGAAGTCCCCGGCGCCGGTGGCCGGGCCGCGCGGCGACGCGCGTTCGGCCACGGTGCCCGCGGCACCTGGAAAGCCGCAAGTCGCTCCCGAGCGGGCGGCGGCTGCGCCGCCGGCGCTCGCAGAGGCGAAGCGCGAGCGCAGCGACGAGGCGGGGAGGCGGGTCATGCAGGCAGCCGAGCCTGTCGGTCAGGCATCGGCGCCGGCCGCGGATCGGTCAGCGCCGGCGACGAGCGTCGCGGGCGCGCTGAGCGCCGCGAAGCCGGCGGAAGAGGCCGACACCCCGGAGCGCTGGCTGGAGCGCATCGCCGGGCTGCGCGAGCAGGGACGCGTGCGCGAAGCCGACGAGAGCCTCGCCGAATTCCGGCGCCGGCACCCCGACTACCGCATTCCGGAGCCGATGCTGCGGCGCGTCGCCCCGCGCTAGGGGCGATAAGCAAGGAGATAGCGCTCGAACGGCGCGAGATCGTCGCCGTGCAGCGCGGGCGAGTGCTTGGCCCACAGGCGCATCGCTTCTTCCCTCTGCCCGCTCGCCTGCGCACCGAGCACCGCGGTCAGCAGCAGGTAGCGGGCCCAGTCGACGCTCGGGCGCCCGGGCAGCTCGAGCTGCTCGCGGGCGCGCTCGAGCATGGCCCGCGCGTCGCGCTCGGCAATGGCACGGTAGATGGCGAAGCGCTGCTGCACCTGCGGCGTCGTGCGCGCGAGCGGGCAACCGATCCACTTGGGCTCGACCCACAGCTCGCGCCTGAACTGCGGCGCCAGGTGCGACAGGGTATTGATCGCCGCGATATGCAGCTGCTCCAGGACAAAACCCTCGACCTTCGCGCCGCACAGCGCGCGCGGCGCGCGAAAAACGAGCACCGCGGCCGGCGGCAGCTGATCGTCGTGCGGCGCCTTTCCCTTGACGAGTGCCTGGTGCAGCTCGAGCGCGCTCACCTGCTGCATGTACACGCCCATGCCCGCGCGCGGCGCTGGCGCCGTGAGGAACGCCCGGCGCCCGTCGCCCAGCATCTCCAGGATGGGCAGCGGCGCGATGGCGAGCTGCACGATGCCGTCGGCCGTCTGGCGCAGGTAGCGCGCGCGCGGCGCCTCGAGCTGCACGGTGGGGCGGAAATCCGAATTCACCGGTGCGGCGAGCTGCTCGAAGTAAGGGGCGAGCTCGCGCTTGCCGCCGATCCTGCGCGCGAGCAGGTGCTCGCGGCGGCTGATGCCGACCTGCTTGAGGAAATCGAGGAAGGCTGGCTCACCCGCGGGCAACTCGCCCGGCAAGGGCACGCGGCCTTCGCGCACCGCCATGACGACGAGGTCGCCCACGCTGGCCTGGTAGACGTCGTAGTCGGCAAAGACCGAGTCCAGCGCCGCGAACATGGAGCCGAGCAGCCGGTCGTTCAGCTCGTAGAACTGCAGCCACTGCACGAAGATGCCGTCCGGCGCGAGCTGGCGCGTGGCATGGCGGTAGAACTCCACCGTGAACAGGCTGGACACGCCATTCACCCAGGGGTTGGAAGGCTCCGACACGATCACGTCATAGCGCTTGCCGTGCCGCGCGAAGAAACTCTTCGCGTCCTCGAAATGCACCGTCATGCGCCGGTCGCGGAACACGCGCGCCACGCGCGGGCTGAAGGCATAGGCGCCGGCGGCCATCGCCGGCTCGATTTCGATCATGTCCAGCACGCGCGGGCCGGAATGCGACAGGACGGCGTCCGCCGTCATTCCCGAGCCAAAGCCGATGTTGGCGATGATGCGCGCTTGCGGCTTGGCGAGCAGCGGCAGCGAGCCGAGCAGCGCCATGGTGTACTCGTCCTCGCGGCGCGGCCGCGACGGGTCCATCTGTATGGACGCATCGGGCTTGCCGTTGGTGAGGATACTGCGCGCGCCGTCCCGGTTGGCCAGCACGGCCACGGATGCGGTCTTGCCGTCGCGATAGAACAGCACTTCCTGCGCGCTGCGCTCGGCCACGCCGTAGCGGAATACGCCGGAGGAAAGGCGCGCGGGCTCGAGCACCGCGGCACGGGCAGTGACGGCCGCGGCCAGCAGGCCGAGAATGAGCGCTGCGAATGCTTCGACACGCTGCAGGCGGAAGCCGGACCAGCGCAACAGCCACGCGCCCAGGAGAATGTCGAGGCTTGCGCCCAGGACCAGGGTCACCTTCAGTCCCGCGGCCGGCACGAGCACATGGACCGCGAGCAGCACGCCGGCGATCGCGCCGAGCGTGTTGGCGGCATAGACCTGGCCGATGGCGCGCTCGCCGCGCCCGCCGCGCATGAGCACGTGCGTGAACAGCGGCAGCGTCATGCCGGCGAGAAAGGTCGCCGGCAGCATGACGGCGAGCGCGATGCCGTGGCCGAAGAGGTTGAACAGCGGGTAGCTCGATGCATTGCGTTGCAGCGCCGTCAGCGCCCACTCCATCCAGTCGAAGCTCCAGTGGTAGAGGAAGAGGGTGCCGAGTGCGGCGAGACCCATGAGCACCTGCACGAGCCCGACGAAGCGCACCGGGTTGGCGATGCGGTCGATGCGCTTGCGGATCCACAGTCCGCCGAGCGCCAGCCCGGCGATGAACGCCGAGAGCATGAGTTCGAAGGCGTGGAACGAGGAGCTCAGCACCAGCGACAGCATGCGGATCCAGGCTACCTCGTAGATGAAGGAGGCGGCCCCGGTGACGCCCGCGGCGACCAGAAAGAGCACGACCAGTCCGGTGTGCGCCGCAAGCGCGCCCGGCGCGGTTGCGTCCGCCGCGGGACGGGGCTCCGTGCCGCGCGCAAGCGACAGCACGAGGACCGCGAGCGCGAGGTTCAGCACCCCGGCCAGGCGCATCGTGCCCGGCATGCCCAGCCAGCCCATCAGCAGGAAGGCGGCCACCAGCGCGCCTGCCGCCGCCCCGATGGAGTTGGTGAAATACAGCATCGCCAGATGGTGCCCGCTCGCCGGGCCGCCCGCAGCGTCGGTCGGGTAGCGCCGGATCACCGCGCCGCTCATCAGGGGAAAGGTCATGCCGAGCAGCACGGTCTGCGGCACGATCAGCAGCGCGCACAGGGCGTACTTGAAGAACTCGATCGCCGCCGGGCTGCCGATCGCCGGAATCACACTGTGCAGGGACCAGTCGGTCAGCCAGGTGAACACGGAGTGAAAGGCGAGCGCCGCCACGCCGATCAGCGCTTCGATCCAGCCGTAGGCGGCGAGCAGGTTGCGCTGCGCGCCGGCCCTGCTCGCGAGCCAGGCGCCCAGCGCCAGGCCGCCCATGAAGGCGGCGAGCACGAAGGACTGGGCGAACGCCGCCGAGCCGAGGAACAGCTTCAGGTAATGCGACCAGACGGATTCGTACACGAGCCCCGTGAAGCCGGACAGCGTGAACAGGGCGAAAAGGACGCGCGGGGAGCTCATGCAGCAATCCTAGCCTATCGGCGGGATAATCCCGGCCATGCAGCCGATGTGGCAGCCAAGCGAAGCGTCGATCGAGCAGGCGCAGCTTACGCAGTTCGCGCGCCAGATCGTGCGCAAGCACCGGCTCGATCTCAATACGTACGCGGATTTCTACCGCTGGACGGTCGAAAACCCGGAAGCGTTCTGGAACGAAGTCTGGGAGTGGTGCGGCGTGCGCGCCGCGCGCAAGGGCGGCACCGTTCTGGTGGACGGCGACAAGATGCCCGGCGCCCGCTGGTTTCCGGAGGCGCGGCTCAACCTCGCCGAGAACCTGCTACGCCGGGGCGACCGCGGCGACGCGCTGGTGTTCTGGGACGAGCGCGGCCCGCAGCGGCGCGTCAGCTACTCGGATCTGACCAGCGACGTGTCGCGCGCCGCGCAGGCGCTGGCCGCGCTCGGCCTGCGCGCCGGCGACCGGGCGGCGGCTTTCATGCCCAACCTGCCGGAAACGATGATGCTCGCGCTGGCGGCGCTTTCCCAGGGCATCGTGTGGTCCTCGTGCTCGCCGGACTTCGGCGTCGACGGCGTGCTCGAGCGCTTCGGGCAGATCGAGCCCAAGGTGCTGTTCGTCGCCGACGGGTATCTGTATAACGGCAAGCGCCACGACGTGCTGGAGCGCGTGCGCGAGATCGCCGAGCGCCTGCCGAGCCTGCGCAAGGTGGTGGTCGTGCCGTATCTGGACGCCCGCCCGGACGTCGCCGATCTCCCCAAGGCGGTGCTGCTGGACGAGTGGCTGCGCCGCCACACGCCCGGCGACATCGCCTGGGTGCAGCTGCCGTTCGACCACCCCGCGTACATCCTGTTCACGTCGGGCACCACCGGCAAACCCAAGTGCATCGTGCATGGCGCGGGCGGCACCCTGCTCGCGGCACTCAAGATGTACAAGCTGCACTTCGACGTACGGCCCGGCGACCACTTCTTCTACTACACCACCTGCAACTGGGTGATGTGGAACCTGCTGTTTCACGCGCTCGCGGCGGAGGCGACCGTGATGCTGTACGACGGCTCGCCCTTCGCGCGCGAGGCGGACATCCTGTTCGAATACGCCCAGCGCGAGCGCTTCAGCCACTTCGGCACCTCGGCCAAGTTCATCGATGCCATCGCCAAGCGCGGCCTGAGGCCGCGCGAGCGCCACCCGCTGCCCGGGCTGCGCATGATCGTGTCGACCGGCTCGCCGCTCGTGCCCGAGAGCTACGACTACGTGTACCGGGAAGTGAAGGCCGACGTGTGCCTGTCCTCCATTTCCGGGGGCACCGACATCATGGCCGCGTTCGCCGACGCCAACGCCATCCTGCCCGTGCACCGCGGCGAGCTGCAGTGCCGCTCGCTCGGGCTCGCCGTGGAGGTGTTCGACGAGGACGGCAACCCCGTGGTCGGGCAGAAGGGCGAGCTGGTGTGCACCCGCCCTTTTCCCTCCATGCCGCTTGGCTTCTGGAACGACCGCGGCGGCGAGCGGTACCACGCCGCCTACTTCGCCAAGTACCCGAACGTCTGGTGCCATGGCGACTGGTGCGAGCTCACCGAGCGCGGCACGATGATCGTCTACGGGCGCTCGGACGCCACGCTCAACCCGGGAGGCGTGCGGATCGGCACCGCGGAGATCTACGGCCAGGTGGAAAAGATCCCGCAGGTCGAGGAGTCGGTGGCCATCGGGCAGCTCTGGCCGCCCGACAAGCCCGTCGACACGCGCGTGGTGCTGTTCGTCAAGCTGCGCGAGGGCCTGCGCCTGGATGCGGCGCTCGAGGAGAGGATCCGCCGCCAGATCGGCGAGCACACCTCCAAGCGCCACGTGCCGGCGAAGATCGTGCAGGTGCCCGACATCCCGCGCACCAAGAACAACAAGGTGGTGGAGCTGGCGGTGAAGGCCGTGGTGCACGGCATGCCCGTGGCCAATACCGACGCGCTCGCCAACCCCGAAGCACTCGAGCTCTTCCGCGACCTGCCGGAGCTGCAGACATGATCATCGTCCACCACCTGAACAACTCGCGCTCGCAGCGCGTGCTGTGGCTCCTCGAGGAACTCGGCGTCCCCTACGAGGTCAAGCGCTACCAGCGCGACGCGAAAACGATGCTGGCGCCGCCCGAGCTGCGCGCGGTGCACCCCTTGGGCAAGTCGCCGGTGATCGAGGACGACGGACAGGTCCTCGCCGAATCCGGCGCGATCATCGAGTACTTGGGCGAGCGCCACGGCGAGGGGCGGCTCGTGCCGGCCGCCGGCACGCCGGAGCGGCTGCGCTACCGCTACTGGATGCATTTCGCGGAGGGCACCGCCCAGCCGCCGTTGCTCCTCAAGCTCCTCTTCGACCGCGTGGAGAAGGGCCCCATGCCCTTCTTCGTGCGGCCCGTGGCCCGCGCCATCGCGCAGCGCGTGAAAGCCGCGTACATCCAGCCCAACATCGAGCGCAACCTCGATTTCATGGAAAGCGAGCTGCAGGGTCGCGACTGGTTCGCGGGCGACGCGTTCAGCGCTGCCGACATCCAGATGAGTTTTCCGCTCGAGGCGGCGCGTGCGCGCGGCGGCCTGGACGAGAGGCGATCGCGGCTGATGGGCTTCCTGGCGCGCATCCACGCGCGCCCGGCCTACCTGCGCGCCATCGAGCGCGGCGGCGCCTACGCGCTGATGCGCTGATCAGGCGTCGGCGGCGACTTCCTTGCGCAGGCGCACGGCGCGCGCGAACTCCAGCACCTCGCGGGCGAGCTTCAGGCGATCCTCGGCGCTGCGCATGTAGGTCGGCACCGCGAGCACCTGGAAGCCGGTGGCGAGGATGCCCTCGGCCAGCCCCTCGTCCGCGCCGTCGATGACGATGCCGTCGATCAGCCCGCGGTACTCCATCGCGACGGCGCGCGCGGACACCTCGCGCCCGAGCTCGCGCATCATCTTCGCCGCCGAACCCTGCAGCGCGCGGCCGCCGATGATCGGGCTGACCGCGATCACCGGGGCGCCGCCCTTGCGCAGGGCTTCGCGCATGCCGGGCACCGCGAGGATCGGATGCATGGTGTGGTACGGGTTGCTGGGGCACAGCACCACCGCCTCGAGGTCCCGCGCGTGCAGGGCCTCGAGCACCTCGTCCGAGAGCCGGGCCTGGTCCGCCCCGCCGTACTGGAAACCGCGCACTTCGGGCTCGCATTTCAGGTCGACGAAGTAGTCCTGAAAGCTCAGCGCGCCCGCATCCGTGTGCAGCACGGTGCGCACCGGGTCGTTGCACATCGGCAGCACGCGCGCCTCGATGCCCAGCCGCTGGCACAGCTCGAGCGTGACCGCGGTGGGCGTGCGCCCGGCGCGCAGCGCCTCGGCGCGCAGCAGCTGCAGCGCGAGCGCGCGATCGCCGAGCGGGATCTGCTGCGGGCCGCGCAGGCGCATGAGCATGGCGTGCACGGCGAAGGTTTCCCCGGCCGGCTCCCAGCCCTTGGCCGGATCGGCGATCCCGGCGAGCGCATAGAGCGCCGTGTCGACATCCGGCGAGACCTGCAGGCCGAGGTAGTCGAAATCGTCGCCCGTGTTGACGACGTAGGCGAGGTTGCGGCCGCGCAGGCGCTGCAAGCCCTCGGCGAGCTTCGACCCGCCGACCTGCCCCCCCAGTGCGACGACCGTTCCCATTCAGTGCAGCGTGGCGCGCCGACCCTCGTAGATGCCTTGCAGCAGCCGCAGCGAGCCGAGGCAAATGGCGCTGTGGGTGAGGGCGTGCCCGAGGTCCTCGACGATGTCGAGCGTCACGGGCACGTGCAGCGCCGCCAGCGTGCGCGCCGCGCGCTCGGCGTGCACCCGCGACACCACCGCGTCGTGCTCGCCGTGCACCAGGTGCACGCGCGCGCCGATGCGCGCGCCGTTCTCCGGCAGGCGCGCGAAGCGCGACGAGTAGGCGACCACCGCGCCGGCCAGGCCAGGCACCTGCTTGACGGTTTCCAGCGCCACGGTGCCGCCCTGCGAGAAGCCGATCAGCACCGTGCGCTCCGTGGGCACGCCGCAGTTGGTCTGCTCGCGGCGCACCAGCGCCTCGACGCGCGGCAGGATCGCGGACACGCGCTGCACGCGGTTCTCGTCGGTCAGCCCGCGGCTCGAGTACCACTGCTGCGCTTCGCGGTCCACCTCCGAGGCGGCGAAGCCGCTCGGCACCACCAGCGCCGCGCTCGGAAAGCGCGCCTGGAAGCGAAAGGCGATGGGGATCATGGACTTCGACGTCGCGCCGCTGCCGTGCAGGAACACGAACAGGTGCTGGGCGCGATGCTCCGGGGTGGGCCCGAAGCGGAAGATCTTGCCGGGCATGCGGGATCGGGGTGCGAAGCCATTCTCGCCCCATTCCGCGCCGCCTGTAAACCACCTCAGCCGAGGATCAGGCAGGTGCTGGAGCCGTGGGCGTAGAGCTTGCCGGCCCCGTCTTCGAGGCGAGCTTCGGCGGTGGCGGTGCGGCTGCCGAAATGCACGACCTTGGCACGCGCGCGCAGCAGGCCCGTCTGCTGCGTAATGGGCCGCACCAGGTTCGCCTTCAGCTCGAGCGTGGTGTAGCCCTTGCCCGCCGGGCAGAGCGTCTGCACCGCGCATCCCATCGCCGAGTCGAGCATCGTGAAGGCGACCCCGCCGTGCACCGCGCCGATCGGGTTGTAGTGCTGCTCGCCGGGAGAAAGCTCGAACGCTGCTTCGCCCTCCGCGACGTGCGCGAGGCGCATGCCGAGCAGGCGCGCGAACGGCGGATCGGGCAGCCGCCCGTCGCGGATCGCGCGCAGGTGCTCGATGGGCAGCAGCTTGCGTCCTTCCTCGAGCGCCGGCGCAGGGTCGTTCCAGGTGACCACGAGCTCGCGCGGCATGTCAGTAGAGCGGCGCCGGGTAGGGAAGCTCGGGGTGCGCGGGCACAGCCACCTTCGCGCGCCCGGCGATGAAATCCGCCGCCGCGCGCGCCACGCCCTCGTCCTGCAGGATGCGTCCGTGCCCGAGGCCCTGCGTGGACAGCAGGCGCGCGCCGCGCCACTGCCGCGCCACGGCCGCGCCCTGGCGCCAGGGGATCACGCCGTCCTGCCGGTCGTGGATCACCAGCGCCTCGGCGTCCACGTGCGGCGCGACGCGCGCGAGCTCGAGGTCCGCCCAGCGCACGCCGAAGCGTTCCTCGATCGCCGCCTGCATGCGGCGCCGCACGCGCTCGGGGATCGCGAACCAGCGCGCGAAGCGGCGTGAGTAGCCGACGAGGTCCGACGGCGGGCTGACGAGCACGGCGCGCTCGAGCCGCAGGCCGCGCGCCATGGCGACGGCCGCCGCCGGCCCGCCGAGGGAGTGCGTGATTACCGCGCGTACGCCGCCGTGATGACGCGCCACGGCGTCCAGCACATCGGCAAAGTCGGGCAGCCCGGTGAGGCGGCCGTCGGAAAGCCCGTGCGCCGGCTGGTCGTAGGCGATCACGCGGTAGCCCGCGGCGAGCAGCGGCGCGACGAAGCGCCGCATCTGCGTCGCGCGGCCGCCCCAGCCGTGCGCGAGCAGCACCGCCGGCGCGTCCTTCGCGCCCCAATGCCACATGGCGATGTGCCGGCCGCGGTGCTGCAGGTAGGACTGCCGCGCGTCCAGCAGGTCGAAGACCTCCGCGCTCGGATAAAGCGGCTGCGGCGGCGTGAGGAACAGCCGCTCGGCCCACAGGCCGGCCAATCCCGGCGCGAGCAGCGACGAGGTGCGCAGAGCCAGGCGCCGCGTGAGCGTTTCAAACATGAAGCGAACGGTCGTGCTATTTTTTCCTGGCAGCGAGAGCGTCTGGGGCATGGCAAGGCTCCTTTCCGGTTAGCGGGCGGCCGCGCGCAGGCGCGGCTGCGCCGGGGCGGCATAGCGGGCGATCAGCGCGTCGAACGCGGTCAGCGCGCGCCTGCGCGCCTCCCTGTCGCCGAGCAGCCGCACGTGGTTGTGGCTGGCGAGCACGATCCCGAGCAGCTCGAAGGCAATCTGCTCGGGATCGGTGTCCTTCCTGAGGTGACCTTCCTCGATCGCGAGGCGCACCGCGCGCTCGGTCACACCGATGCCGCGGCGCTGCATCTGGACGGCCGCGTCGCGGATCGGGCCAGGCCGGTCGTCGTACTCATGGGCCGTGGAAACCATGATGCAGCCGCCCGGGACCTCGGTCTGCAGCGTCCAGTCGAGCCAATGCTCGAACAGCGCGCGCAGGCGCGGCAGGCCGCGATCGATCTTCAGCGCGGGCATCAGCACGCGCTCGCCGTACTGCCGGGCGCCGAGCTCGAGCACCGCGAGCTGCAGCTCCTCGCGCGAGCCGAAATGCGCGAACAGCCCCGACTTCGACATGCCGGTGGCGTCCGCGAGCGTGCCGATCGTCAGGCCCTCGAGCCCCAAGCGCCGCGCGATGCGCAGGGCTTCGTCGAGGATCGCCTGACGTGTCTGCTCGCCCTTGGTCGATTTCTCCATGACGCGAAAATAGTACGATCGTTCGTTCCTGTCAAGCGGCCTGCTGACGGGGGGGCCGCAGGACCTGCTTGAGGTAGCGACCGGTGTGGCTCTCGGTGCTGGCGGCGACAGTCTCGGGGGTGCCTTCGGCGACGACGCGGCCACCGCCGTCCCCGCCTTCCGGCCCGAGGTCGACCACCCAGTCGGCGGTCTTGACGACCTCGAGGTTGTGCTCGATGACCACGACGGTATTGCCGGCGTCGCGCAGGCGGTGCAGCACGTCCAGCAGCAGCTTGATGTCGTGGAAGTGCAGCCCGGTCGTGGGCTCGTCCAGAATGTAGAGCGTGCGACCCGTATCCCGGCGCGAAAGCTCCAGCGACAGCTTGACGCGCTGCGCTTCGCCGCCCGACAGCGTGGTCGCCGACTGCCCGAGCTGCACATAGCCCAGGCCGACCTCGAGCAGCGTCTGCAGCTTGCGGGCGATGACCGGAACGGCGGCGAAGAATTCATGCGCCTCGCGCACCGTCATCTGCAGCGCCTCGTGCACGGACTTGCCGCGGTAACGGATCTCCAGCGTCTCGCGGTTGTAGCGCGTGCCGTGGCACACGTCGCAGGGTACGTAGATGTCGGGCAGGAAATGCATCTCGACCTTGACCAGCCCATCGCCCTGGCACGCTTCGCATCGGCCGCCCTTGACGTTGAAGGAGAACCGGCCCGCGTCGTAGCCGCGCACGCGCGCCTCCGGCACGCCGGCGTACAGCTCGCGGATCGGCGCGAACAGCCCGGTGTAGGTCGCCGGATTGGAGCGCGGCGTGCGTCCGATCGGGCTCTGGTCGACGCTCACGACCTTGTCGAAGTGCTCGAGGCCCGTGGCCGAGGCGTACGGCGCGGGCTCTTCGCGACTGCCGTGCAGGTGGCGCGCGACCACCCGGTAGAGAGTGTCGTTGATCAGGGTCGACTTCCCAGATCCCGACACTCCCGTCACGCACACCAGAAGCCCCACGGGCAGCTCGAGCCGCACGTCCTTGAGATTGTTACCGCACGCGCCCTCGATGCGCAGCACCTGCCGCACCTTTCGCCGGTGGCGTGTCCCAGGCACCTCGATTCTAAGCCTGTGCGACAGGTATTTTCCCGTAAGCGAAGACTCACTTTCGAGGATGGCGGACGGCGTGCCCTGCGCCACGATGTGGCCGCCCGCCTCCCCTGCGCCAGGCCCCATGTCGACGACGTGATCGGCGGCGAGGATCGCCTCCGCGTCATGCTCGACCACGATCACCGTGTTGCCCTGGTCGCGCAGCCGCTGCAGGGTTTCGAGCAGGCGCGCGTTGTCGCGCTGGTGCAGGCCGATCGAGGGTTCATCGAGCACGTACAGCACGCCCGTGAGGCCGGAGCCCATCTGGCTCGCCAGCCGGATGCGTTGCGCCTCGCCGCCGGACAGCGTCTGCGCCGCGCGCGCGAGGCTCAGGTAGTCGAGTCCAACGTTGACCAGGAACCCAAGACGGGTCGAGATCTCCGCGACGATCTTGTCGGCCACCGCGGCGCGCGCGCCCTGCAGCGTGAGCGCGCCGAAGAACTCGAGCGTCTGCCGCAGCGGCCAGCACGACACCTCGTGGATGCTGTGGCCCGCGACGCGCACGTGGCGCGCCTCGCGCCGCAGCCGCGTGCCTTCGCACTCGGGACAGGCGCGCGTGTTGCGGTACTTGGCGAGCTCCTCACGCACCACGACCGACTCCGTCTCGCGATAGCGGCGCTCCAGGTTCGGCACCACGCCCTCGAAGGCGTGCGCCTTCACGCTGCTGCGGCCGCGCTCGGCGACGTAGCGGAACTCGATGCGCTCGCTGCCGGAGCCGTACAGGACGATCTTCTGCGCCTCGTCGGCGAGCGCCTCCCAGGGCGTCTCGATGTCGAAACCGTAGTGCGCGGCGAGCGACTGCAGCAGCGTATGGTAGAAATGATTGCGACGGTCCCAGCCGCGGATGGCGCCGCTCGCCAGGCTCAGGTTGGGATGCGCCACGACGCGCTTGGGATCGAAGAACTCGATCGCGCCCAGGCCGTCGCAGCGCGGGCAGGCGCCCGCCGGGTTGTTGAAGGAGAACAGGCGCGGCTCCAGTTCGGGCAGCGCGTAGTCGCAGGCCGGGCAGGCGAAGCGCGCCGAAAAGAGATGCTCCTTGTCCGAATCCGTCTCCACCGCGAGCGCGCGGCCGTCGGCGTGGCGCAGCGCGGTCTCGAACGACTCCGCCAGGCGCTGGCGGGCGTCGGCACGCACCTTGAGACGGTCGACGACCACGTCCACCGTGTGCTTGGCGTGCCGCGCCAGGCGCGGCGCGGCATCGAGGTCGTGCACCTTGCCGTCGATGCGCACGCGGGCGAAGCCCTGCGCGCGCAGCTCCTCGAGCAGCTCCGCCTGCTCGCCCTTGCGGCCGGCAATCACCGGCGCCAGCACGAGAATGCGGGTCTCGGGTGGCAGCGCGAGCACGTGATCGACCATCTGCGACACCGACTGCGCCGCGAGTGGCAGCCCATGCTCGGGACAGTGCGGCGTGCCGACGCGCGCGTAGAGCAAGCGCAGGTAGTCGTGCACCTCGGTGACGGTGCCGACAGTGGAGCGCGGGTTGTGGCTGCCCGCCTTCTGCTCGATGGCGATCGCCGGCGACAAACCCTCGATCAGGTCGACGTCGGGCTTCTCCATGAGCTGCAGGAACTGGCGCGCATACGCGGACAGCGACTCGACGTAGCGCCGCTGCCCTTCGGCGTACAGCGTGTCGAAGGCGAGCGAGGATTTGCCCGAGCCCGACAGCCCGGTGATCACCACCAGGCGATTGCGTGGCAGTTCGAGGTGCAGGTTCTTGAGATTGTGCGTGCGTGCGCCGCGGATGCGGATGGTGCCGAGCGTGCCGAGGGTGCCGAGGCCGTCCATGTCGCCGGAGAGTGTGGGCAAACTTGCTACTATAGCGAGTCCTGCATCCACGCTTCCAGCTTTACATCTCCTGGTCATGGAATTCGCGCGCATGAGCGCCGAGGAGCTTCGCGCCGGGGCGTCGCTCGCCGGCATCTTCGGCCTGCGCATGCTCGGCCTGTTCCTCATCCTGCCGGTGTTCGCCGTGCACGCGCCGCAGCTCGCGGGCGGCCACAACCTGGTGCTGGTCGGGATCGCGCTCGGCGCCTACGGCCTGGTGCAGGCCATCCTGCAGATTCCGTTCGGCATGGCGTCGGACCGCTGGGGACGCAAGCCCGTGATCGTCGCCGGCCTGCTGGTGTTCGCTGCGGGCAGCTTTCTCGCCGCGGCGGCACAGGACATCTGGATGGCGATCGCCGGCCGCGGGCTGCAGGGCGCGGGCGCGATCTCCGCCGTGGTGATGGCGCTCGCGGCCGACCTGACGCGCGAGCAGCACCGCGTCAAGGTGATGGCCATGGTCGGCGCGTCGATCGGCCTGTCCTTCGCGCTGTCGCTGGTCGCGGCGCCTGCGCTGTATCACCTGGTCGGCATGGGCGGGCTGTTCGTGCTCACCGGCCTGCTCGCACTGGCCGCCATCGTCGTGGTGGTGAAAATGGTCCCGCCGGCGCCGCCGCGGCCGGCGGCGCCCGCCGACGCGCCCGGCGCACTGCGCCTATCGCTACTCGATCCGCAGCTCGTGCGGCTCAACGCCGGGATCTTCGTGCTGCACTCCGTGCAGATGGCGATGTTCGTGGTCGTGCCGCCGTTGCTGGTCGCCTCCGGCCTGCCGATCGCTTCGCACTGGAAGGTGTACCTGCCGGTGGTGCTGGCATCCTTCGCGCTCATGGCGCCGCCGATCTGGTATGCGGACCGGCGCAATGCGGGACGCGGGGTGATGCTGGGCGCGATTGCCCTGCTGGCGCTCGCCGAGGGCGGCTTCAGCCTGGCCGGGCCGCGCATCGGCCCGCTCGCCATGCTGCTGCTCGCCTTCTTCGCCGCGTTCAACGTGCTCGAGGCGCTGATCCCCTCGCTCGTGTCGCGCATCGCCCCGGCGCACGCGCGCGGCACGGCCATCGGCGTGTACAACACGACGCAGACGCTGGGGCTGTTCTGCGGCGGCCTCGCCGGGGGCTGGATCGCGGAGCATTTCGGCCCGGCGGCGGTGTTCGGCACCTGCACCGCGCTGGCGCTGGCCTGGATCGCTCTGGCCGCCGGCATGCGCCCGGTCAACCGATTGGCCGCCGAGTCGTTTACGATGAGTACGGTCAAAGGGAGGTAGACATGGCGTCAGTCAACAAGGTGATCGTAGTGGGCAACCTGGGCGCGGACCCGGAAACACGGTACCTGCCGAGCGGCGAGGCGGTGACCAACATCCGCGTCGCCACCACCGACCGCTGGAAGGACAAGGCGAGCGGCGAGATGAAGGAGGCGACCGAATGGCACCGGATCGCCTTCTTCGGCCGCCTGGCGGAGATCGCGGGCGAGTACCTGAAGAAGGGCTCGCAGGTCTACGTCGAGGGCAGCCTGCGCACCCGCAAGTGGCAGGACAAGGACGGCAACGACCGCTACAGCACCGAGATCCGCGGCGACGTCATGCAGATGCTCGGCTCGCGCTCCGGCTCGGGCGAGCCGCGTGGCGCCGCGGCCTCGGGCGAGCCTGCCGAGCCGCGCAGCGAGGCGCCCGCACGGCCCGCCGCGAAAAAACCGGCCGGAAAGTTCGACGACATGGCGGACGATATTCCGTTCTAGCAGGGCGGATGGCGATATAATTCTCGCCGATTCAGGAACTTGCGAACGAACCGTCATGCCCATCTACGAGTACCGCTGCGCCGAATGCGGGTTCCAGGAAGAGCACCTGCAGAAGGTCTCCGAACCGCCTCTGACGGTGTGCCCGTCCTGCGGCAAGGACGCCTTTCGCAAGCTGCTGAGCGCCGCCGGATTCCAGTTGAAGGGCAGCGGATGGTACGCCACCGATTTCAAGGGTTCAGGCAAGCCGGCGCCGGACAAGGGGGAAGCAAAGCCCGAGGCCAAGACCGAGACCAAGTCCGAAGCCAAGGGCGAGGCCAAGGCGGACTCGGCCAAGAGCGGGCCGGCGGCGCCACCAGCGGCGCCTGTGTCGGGCAATTGATTCCCTAGCCGGGTTCGCCACCGGCCCGGCGCGAGCCGGGCTTTTTCGTTTACCGAGGTCGCGTGCGCAAATATCTCATCACCGGTCTGCTCATCTGGATCCCGCTGGTCATTACGCTGTGGGTTCTGAAGCTGGTCGTCGACACGCTCGACCAGTCGCTGCTGCTGCTGCCGCCGGAGTGGCGCACGGAGAGCTTTCTCGGCTTCCACGTGCCGGGGCTGGGCGTGATCCTGACGCTGGTCATCGTCTTCGTCACCGGCGTGATCGGCACGAACTTCTTCGGCGCTCGGCTCGTGCACCTGTGGCACGAAATCCTGCACCGCATCCCGGTGGTCAGCTCGATCTACTCGAGCGTCAAGCAGATCTCGGACACCCTTTTCTCCTCGAGCGGCCAGGCCTTCCGCAAGGCGCTGCTCGTGCAGTGGCCGCGCGAAGGCGTGTGGACCATCGCCTTCCTCACCGGCGTGCCCGGCGGGGACGCCGTCCGCCACCTGGCGGGCGACTATGTCAGCGTGTACGTGCCGACCACGCCGAACCCGACCGGCGGCTACTTCGTCATGCTGCCGCGGCAGGACACCATCGAGCTCGACATGTCGGTGGATGACGCGCTGAAATACATCATTTCCATGGGCGTGGTCGCGCCCGCGGCCGGGCGCTGAGGCCGGCCATGCGCACGCACTATTGCGCCGACCTCTCGATCGCGCTGGCCGGACAGCGCGTGACGCTTGCCGGCTGGGCGCACCGGCGCCGCGACCACGGCGGCGTCATCTTCATCGACCTGCGTGACCGCGAGGGCCTGGCGCAGGTGGTCTGCGATCCGGACCGTGCCGAGGCCTTCAAGGCCGCCGACCGGGTGCGCGGCGAATTCGTGCTGCGGGTGACCGGCCGGGTGCGGGCGCGGCCCGAAGGCACCGTGAACCCGAATCTCGCCTCGGGCGCCGTGGAGGTACTGGCCGAGGAGGTGGAGGTGCTCAACCCGTCCGCGCCGCCGCCGTTCCAGCTGGACGAAGAGAACCTGTCCGAGGCGGTACGCCTCGAGCACCGCGTGCTCGACCTGCGCCGCGAGCCGATGCAGCGCAACCTGCGCCTTCGGCACCGCGCGGCCACCGCGGCGCGCGCGTTCCTCGACGCGCAGGGCTTCATCGACATCGAGACGCCCGTGCTCTACAAGTCGACGCCCGAGGGCGCGCGCGAATTCCTCGTGCCTTCGCGCCTGCACGACGGCCATTTCTACGCGCTGCCGCAGAGCCCGCAGCTGTTCAAGCAGATGCTGATGATCGCGGGCTTCGACCGCTACTACCAGATCGTCAAGTGCTTCCGCGACGAGGACCTGCGCGCCGACCGGCAGCCCGAGTTCACGCAGATCGACATCGAGACCTCGTTCCTCGGGGAACAGGAGATCCGCGCGCTGATGGAGCGGCTGACGCGTCACATGTTCCGCGAGGTGCTCGGCGCCGATCTGCCCGATCCGTTCCCGGTGATGCGCTACGACGAGGCCATGCGCGACTACGGCGTGGACAAGCCCGACCTGCGGATACCGCTCAAGCTCACCGAGCTGACCGACGTCATGCAGGAAGTCGAGTTCAAGGTGTTCTCGGCGCCCGCGCGCCTGGCCGACGGGCGCGTGGCGGCGTTGCGCGTTCCCGGAGGCGGGCAGCTGACGCGCGGCGAGATTGACGGCTACACCGAGTTCGTGAAGGCGCTCGGCGCGAAGGGGCTCGCCTGGATCAAGGTGAACGCGCGCGCCCGGGGCGCCGAAGGCCTGCAGTCGCCGATCGTAAAGAACCTGCACGCCGGGGCGCTCGCGGCGGTCCTCGAGCGCACCGGGGCCGCGGACGGCGACCTGCTGTTCTTCGCCGCGGACCGGGCGGAAGCGGCCAACGCGTGCATCGGTGCGCTGCGCCAGCGTGTCGGCCATGATCGCGGCCTGGTGGAGCCGGGATGGCGCCCGCTGTGGGTGGTCGACTTTCCCATGTTCGAGTTCGACGAGGAATCGAATCTGTGGAAGGCCCGCCACCATCCGTTCACCAGCCCGAAGGACGGGCACGAGCAGTACCTGGAATCCGCGCCCGGCAAGGCATACGCCAAGGCCTACGACCTGGTGCTCAACGGCTGGGAGGTCGCCGGCGGCTCGGTGCGCATCCACCGCCAGGAGGTCCAGCAGCAGGTGTTCCGCGGGCTGAAGATCTCGCCGGAGGAGCAGCGGGCGAAGTTCGGCTTCCTGCTGGACGCGCTGCAGTACGGGGCGCCGCCGCACGGCGGCATTGCGTTCGGTTTCGACCGGCTGGTCGCGCTGATGGCCGGCGCGGAAGCGATTCGTGACGTGATCGCCTTCCCGAAGACGCAGCGCGGCCAGGACCTGCTGACGGGCGCGCCCTCGCCGGTCGCCGAGAAGCAGCTGCGCGAGCTGCACATCCGGCTGCGCAACCCGGCGCAGTGAGAGCGGTCCTGGCGCTCGCCCTCGCTTGCGCCTTCGGCGCATGGGCGGGGGAGATCGCGGTGCGCGATCTGCCGCCCGAAGCACGGCTGACGCTGGCGCGCATCGATGCCGGTGGGCCGTTTCCCTACGCGCGCGACGGCTCGACGTTCCGCAACCGCGAGCGGCTTTTGCCGTCCCGGCCGAGCGGCTACTATCGCGAGTACACGGTGCAGACGCCCGGCGCGCGGGATCGCGGTGCGCGGCGCATCGTCGCGGGCGAGGGCGGCGAGCGCTACTTCACGGCGGATCACTACCGCAGCTTCGCGCGCATACGGGAATAGGACATGGGCAAGCTCACGCAGAGACTGAGCGACGCGACGCGTTCCGGCGTCTACCGCTCGACGGGCACGGCGGAAATCGAGGATGCGGTGCGCGGCACGCGGCTGGATCTGGCGCATGTGGCGCTCGGCGGCGTCGAAGACAAGGACGGCCTGCTCGGCCGGCTGGCGCAGGCGCTCGGCTTTCCCGAGTGGTTCGGCGGCAACTGGGACGCGCTCGAGGATTGCCTGTGCGATCTCGCCTGGCGGCCCGGCGACGGACACGTGGTCGTGCTGGACGGCGGCGATGCGCTGGGCGTGGACGACATGGGCGTGCTCGTGGACGTGCTGTCGTCCTGCGCCGCGTACTGGGCGGAGCGCGGCCGGCCGTTCTTCGCGGTGTTCGTCGATCCGCAGCATGCGCTCGCCCTGCCCGAGCTCTTCCGCGCCAAGGGCGCTGCCGCGTGAAGCTGCCGGTGTCGGTGCTCGTGGTGATCCACACGCCGGCGCTCGAGGTGCTGCTGCTCGAGCGGGCCGCGCGTCCCGGATTCTGGCAGTCGGTGACCGGATCGCTCGAGTCGCTCGAGGAGCCGGCGCGCGCCGCCGCGCGGCGAGAGGTGCGCGAGGAAACGGGGATCGACGTCGGCCCCGAGGCGCTCCTCGATTGGAAGATCGCGCACGCGTTCGAGATCTACGCGCACTGGCGCGGGCGCTTCCCCCCTGGGACGACGCACAACACGGAGCACGTCTTCAGCCTCGAGCTGCCCGCGCGGGCGCGGGTACGGCTCGCGCCGGACGAGCACCGCGCGCAGCGCTGGCTGCCGTGGCGCGCGGCCGCGCAGGCCTGCTTCTCCTGGTCCAATCGCGACGTCATCCGCATGCTGCCGGGGAGGGGGGCGCCTTCATGAGCGACGCGCTGCGCGTCGTGACGCTCAACATCCACAAGGGCCTTTCGCAGTTCAACCGGCGCATGGTCATTCACGAGCTGCGCGAGGGCCTGAACACCCTCGAGCCCGACCTGGTGTTCCTGCAGGAAGTGCAGGGCTTGAACGAGCGCCACGCGCTGCGCTACGCGACCTGGCCGAGCACGCCGCAGCACGAGTACCTTAGGCAGGACGGCTGGCAGTACGCCTACGGCCTCAACCGGGTCCACCACTACGGACACTATGGCAACGCGGTGCTGTCGCGCTTCCCGATCGTGTCGATGGAGAACGCGGACATCTCCAGCCATCGCTTCGAGCGGCGCGGGCTGCTGCACTGCGTGCTGTCCGTGCCGGGCTGGCGGCGCAACCTGCACTGCCTGTGCGTGCACCTTTCCCTGCACGAGCGTGGGCGCCGGCGCCAGCTCGACGCGATCGTCGAGCGCCTCGGCGAGGTGGCGGCGCGTGGCATGCCGATCGTCGTCGCCGGCGACTTCAACGACTGGCGCCAGCGCGCGACGCGGGTGCTGGCGGAGCGGCTCGGCATGCAGGAGGTGACCGCGATCTACGGCAAGCGCCCGGCACGCACTTTCCCGAGCCTGCTGCCGGTGCTGCGCCTGGACCGCATCTACGTGCGCGGGTTCAGCGTAGTCGAGGCGAGCGTGCATGTCGGCGCGCCCTGGTCGCTGCTGTCCGACCATCTCGCCCTGGGCGCGGTGCTCAAGCGGATGTAGCGCGATGCAGTACCTCGACGGCAACCGGCTGACGCTGCTGCGCAACGGCGAGCAGTACTTTCCGGCCCTGGTCGGGGCGATCGACGGCGCGCGCGACGAGGTCTTCCTCGAAACCTACATCTTCGCGGACGACGAAACCGGCAGCCTCGTCACCGACGCGCTGGCGCGCGCCGCTGCGCGCGGCGTGGCCGTGCACCTGCTGATCGACGGCTTCGGCGCGCGCGACTTCGCGCCGCGCTTTCGCCGCGTGCTGCGCGAGGCGGGTGCGCAAGTGCTCGTGTTCCGGCCTGACATCAGTCCGTGGAGCCTGCGGCGCAACCGTCTGCGGCGCATGCACCGCAAGCTCGCCTGCGTGGACGGTCTTGTCGCTTTCGTGGGCGGCATCAACGTGATCGACGACTTCGACGCGCCGGACGACACGACGCCGCGCCACGACTATGCCGTGCGCGCCGAAGGCCCGCTCGCCGTGCAGGTGCGCGCGGCGGCGGCGCAGCTCTGGGTGCGCGTGGCGCGGACCGCGGGCCACGGCCGCGTGCTGCTCGCCGCGCCGCCGGCGCCCGCACCGCTCGTGCCAGGTCAGCGCGCAGTGCTGGTGATCCGAGACAGCCTGCGGCACCGGCGCGATATCGAGGATGCGTATCTCGAGCTGATCGACGCCGCACGCGAGGAGATCCTGATCGCCAGCGCGTACTTCTTCCCGGGGCGGCGCTTCCGCCACGCCCTGGTGAGTGCGGCGCGGCGGGGCGTGCGCGTGGTGCTGCTGGTGCAGGGCCTGGTCGAGTACGTCCTGCCGCACTATGCGTCGCGCGCCCTCTATGGATCGCTGCTTGAGGCCGGCATCCGCATCGAGGAGTATCACCACAGCTTCCTGCACGCCAAGGTGGCGGTGTTCGATGGCTGCCGGGCGAGTGTCGGCTCCTCCAACATCGATCCCTTCAGCCTGCTGCTCGCGCGCGAAGCGAATGTCTTCGCGGATGACGTCGGCTTTTCCGCCGAACTTCGCGCGAGCCTGGAGGACGCGATACGCTCGGGTGCGCGCACGCTGCCGCCGCTGGCCTGGCGGCGCCGGCCGCTGTGGCGCCGCGCTTGGAACTGGATTGCCTACGGCATTGGCCGACTGCTCATCAACTTCGCCTCCTACGAGCGCTATCACTAGGACTAGGCAAGCGGCTCGATGCGGTCGCCGACCCGGATGCGGCCCGGCCGCTGCACCGAGTAGCGTACGCCGAACACCGGTTCGCCATCGCGCATGCGCATGCGCGCCAGGGTGCGCAGCGGCTCCTCGCCGAGCGCGGTGCCGAGGTCCTGATCGATGGTCGTGACTTCGCAGCGCCCGCAGGCGTGCTCGGGCGTGAGCACGGCATCGCCCATCCGCAGGCGGGTCCAGCTGTCCGCGTCGAACGCGCTGGCGCCGGCGACAACAATGTTGGGTCGGAAGCGGGCCATCGGCACCGGCTCGGCCATGGCTTCATTCAGCGCATCGAGCGATGCCGTGTTCACGACCAGCAGCGCGGCGGCGTCGCCGAGGGCGAGCGATGCGCCCCTGCGTTGGACGGGGCGCTCGAGCCTCGCCAGTTCGAGCGGGGTTCGGAACCAGCGCGCGAAGACCGCGCCAAACGCGCCGCCGGCGAGCCGGACCTCGGCGTCGCGACTCCAGACGCGAACCACCGCGCTCCTGACGAACGCTTCCGGCGGAACTTCGAGCGATTCGCCGTCGAACTCGATGTGCAGTCTCTCCGCGGACCGCGAGACGCGCAGGCGAGCCAGACCGGGGTCGTCGCGCTGCGTAAAGGCGTGCCCGCCCGGCCGCGCGAGGCAGTAGCGGCGGTCCTCGCGCGGGCCCATCTCGTCGAGCTCGATCTCCTGCGCCCCGACCGCCGCCGCGCCCTTGAGCGGATAGACGGCCAGAGACGCTACACGCATTTCACGCGGCCCTGCTCGAGCGCAGGCACGATGGGCAACGCATCGAAGCGGGCGGCGAACTCGACCTCGTGCCCGAGGCCGCGCTCGACCATCATCCTGCCCACGCGGCAGTCGCGCAGCACCTGCGGGACGGCGCTAGCGCGGTAGAACGCCAGCGCGGCGCGCGCGGCGTCTGAGAAATCGGCACCCGAACCAAGGAGCTGCGCGAAGCGGTCGACGAAGCAGCCCGCGCCGTAGAAGTCCTCGAGATTGAAATTCCCGCCGGAGCCGGAGCACAGGATGAGCACGGTGTCGCGCGGGTGCTCGGCGACGATGCGCTCCGCCACCGCGCGCGCGTTGAGCAGCGCCCCGCAGTACACGCGCTTCGCGCCCGCAGCGAGCGTCATGGCGACGGTGCCATTGGTCGTCGAATAGATGACGGTCTTGTCCCGTACGCCGTGCGCGACGAGCGCGAGCGGCGCGGGGTGGGCGAATCCCGGCAGGGTCTCCGCGTACAGCTCGCCCGACAGCACATAGCTGTCCGGCGCGTGGCGCGCGCCCGCGGCGCGCGCCGCAGATTCGTCGGCGACCGGCAGTACCTCCGCAGCGCCGTGGCCGAGGGCCGCCACCATGGTGGTGGTGGCGAACAGGATGTCGAGCACCACGACGATCTTGCCCGGCACGCGCACCTCGTCGAGCTCCTCCTTGCGCGTCAGCACGTGGATGCGGTGGTTGAGCTCGATCCTGGCGCTCATTGCGCCGGCCGCCTGCCGAACATGCCCCAGCCTTCCATCGACATCACCACCTCGCCATGCTGGTTGAGCGCCTCGGTGCGCGAGCGCAGCAGCCCCACGCCGGGGCGGCTCTGCGAGGCGCGCGACTCCAGCACGGTGCGGCGATAGCAGATGGTGTCGCCGGGCCGCACGGGCTTGAGCCAGCGGATGTTGTCCAGGCCCGGTGAGCCCAGGCTCACCGCGCGATTGATGTAGGTCTCGCAGTTGAGGCGCATGCACACCGCGCAGGTGTGCCAGCCGCTGGCGATAAGGCCGCCGAAGGCCGAGCGCTTCGCGGCGACCGGATCGGTATGGAATGGCTGCGGGTCGAATTGCCTGGCGAACTCGATGATCTCGGCCTCGGCGAACGTGTGGCAGCCCATTTCGATGGTTTCGCCGACCCTGAAGTCCTCCCAGTAGAGCGTCATTGCGCGGGCGCCGTCCTTTCGAATGCCAGCACGCGCTGGCGAAACTCCTCGGGCAGCGGCACTGCGGTCTTGGCTTGCGGATGGGCGTTCACGTACACGAGCTCCGCGGTGATCAGCAGGTCGGCCGCGCCGCGCCAGATCTCGAACAGGAAGGTCATGCTGCTTCGCCCCAGCCTGGACGCGCGGCAGAGCACCTCCAGTTCGTCCTCGTAGTGCGCGGAGCCCAGGTACTCGACGGTGGCCTTGCGCAGGAACACGTCGCTGGCGTAGCGCTCCACGTACCCCTCCGGGTAGGGTAGCCCGATGGCGCGCCAGTAGTCCGCGATCGCCGTGTCGATGTAGGTCAGGTAGTGGCCGTTGAACACGATCTTCTGCATGTCCACCTCGGCCCAGCGCACGCGCAGCCGGTGACAGCAGGCAAACTCTTCGCGGGGCATCGCATCCGTCTCCGCAGGCTAATTGCGCAATGTTATCTTGCAGGTGGGCACGGAACGCGTGCCGCGCGCGGACGACCATGGATGCCGAGGTGCTTCGAGCGATGGCGCGCTGGCCGCAGGTGCCGGCGGTGTACGGCTGGCTGGCGCTCGATCGGCGGGGCAATTGGCTGCTGAGGCACCCCGGGCAGGAGACTTTCGGGCGCATCGGCAACGCCGCGCTGCGCGCGTTCATCGCCCGGAACTACGCGGTCGACGCGCGTGGCTGCTGGTATTTCCAGAACGGGCCGCAGCGTGTGTACGTGACGCTGGCTTACACCCCGTTCGTGCTGCGCTATGCCGGGGAGACGCTGGTCGACCAGTGCGGCGCGCCGCTCGCCCCGCGCGAGACCTTCGTCGACGAGGAGGGCTCCGTGCTTCTGGTGGGCGCGCAGGGCGTGGGGCTGCTGGATGATCGCGACCTGGGCATTTTCGAATCTCGCCTGGACGCCGATTGGCAGTCCCTGCCGCGGCTGGCGCGCGGTGCGGTTCCAGGTCGCTTCGGCTTCGCCTCCGCGCCCTCGGATTCCTTGCGCTGAGCAACTTTCCTCTTTATAATCCGGCCTCTTTTTTAACGCCTGGGCGGCTCCGCTTCTACGGACGAGGCCGCCCGGTTTGTTTCTGGGAACAGAAAATAATGCCTACCGTCAACCAGTTAAGGCGCGGAATCCGGGCGGCTAAGCCGCCGAAGTCCAAGGTGCCGGCGCTTGCTGGATCCCCGCAGAAGCGCGGCGTTTGCACGCGCGTTTACACCACGACGCCGAAAAAGCCGAACTCGGCGCTGCGCAAGGTGGCCAAGGTCCGCCTGACCAACGGCTTCGAGGTCATCGGCTACATCGGTGGCGAGGGGCACAACCTGCAGGAGCACTCCGTGGTGCTGATCCGCGGCGGGCGCGTGAAGGACCTGCCCGGCGTGCGCTATCACATCGTGCGCGGGTCGCTCGACACGCAGGGCGTGAAGGACCGCAAGCAGAGCCGCTCGAAATACGGCGCCAAGGCGCCGAAGTCGGCCTGAGGCGAGGAGGGGACACCATGCCACGCCGCCGAGAGGTACCCAAGCGCGAGATCCTGCCGGATCCCAAGTTCAATCACCCCGACGTCGCCAAGTTCATCAACGTGCTGATGACGCGCGGCAAGAAGTCGGTCGCCGAAGGCATCGTCTACCGGGCCTTCGACGTGATCAAGACCAAGTCGGGCAAGGACCCGATCGAGGTGTTCACGCAGGCCGTGCAGAACGTGAAGCCCGTCGTCGAGGTGAAGAGCCGGCGCGTGGGCGGGGCCAACTACCAGGTGCCGGTGGAAGTGCGGCCGGTGCGGCGCGTGGCGCTCGCCATGCGCTGGATCCGCGAGGCGGCGCAGAAGCGCGGCGAGAAGTCGATGACCGTGCGCCTGGCCGGCGAGCTGCAGGAGGCCGCGGAGGGCCGCGGCGGCGCAATGAAGAAGCGCGAGGAAGTGCACCGCATGGCGGACGCCAACAAGGCGTTCGCCCACTACAGGTTCTGAAGGGATTCTGGTGAGCATCGTGGCACGCAAGACCCCCATCGAGCGGTACCGGAACATCGGCATCTCGGCGCACATCGACGCCGGGAAGACCACGACCACGGAGCGCATCCTGTTCTACACGGGCGTGTCGCACAAGATGGGCGAGGTGCACGACGGCGCCGCGGTCATGGACTGGATGGAGCAGGAGCAGGAGCGCGGCATCACCATCACCTCCGCGGCCACCACGTGCTTCTGGAAGGGCATGGATCAGTCCTATCCCGAGCACCGCATCAACATCATCGACACGCCGGGTCACGTGGACTTCACCATCGAGGTGGAGCGCTCGATGCGCGTGCTGGACGGCGCCTGCATGGTGTACGACGCGGTGGCCGGCGTGCAGCCGCAGTCGGAGACGGTGTGGCGCCAGGCCAACAAGTACCGCGTGCCGCGCCTGGCGTTCATCAACAAGATGGACCGCGTCGGCGCGAATTTCTTCAAGTCCTACGACCACATCCGCAACCGCCTGAAGGGCAATCCGGTGCCGATCCAGATCCCGATCGGCGCGGAGGACAAGTTCGCCGGCGTGGTGGATCTGGTGACCATGGACGCGATCTACTGGGACGATGCGACCCAGGGCATGAAGTTCGAGAGGAAGCCCGTGCCCGCCGAGCTCGCGGCGCAGGCCAAGGAGTGGCGCGACAAGATGGTCGAGGCGGCCGCCGAGGCGAACGAAGAGCTGATGAACAAATACCTCGAGACGGGCGAGCTGTCCCTCGAGGAAGTGAAGCGCGGCCTGCGTCTACGGACCATCTCCAACGAGATCGTGCCGATGCTGTGCGGCACGGCCTTCAAGAACAAGGGCGTGCAGGCCATGCTGGACGCGGTCATCGACTACCTGCCCTCGCCCGTGGACATCCCGCCGGTGAAGGGCGAGAACGACAAGGGCGAGCCCGACGTGCGCAAGCCCGGCGACGACGAGCCGTTCGCGGCGCTGGCGTTCAAGATCATGACGGATCCGTTCGTCGGGCAGCTGTCGTTCATCCGCGTGTACTCGGGCGTGCTGAGCTCCGGCGATACGGTGTACACCTCGGTGCGCGGCAGGAAAGAGCGCATCGGCCGGCTGCTGCAGATGCACGCCAACGAGCGCCAGGAGATCAAGGAAGTGCGCGCGGGCGACATCGCCGCCGTGGTCGGACTGAAGGACGTGATCACGGGTGAGACGATCTGCGACGTGAACAAGGTCATCACGCTCGAGCGCATGGAGTTCCCCGATCCCGTGATCTCGCAGGCGGTCGAGCCCAAGACCAAGGTGGACCAGGAGAAGATGGGCGTGGCGCTCGGGCGCCTGGCGCAGGAGGATCCGTCGTTCCGTGTGCGCACCGACGAGGAGTCGGGACAGACCATTATCTCGGGCATGGGCGAGCTGCACCTGGAGATCCTCGTCGACCGCATGAAGCGCGAGTTCGGCGTCGAGGCCTCCGTCGGCAAGCCGCAGGTGGCCTACCGCGAGACCTTCAAGAAGTCGCTCGATTCCGAGGGCAAGTTCATCAAGCAATCCGGCGGCCGGGGGCAGTACGGCCACGTCTGGCTCAAGCTCGAGCCGCAGCCCGCGGGCGTGGGCTACGAGTTCGTCGATGCCGTCAAGGGCGGCCGGGTGCCGCGCGAGTTCATCCCGGCGGTCAAGAAGGGTGTGGACGAGGCGCTGCGCGACGGCGTGCTTGCCGGCTACCCGGTGGTGGACGTGAAGGTGACGCTGTTCGACGGCTCCTCGCACGAGGTGGACTCGAACGAGAACGCGTTCAAGATGGCCGCAATTTTCGCCTTCAAGGACGGTATGCGCAGCGCGCAGCCGGTGCTGCTCGAGCCGATCATGGCCGTCGAGGTGGAGACGCCGGTCGAGTTCGTAGGCAACGTGATCGGCGACCTGTCCGCGCGCCGGGGCGTTCTGCAAGGGCAGGAAGACGTCGTCGGCACCATGGTAATCAAGGCCGAGGTGCCGCTCGGCGAGATGTTCGGCTACTCGACGACCATGCGCTCGCTGTCGCAGGGCCGCGCCACCTACACGATGGAATTCAAGCACTACGCCGAGGCGCCGCGCAGCGTCGCCGATTCGATCATCAAGAAGGACGACAAGGAAAAGAAGTAGGAGCGCGACATGGCAAAAGGCAAATTCGAGCGTACCAAGCCGCACGTGAACGTGGGCACGATCGGTCACGTGGATCATGGCAAGACGACGCTGACGGCGGCGATCACGCACGTGCTGTCGAAGAAGTTTGGCGGCGAGGCGAAGAACTACGACCAGATTGACGCGGCGCCGGAGGAAAAGGCGCGCGGCATCACGATCAACACGGCGCACGTGGAGTACGAGACGGAAAAGCGCCACTACGCGCACGTGGACTGCCCGGGGCACGCGGACTACATCAAGAACATGATCACCGGGGCGGCGCAGATGGATGGCGCGATTCTGGTGGTGTCGGCGGCCGACGGGCCGATGCCGCAGACGCGCGAGCACATTTTGCTGGCGCGCCAGGTGGGGGTGCCCTACATCGTGGTGTTCCTGAACAAGGCCGACATGGTCGATGACAAGGAGCTGCTCGAGCTCGTGGAAGTCGAGGTGCGCGAGTTGCTTTCCAAGTACGACTTCCCCGGGGACAAGACCCCGATCGTGATCGGCTCGGCGCTGAAGGCGCTGGAGGGCGACAAGGGCGATCTGGGGGAAGGGGCGATCATGAAGCTGGCCGATGCGCTGGACTCCTACATCCCGCAGCCCAAGAGGGCGATCGACGGGCCGTTCCTGATGCCGGTGGAGGACGTGTTCTCCATCTCGGGCCGGGGCACGGTGGTCACGGGGCGCGTGGAGCGCGGCATGATCAAGGTGGGCGAGGAGATCGAGATCGTGGGGATCCGGCCGACCACCAAGACGGTGTGCACGGGCGTGGAGATGTTCAGGAAGCTCTTGGACGAGGGCCAGGCGGGGGACAACGTGGGCATTTTGCTGCGCGGCACCAAGCGCGAGGAAGTCGAGCGCGGACAGGTGCTGGCCAAGCCGGGCTCGATCACGCCGCACGCGAAGTTCGAGTGCGAGGTGTACGTGCTGTCGAAGGAAGAGGGCGGGCGGCACACGCCGTTTTTCAACAACTACCGACCGCAGTTCTACTTCCGCACGACCGACGTGACCGGGGCGGTGGAGCTGCCGAAGGGCACCGAGATGGTGATGCCGGGGGACAACATCAAGATGGTGGTGACGCTGATCACGCCGGTGGCCATGGAGCAGGGCTTGCGCTTTGCCATCCGCGAGGGCGGCAAGACCGTCGGCGCCGGCGTCGTCGCCAAGGTGATCGAGTAACGCCGACATGCAGAATCAACGCATCCGCATCCGCCTCAAGGCGTTCGACTACCGGCTGATCGACCAGTCGGCGCTCGAGATCGTCGATACGGCGAAGCGCACGGGCGCAGTGGTGCGCGGCCCGGTGCCGCTGCCGACGCGCAAGCAGCGCTTCGACCTGCTGCGCTCGCCGCATATCGACAAGGCGTCGCGCGACCAGCTGGAGATCCGCACGCACCTGCGGCTGATGGACATCATCGACCCGACGGACAAGACGGTGGACGCGCTGATGAAGCTCGACCTGCCGGCGGGCGTGGACGTGGAGATCAAGGTTCAGTAGGACGCAGCACGAGGTGAAGTGCCGGCCAACAGGAGCCGGCGCCCGCAACCGCGCCTGGAGGCGCGGCGGGTCAACCATAAGAGGACGGTATGACGATAGGACTGGTCGGCCGCAAGGTCGGCATGACGCGCATCTTCGCCGAGGACGGCAGCACGCTGCCGGTGACGGTGCTCGACGTCTCCGACAACCGCATTGCCCAGATCAAGACGCCGGAGAAGGATGGCTATGCCGCCGTGCAGATCGCCTTCGGCAAGCGCCGCACGAGCCGCGTGCGCAAGCCGCTGGCCGGCCACCTGGCGAAGGCCGCCGTCGAGGCCGGGCACCTGCTGAAAGAGTTCCGCGCCGACGCCAAGGCGCTGGAGAGCCTCAAGGTCGGCAGCAAGGTCGGGGTCGACCTGTTCAAGGTCGGGCAGAAGGTGGACGTGCAGGGCGTGACGATCGGCAAGGGCTTTGCCGGCGTCATCAAGCGCCACCACTTCTCGTCGAACCGCGCCTCGCACGGCAATTCGATCTCGCACAACAAGCCCGGGTCGACCGGCCAGAACCAGGATCCTGGGCGCGTGTTTCCGGGCAAGCGCATGGCGGGACACCTCGGCGACAAGAAGCGCACGACCTCCAATCTGACGATCGTGCGCGTGGACGTGGAGCGCCAGCTGCTGCTCGTCAAGGGCGCCGTACCGGGATCGCGTGGCGGCGACGTCGTCGTGCGTCCGGCGGCCAAGGCTTGAGGAGGCGACGTGGAACTCAAGCTGATCAATGACCAGGGCGCGGCCGGGACGACCAGCGTGGCCGACGCGATCTTCGGACGCGAATTCAACGAGTCGCTCGTGCACCAGATCGTGGTCGCCTACCAGGCCAACGCCCGGCGCGGCACGCGCAAGCAGAAGGAGCGCAGCGAGATCGCCAAGTCGACGCGCAAGCCCTGGCGGCAGAAGGGCACCGGGCGGGCGCGCGCCGGCATGGCCTCGAGCCCGCTGTGGCGCGGCGGCGGCAAGATCTTCGCCGCCAGCCCGGACGAGAACTTCGCGCACAAGGTCAACCGCAAGATGATGCGCGCCGGGATGACGTCGATCCTGTCGCAGCTCGCGCGCGAGGACCGCATCCGCGTGGTGGACGAGTTCAAGGTCGAGGCGCCCAAGACCAAGCTGCTGGCGCAGAAGGTCAAGGCGATGGGCTTCGACGAGGTGCTGGTGATCACCGACGAGGTGGACCAGAACCTGGAGCTCTCCTCGCGCAACCTGCCGAATGTCGCAGTGCTCCCGGTGCGCCAGACCAATCCGGTCGCGCTGGTGCGCTTCCCGCACGTGCTGCTGACGCGCAAGGCGCTCGCGCGCCTGGAGGAGATGTACAAATGACGGCGCCCAGGAAGTACGCCGCCGAGCGGCTCATGAATGTCGTGCTGGCGCCGGTGGTGTCAGAGAAGAGCACGCTGGTGGCCGACAAGAACCGGCAGTACGTGTTCCGCGTGGCGGACAGCGCCACCAAGCCCGAGGTGAAGGCCGCCATCGAACTGCTGTTCAAGACCAAGGTGCAGTCGGTCACGGTGCTCAACGTCAAGGGCAAGGAAAAGCGCTTCGGGCGCTTCATGGGGCGGCGGCGCAACTGGAAGAAGGCGTACGTGCGCCTCGCGGCCGGGCAGGAAATCAACTTTGGCGCGACGGAGTAAGCGATGCCACTGGTCAAGGTAAAACCGACTTCCCCGGGGCGGCGCGCCCTGGTGAAGGTGGTCACGCCCGGGCTGCACAAGGGCGAGCCGCACTGGCCGCTGACGGCGCGGCAGTCGAAGACGAACGGGCGCAACAATCAGGGGCGCGTCACGATGCGCCACAAGGGCGGCGGCCACAAGCAGCACTACCGCTTGATCGACTTCCGCCGCAACAAGGACGGCATCGTCGCGCGCGTCGAGCGGCTGGAGTACGACCCGAACCGCAGCGCGCACCTCGCGCTGCTGCTGTACGCCGACGGCGAGCGGCGCTACGTGCTGGCGCCCAAGGGCGTCGCGGCGGGCGCGCAGCTGGTTTCCGGCGTCGAGGCGCCGATCAAGGCAGGCAACGCGCTGCCGCTGCGCAGCATCCCGGTGGGTACCACCGTGCACTGCATCGAGATGCTGCCGGGCAAGGGGGCGCAGCTGGCCCGCTCCGCGGGCGCCTCGGCGCAGCTGCTGGCGCGCGAAGGCTCCTATGCGCAGCTGCGGCTGCGCTCGGGCGAGATCCGCAAGGTGCATGTCGACTGCCGCGCCACCATCGGCGAGGTCGGCAACGAGGAGCACAACCTGGAATCCATCGGCAAGGCGGGCCGCAAGCGCTGGCGCGGCGTGCGGCCGACGGTGCGCGGCGTGGCGATGAACCCCATCGACCACCCGCACGGCGGCGGCGAAGGACGCACCGCGGCGGCGCAGCCGCCGGTGTCGCCGTGGGGCGTGCAGACCAAGGGCTACAAGACCCGGCGCAACAAGCGCACGCAGGTGATGATCGTGCGCGACCGGCGCACCAAGTAACGGCTAGAGGCGACACATGGCACGCTCCATCAAGAAGGGACCCTTCGTCGACCGGCACCTGCTGGACAAGGTGGCGGCGGCGCGCGCGTCGAACGACAAGCGTCCGATCAAGACCTGGTCGCGCCGCTCGACGGTCATGCCGGAATTCATCGGCCTGACGGTCGCCGTGCACAACGGCAAGCAGCACATTCCCGTGTACATCACGGAGAACATGGTCGGCCACAAGCTCGGCGAGTTCGCGCTGACGCGCATGTTCAAGAGCCACTCGGCGGTCGGCAAGAAGACGGCGGAAGCGGTGGGCGGCGGTCGCCCGGGCGGCGCGCCGGGCGCCGCCGCGCCGGCAGCCGCCGCGCCTGCCGCGGCGCCCGCGGTGCCGGCGGCCAAGAAATAGAGGGCGACATGGAAACCCGAGCGACACTGCGCAGCGTACGGCTTTCGGCCCAGAAGGGCCGCCTGGTGGCGGACATGATCCGTGGCCAGCCCGTGGACAAGGCGCTCAGCATCCTCGCGTTCACGCCGAAGAAGGGCGCCGGGATCATCAAGAAGGTGCTCGAGTCGGCGATCGCCAACGCGGAGCACAACGACGGCGCGGACATCGACACGCTCAAGGTGAAGAGCGTGCTGGTCGAGCGCGGCTCGTTTCTCAAGCGCTTCCATGCGCGTGCCAAGGGGCGGGGCACGCGCGTGCACAAGCACACCTGCAATATCTACGTGACTGTCGGCGACTAGGGATCTCGCACATGGGACAAAAGATCAATCCGATCGGCTTCCGGCTCGCGGTCAACCGCAATTGGAGCTCGCGCTGGTATGCCAGCAGCCGGCAGTTCCCGGGCATGCTCGCGGAGGACATCAAGGTGCGCGATTTCCTCAAGAAGAAGCTGGCACACGCCTCGGTCGGCCGGGTGCTGATCGAGCGCCCGGCGAAGGACGCGCGCATCACCATCTTTTCCGCGCGCCCGGGCGTCGTCATCGGCAAGAAGGGCGAGGAGATCGAGGCGCTCAAGGCTGAGCTGCGCCGCCTGATGGGCGTGCAGCAGGTGCACGTGAACATCGAGGAGATCCGCAAGCCCGAGATCGACGCCCAGTTGATCGCCGATTCGATCGCGCAGCAGCTGGAGAAGCGCATCATGTTCCGCCGCGCGATGAAGCGCGCCATGCAGAACGCGATGCGCCTGGGCGCGCAGGGCATCAAGATCATGAGCGCGGGGCGGCTGAACGGCATCGAGATCGCGCGCACCGAGTGGTACCGGGAAGGGCGCGTGCCGCTGCATACGCTGCGCGCCGACATCGACTACGGCTTTGGCGAGGCGAAGACGACCTACGGCGTGATCGGCATCAAGGTCTGGGTCTACAAGGGCGAAGTCGTGCCGAAGGCCGAGGCGCAGGCGGCGCAGGCGGCCGCCATTCCGGCGGCGGCGCCGGTGGCCGAGGCGCCGGCCGAGCCGAAGCGCGCGAAGAAGCCCGTGCCGCGGCCGGCGGGACGCCGCGCGCCGGCCAGGGCCAAGCCCGCGGGCGAGAGGAAGGCGAAGAAGCCCGAGGCGGCTGCGCCCAAGACGACGGTGAAGCGCGCGAAGAAGGTGGTCAAGGAAGACGGCGGAGAGAAGAAGGAGTAAGCCATGCTGCAGCCGGCACGAACCAAGTACAGAAAGCAGCAAAAGGGGCGTAACACCGGGTACGCGACGCGCGGCAACAAGGTGTCCTTCGGCGAATACGGGCTCAAGGCCGTGGGGCGCGGCCGGCTGACCGCGCGCCAGCTCGAGGCGGCGCGCCGCGCGCTTTCGCGCCACATCAAGCGGGGCGGTCGCGTGTGGATCCGGGTGTTTCCCGACAAGCCGATCTCGCAGAAGCCCGCCGAGGTGCGCATGGGCAACGGCAAGGGCAACCCGGAGTACTTCGTCTGCGAGATCCAGCCGGGCAAGATCATCTACGAGATGGACGGCGTGGAGGCGGCGGTCGCCAAGGAGGCGTTCGCGCTCGCCTCGGCGAAGCTGCCGTTCAAGACCATCGTCGTGCAACGGATGCTGGGGTAGCCATGAAGGCAAGCGAACTACGCGCCAAGAACGGCGACGAGCTGCAGAAGGAGCTGAACGAGCTGCTGAAGGCCCAATTCGGCCTGCGCATGCAGCTCGCCACCCAGCAGCTCGGCAACACCAGCCAGATCAAGAAGGTGCGCCGCGACATCGCGCGCGTGCGCACCGTGCTCAAGGAAAAGGCGGGCAAATGAGCCAGGCAGAAGCGCAGAAACCGCAGGCGTCCCGCAATCGCACCCTGACGGGGCGGGTGGTCAGCGACCGCATGCAGAAGACGGTCACGGTGCTCGTGCAGCGCCGCGTCAAGCACCCGGTCGTCGGCAAGACGATCACTCTGTCCAAGAAGTACCACGCGCATGTGGAGAGCGGCGAGGTGCGGCAGGGCGACCTGGTGGAGATCGCGGAGTGCCGGCCGATCTCCCGGACCAAGTCGTGGAAGGTGACGCGCCTGATCGAGAAGTCGAAGGCCGTCTGACGTTGCCTAGGGCGCGCGTTTCACGCTAGAATTCGCGCCTTTTCGCCCCGTACGGGGTCCAAAACTGCCCGCGCCCCGGCGTGGAGCAAGTTGGATGGAGAGTTACCGATGATTCAGATGCAGTCGATACTGGACGTGGCCGACAACACGGGCGCGCGTGCCGTCATGTGCATCAAGGTGCTGGGCGGCTCCAAGCGTCGGTACGCCAACATCGGCGACATCATCAAGGTGAGCGTCAAGGACGCCGCGCCGCGCGGGCGGGTCAAGAAGGGCGAGATCTACCACGCGGTGGTCGTGCGCACGGCCAAGGGCGTGCGGCGCGCCGACGGGTCGCTGATTCGCTTCGACTCCAACGCGGCGGTGCTGCTGACGCCGAAGTTCGAGCCGATCGGCACGCGCATCTTCGGCCCGGTCACGCGCGAGCTGCGCAGCGAGCGCTTCATGAAGATCGTGTCGCTCGCGCCCGAGGTTCTTTGAGCGCCACAACCAGGAACAGAGCCATGCAACGCATCCGCAAGGGCGACGAAGTGGTCGTCATCTCCGGCCGGGACAAGGGCAAGCGCGGCACCGTGCTGCGCCGCGTCGATGCCGAGTTCGTGGTGGTGGAGGGCGTCAACCGCGTGAAGAAGCACACGCGGCCGAACCCGATGAAGGGCTTGACCGGCGGCATCGTCGACAAGGACATGCCGATCCACGTCTCGAACATCGCGCTGTTCAATCCGGCGACGAAGAAGGCCGACCGGGTCGGCTTCAAGCAACTCGACGACGGGCGCAAGGTGCGCGTGTTCAAGTCGAACGGCGAGCAGGTGGACGTATAGGGTGAGACCGATGGCCAAGGAAAAATCCCCCCAGACAGACAAGGACAGGGCCGACAAGGCCGCCCAGGCGGAGAAGGCCGAGAAGGCCGGCAGGGCAGCCGACAAGGCGGCCAAGGCGGCCAAGGCGGCGGAAAAGCCCGCCGAGAAGCCGGCCAAGTCCACGCTGCCGGTACCGCCGGCGCGCCTGGCGCAGCACTACCAGGAGAAGGTGGTGCCCGAGCTGGTGAAGAAGTTCGGCTACAAGACGACGATGCAGGTGCCGCGCATCCGCAAGATCACGCTCAACATGGGCGTGGGCGAGTCGATCGGCGACAAGAAGGTGCTCGACAACGCCGTGGCGGACATGGCGAAGATCGCGGGCCAGAAGCCGGTCGTCACCAAGTCGCGCCGCTCGATCGCCAATTTCAAGCTGCGCGTCGGGTATCCCATCGGCTGCATGGTGACTTTGCGGGGCGCGCGCATGTACGAGTTCCTCGACCGGCTGGTGAACATCGCCATTCCCCGCATCCGCGACTTCCGCGGCGTGTCGAACCGCGCTTTCGACGGGCGTGGCAATTACAGCCTTGGGGTCCGCGAGCAGATCATCTTCCCGGAGATCGAGTACGACAAGATCGACGCGCTCCGGGGCATGAACATCGCCATTACCACAACGGCGAAGACGGACGACGAGGCGAAGGCCCTGCTCGCCGCGTTCCGCTTTCCGTTCAAGCACTGAAGGAGCCGTCATGGCCAAGCTTGCCGTCAAACTCCGGGAACAGAAGCGCAGACAGACCGTGGCGAAATTCAAGGCCAGGCGCCAGGTGCTGCTCGAGATGATCCGCGACCCGAAAGCCGCAGACGAGGATCGCGAGGCCGCGCGCGAGAAGCTGCAGAAGCTGCCGCGCGACGCCTCGCCCACCCGGCTGCGCAACCGCTGTGCCATCACCGGCCGTCCGCGGGGCGTGTACCGCAAGTTCGGGCTGGGGCGCAACAAGCTGCGCGAGCTCGCGTTGCGCGGCGAGGTGCCGGGCGTGATCAAGGCGAGCTGGTAAGGAGACCCGCGCATGAGCATGACCGATCCGATCGCCGACATGCTGACCCGCATCCGCAACGCCCAGATGGTGGGCCATACGGAGGTCAGCATGCCCTGCTCCAAGCTGAAGATGTCCATCGCCAGCGTCCTCAAGGACGAGGGCTACATCGAGGACTTCGCGGTGCGCGAGGAAAGCGCGATGAAGGAGCTGCGCATCGGCCTCAAGTACTATGCCGGGCGCCCGGTCATCGAGCGCCTGGAGCGCGTGTCCAAGCCCGGCCTGCGCGTCTACAAGGGCAGGAACGACATCCCGCGCGTCATGAACGGGCTGGGCGTGGCGATCCTGTCGACCTCGCGCGGCGTCATGACGGACCGCAAGGCGCGCGCCGACGGCGTCGGCGGCGAAGTCCTCTGCATCGTGGCCTGAGGGAAGCGCCATGTCTCGCATCGCCAAGTATCCGATCGCGCTGCCCAAGGGCGTCGAGGTGACGCTCGCCTCCGGCAGCATTTCCATCAAGGGCCCGCTCGGCGCGATGGCGCGGCCGATGGATCCCAATGTCAGCATCCAGAAGGAAGGTGAGACGCTGGTGTGCAAGGCCGTGGGCAACTCGCACCACGCGAACGCGATGTCGGGCACGTTGCGCGCGTTGGTCGCCAACATGGTCACCGGCGTGAGCAAGGGATTCGAGAAGCGTCTGGCGCTGGTGGGCGTGGGCTACCGCGCGCAGGCGCAGGGCGACAAGCTCAATCTCTCGGTCGGCTTCTCGCACCCGGTGGTGCACCAGATGCCCAAGGGGGTCAAGGTGGCGACGCCCACCCAGACCGAGGTCGTCATCACCGGCATCGACAAGCAGCTCGTCGGCCAGGTGGCCGCGGAGATCCGCGACACCAAGTCGCCCGAGCCCTACAAGGGCAAGGGCGTGCGCTACGCGGGCGAGCAGATCGTGCTGAAGGAAACGAAGAAGAAGTAACGGAGCGCCCATGGCCGACAAGAACATTTCCCGACTGCGCCGCGCGCAGCAGACGCGGCTGAAGATCCGCGAGATCGGTGCGGTGCGCCTGACGGTCCACCGCAGCAACAGCCACATCTACGCCCAGATCACGTCGAGCACGGGCGACAAGGTGCTGGCGGCGGCGTCCACCGCGGAGAAGGAAGTCCGCGCGCAGATCAAGAACGGCGGCAACCGCAAGGCGGCGGAGGCGGTGGGCGCGCGTATCGCGCAGAAGGCGAAGCAGGCTGGCATCGAGCGCGTGGCGTTCGACCGCGCCGGCTACCGCTATCACGGTCGCGTCAAGGCGCTCGCCGAGGCCGCGCGTGCCGGCGGCCTCAAGTTCTAAGGGATTCCCATGGCAAAAATGCAGCCCAGGATGCAGCAAAGCGAGGAGCGCTCCGACGGTCTTCGCGAAAAGATGGTGTCGGTCAACCGCGTCACGAAGGTCGTGAAGGGCGGCCGGGTTCTCGGCTTTGCCGCGCTGACCGTGGTCGGCGACGGCGACGGCGGCATCGGCATGGGCAAAGGCAAGGCGCGCGAGGTGCCCGTGGCCGTGCAGAAGGCGATGGAGGAGGCGCGCCGCAAGCTCTTCAAGGTCAAGCTCAAGAATGGCACGCTGCACCACGCGGTGGTGGGGCGCCACGGCGCGGCGGTCGTCCTCATGCAGCCCGCGTTCGAGGGGACCGGGATCATCGCCGGCGGCCCCATGCGCGCGGTATTCGAGGTGATGGGCGTGACCAACGTGCTGGCCAAGTGCTTCGGGTCCACCAACCCCTACAACGTCGTACGCGCCACCCTGCAGGGGCTGCAGTCGATGAACACGCCCGCCGAGATCGCCGCCAAGCGCGGCAAGACCGTCGAACAGATCCAGTCCTAGGAATCGCCATGGCGGACGGAAAGATCAGGATCAAGCTGGTGAAGAGCACTGCGGGCTGCAAGGCGGGGCACCGCGCGACGGTGCGCGGCCTCGGCCTGCGCAGGCTGCACCAGACGGTCGAGCTCAAGGACACGCCGGCAGTGCGCGGCATGATCGAAACGGTTTCCTACCTCGTGCGGGTGGAAGGGTAATCCCATGCGCTTGAACAATCTGAAGCCGGCACCGGGTGCCAAGAAGTCGCGCCATCGAGTCGGGCGCGGCGTCGGCTCCGGCTGGGGCAAGACCGCGGGCCGCGGCCACAAGGGGCAGCGCGCGCGCTCGGGCGGCTACCACAAGGTTGGCTTCGAGGGCGGCCAGATGCCGCTGCACCGGCGCCTGCCGAAGCGCGGTTTCGCGTCGCCCACGCGCGCGCTCTACGCCGAGGTGCGCCTGTCGGAGCTGCAGGGCCTGAAGACCGCCGACATCGATCTCGCCGTGCTCAAGGCCGAGGGCATCGTGCCGCGCGACGTGACCGTGGCGAAGGTCATCCTCTCCGGCAAGCTGACGCGCGGCGTGACGCTGAAGGGCGTCAAGGCGACCAAGGGCGCGCGCGCGGCGATCGAAGCCGCCGGCGGCAAGGTGGAAGCGCCGGCCGAAGCGCCGGCTGAAGCGAAGAAGGCGGAGTAAGGACCGGCGCAATTGGCCACCACGCTTCCCACCGCGGGCAAGACCGGGCGCTACGGCGACCTGAAGCGGCGCCTGTTCTTCCTGCTGGGCGCGCTGGTCGTGTTCCGCATCGGCGCGCATATCCCGGTGCCAGGCATCGATCCGAACGTGCTCGCCGACCTGTTCAAGAGCCAGCAGGGCGGGATTCTCGGCATGTTCAACATGTTCTCGGGAGGCGCGCTGTCGCGCTTCACCATCTTCGCGCTCGGCATCATGCCGTACATCTCGGCGTCGATCATCATGCAGCTGATGACCGCGGTCAGCCCGCAGCTGGAGCAGCTGCGCAAGGAAGGCGAGTCCGGCCGGCGCAAGATCACGCAGTACACGCGTTACGGCACGCTCGTGCTGGCGCTGTTCCAGGCGACGGGCATTTCCGTGGCGCTGGAGTCCCAGGCTGGCCTGGTGCTGGACCCGGGACTGATGTTCCGCGTCACCACCGTCACCACGCTGGTGACGGGGACCATGTTCCTCATGTGGCTCGGCGAGCAGATCACCGAGCGCGGCCTGGGCAACGGCATCTCGCTCATCATCTTCGCCGGCATCGCGGCGGGCCTGCCGAGCGCGATCGCCGGCACCCTGGAGCTCGTGCGCACCGGCGCGATGCACCCGCTGACCGCGCTGCTCATCGCCGCAGCCGTGCTGGTGGTGACGGCATTCGTGGTATTCGTCGAGCGCGGCCAGCGCAAGATCCTGGTCAACTACGCCAAGCGTCAGGTGGGGAACAAGGTGTATGGCGGACAGAGCTCGCACCTGCCCTTCAAGCTCAACATGGCGGGCGTGATTCCGCCGATCTTCGCGTCTTCGCTGATCCTCTTTCCGGCGACGCTGCTCGGCTGGTTCGGCTCCGCCGAAGGCATGATCTGGCTGCGCGACATTGCCGCCACGCTTACGCCGGGACAGCCGATCTACGTGCTGCTCTACGCGGGGCTGATTGTCTTCTTCTGCTTCTTCTACACGGCGCTGCAGTACAACCCGAAGGAGACGGCGGACAACCTGAAGAAGTCCGGCGCGTTCGTGCCGGGCATCCGCCCGGGCGAGCAGACCGCGCGCTACCTGGAGAAGATCCTGACGCGGCTCACGCTGGCCGGCGCGGTCTACGTGACGCTGGTGTGCCTGCTGCCCGAGTTCCTCATCCTGCGCTGGAACGTGCCGTTCTATTTCGGCGGCACGTCGCTGCTGATCATCGTCGTGGTGACCATGGACTTCATGGCGCAGGTGCAGGCCTACGTCATGACGCACCAGTACGAGAGCCTGCTGCGCAAGGCCAACTTCAAGGGCGGGCTCCCAGTGCGCTGAGCAGCGCGCCCATGGCGAAGGAAGACTTTATCGAGATGCAGGGGGAGGTGGTGGAAAACCTCCCCAACGCGACGTTCAAGGTGAGGCTGGAGAACGGGCATGTGATCCACGCGTTTATCTCCGGGAAGATGCGCATGCACTACATCCGCATCCTGCCGGGCGACAAGGTAACCGTGCAGCTCACGCCCTACGATCTGACCAAGGGCCGCATCACCTTCCGCGCGAAATAGGAAACGAGGAGCAGGACATGAAAGTAATGGCTTCGGTGAAGAAGATATGCCGCAAGTGCAAGATCGTGCGGCGCAAGAGGGTGGTGCGGGTCATTTGCGCCGATCCGCGCCACAAGCAGCGGCAGGGTTGATAAGACCTTGACGCAACAGGTATAATTCCAAGTTTTTCCGGGACCCGCCATGGCACGCATCGCAGGCATCAATATCCCCAACCATCAGCACGCGGAAATCGCGCTGACGGCGATCTTCGGCATCGGCCGCGCGCGGGCGCGCGCGCTGTGCGTCGCGGCCGGCGTCGAGCGCACGCGCAAGATCAAGGACCTCAGCGATTCCGACATGGAGCGGCTGCGCGAGCAGGTGACGCGCCTCACGCTGGAGGGCGACCTGCGCCGCGAGGTCTCGATGTCCATCAAGCGCCTGATGGATCTTGGCTGCTACCGCGGCGTGCGCCATCGCAAGGGCCTGCCGGTGCGCGGGCAGCGCACGCGCACCAACGCGCGCACCCGCAAGGGGCCGCGCAAGGCCGCCATCAAGCTCAACGTGCCGGCCGGCAAGGCCGCGTAACCGGGAAACCCCACACCATGGCCAGCCGCACCACACCCTCGCAGCAGCAGCTTCAGCAGACCGCTTCCGCGCGCGCGCGCAAGAAGGTGAAGAAGAACGTGGCCGAGGGCATCGCCCATGTCCACGCCTCGTTCAACAACACCATCGTCACCATCACCGACCGGCAGGGCAACACCCTGTCTTGGGCGACGTCGGGCAACGCCGGCTTCAAGGGCTCGCGCAAGTCGACACCGTTCGCGGCGCAGGTGGCCGCCGAGCGCGCCGGCCGGGCGGCGCAGGAGTGCGGCGTGAAGAACATCGAAGTGCGCATCAAGGGGCCCGGGCCCGGCCGCGAGTCGGCCGTGCGCGCGCTCAACGCCATCGGGCTGAAGATCGGCAGCATCGCCGACGTCACCCCGGTGCCTCATAACGGCTGCCGCGCGCCCAAGCGCCGGCGGGTCTGAGTCAGCGAGTCCAGGAGAACGCATGGCCAGAGATCTCGACGCAAAGTGTCGCCAGTGCCGCCGGGAGGGCGAAAAGCTCTTCCTCAAGGGCGAGAAATGCTTTACCGACCGCTGCGCCGTGGAACGGCGCGGCTACGCCCCGGGCCAGCACGGGCAGAAGAGCGGCAGCCGCATGTCCGACTACGGCAAGCAGTTGCGCGAGAAGCAGAAGCTGCGCCGCACCTACGGCGTGCTCGAGCGGCAGTTCCGCAAGACGTACGCGGAAGCCGCGCGCTCCAAGGGCGTGACCGGCGAGCGCCTGCTGCAGCTGCTGGAGACGCGGCTGGACAACGTCGCCTACCGCATGGGATTCGGCGCCTCGCGCACCGAGGCGCGCCAGGTCGTGCGCCACAACGGCATTCTCGTGAACGGCAAGCGCGTCAACATCCCCTCCTACCTGGTGCGCCCGGGCGACGTCGTCGAAGTGGCGGGCAAGGCGAAGGAGCAGCTACGCATCAAGGCCGCGAGCGAGGCCGCCGAGAGCCGCGGCGTCCCCGAGTGGCTGGAGGTGGACGCCAAGGCGCTCAAGGGAACCTTCAAGTCGCTGCCCGCGCGCACTGACCTGCCGTCCACGGTCAACGAGAGCCTCATCATCGAGCTTTATTCGAAGTAACGGGAAATCACCAACATGCCGCAATCCGGATTCCTCAAGCCGCGCATCGTCGATGTGCAGAACCTGTCTCCGTCGCACGCCAAGGTCACCATGGAGCCTTTCGAGCGCGGCTACGGCCACACCCTCGGCAACGCCCTGCGCCGCGTGCTGCTGTCCTCCATGCCGGGCTGCGCGCCCACCGAAGTGCAAATCGCTGGGGTCGTCCACGAGTACTCGACCCTGGACGGCGTGCGCGAGGACGTGGTCGACATCCTGCTCAACCTCAAGGGCATCGTGTTCCGGCTGCATAACCGCCAGGAGGCGATCCTCAGTCTGAAGAAGAAGGGCGAGGGGCCCGTGACCGCGGCGGACATCGAGCCCTCGCACGACGTCGAGCTCGTCAACCCCGAGCACATCATCGCCCACCTGTCGGCGAACGGCGCGCTGGAGATGCAGATCAAGGTCGAGTCGGGCCGCGGCTACGTGCCGGGCAACATGCGCTTCCTGCCCGAGGAGACCAAGGGCATCGGCCGCATCATCCTCGATGCCTCCTTCAGCCCGGTGCGCCGCGTGTCGTACGCGGTGGAATCGGCGCGCGTCGAGCAGCGCACCGACCTCGACAAGCTGATCATGGATATCGAGACCAACGGCTCGATCGAGCCCGAGGAGGCGATCCGCTACGCGGCGCGCGTGCTGGTCGACCAGCTCTCGGTGTTCGCGCAGCTGGAAGGCACCGCGCTGCCCACCGAGGCGCCCAAGTCGCCCACGGTCGACCCGATCCTGCTGCGGCCGGTGGACGACCTCGAGCTCACGGTGCGCTCGGCCAACTGCCTGAAGGCCGAGAACATCTACTACATCGGCGACCTGATCCAGCGGAGCGAGACCGAGCTGCTGAAGACGCCGAACCTCGGCCGCAAGTCGCTCAACGAGATCAAGGAAGTGCTCGCCTCGCGCGGCCTGACCCTGGGCATGAAGCTGGAGAACTGGCCGCCGGCCGGTCTCGAGCATCACCGCTAAGAAGAGGTCGCCATGCGCCACGGACTGGGCCTGCGCAAGCTGAATCGCACCTCGAGCCACCGGCTCGCGATGCTGCGCAACATGATGGTGTCGCTCCTGCGCCACGAGGAAATCAAGACCACGCTGCCCAAGGCGAAGGAGCTGCGCCGCGTCGTCGAGCCGATGATCACGCTCGGCAAGGCGCCCTCGCTTGCCAACCGGCGCCTCGCGTTCGACCGGCTGCGCGACCGGGGCATCGTGGGGAAGCTGTTCGACGAGCTCGGGCCGCGCTACGCCAAGAGGAACGGCGGCTACCTGCGCATCCTGAAGAGCGGGCTGCGCAAAGGCGACAACGCGCCGATGGCGCTGGTGACGCTCATGGACCGCCCGGAGCCCAAGGCGGCGGAGAAGAAGCCCGCGGAGGAAAAGGCGGCGTAAGGCCAAGCCGCTCGCACTGCGCCGCAAGAGGCCGGGACAACCCCGGACTTTTGTTTTGCGCCGGAGCGCGGCATGCTCCGCGCCATGAGCTGGTTCTGGATCGTCGGCATCGCCGCCAACGTCACCCTGACGGTGCTGGCCATCGTCTGGGTGATCCGCCAGGGCAAGGCGCCCACTGAACCGCCGAGGGACGTCCAGACGCCGGAGGATCCCGCCGAGCCGCGCGCCTAGCGCGCGGGTGCGGCGACGGGCGTCGCGGTCGCGATCGCGCGGCGCACCTCGGCAAGCGCGGCGCGCGCGGCCTCCTCGCCGGCGCGGATGACCTCGCTGCGCGCCGCGAGGTCGGAGGCGGAGACCTTCTCGAGGTCCGGGCGCACGACGACGTCGGCGAGCTTTTCCTCCTCGCGGGCGAGCGCACGCTCCATGATGAGAACGGTCTGCGTCAGCAGCGCGGCCGTGCTGCCCAGGTCACGGCGCTCGTCGGGGTGGCGCGACACGTCGATGGCGATGACGACGTCCGCGCCCATCTGGCGCGCGACTTTCACCGGGACGGGGCCCGTCAGTCCGCCGTCCACGTACTCGCGTCCCTCGATCGGTGTCGGCTGGAAGACGGCCGGCACGCTGCAAGACGCGCGCACCGCCATGCCGGCGTCGCCGCGGTTGAACACGACGCGTTCGCCGGAGGCGAGGTCGGTCGCCACCACGAGCAGTGGCATGTCGAGCTCCTCGATCAGGCGCCCGTGCAGCTCGCGGTTGACGTACTCCTGCAGGCGCTCGCCGTCGATGAAGCCGCGGTTCGGGAAGACGAAGTCGAGCACCTCCTCGCGCTGCACGGCAAGGGCGGCCTGCACCAGCGCGTCGTTGCGGATGCCGCCCGCGTAGAGCGCGCCGATGATGCTGCCCGCGCTCGCGCCGACGACCAGGTCGGCGCGGACGCCGGCTTCATCGAGCACCTTGAGCGCGCCGATGTGTGCGAAGCCGCGCGCGCCGCCGCCGCCCAGCACGAATGCGATCACCGGCTGCTCCGACTTCGGCGCGGGCGCGAGCGGCACCGCGCGCGGCGGATGCGCGGGCGGGGGCGGCAGCGTCGCGCAGGCGCCGAGCGCAAGCGCCAGCAGGGCTGCCGCCAGTCGGGCAACGCTCATGGCGTCACCTGCTCGAGCAGGATCGCGCGGTAGTCATTGACGTTGGTGCGCGTCGGGCCGGTGACGAGCAGGTCGCCCAATGCGCCAAAGAACCCGTAGCTGTCGTTTGCTTCCAGCATCGCCTGCGGCTCGATGCGGCGCGTCCGCGCGCGCGCAAGCGTGTCCGGCGCCATCAGCGCGCCGGCATTGTCCTCCGAGCCGTCGATGCCGTCGGTGTCCGCGGCGATGGCGTGCGCGCCCGGCACGCCCTCCAGCGCGATGGCGAGCGCGAGCAGGAACTCCGCGCAGCGCCCGCCGCGGCCGCCTTGGCCGCGCACCGTGACCGTGCACTCGCCGCCGGAGATCAGTACGCACGGCCTGCGCGCTGCCCGCGCCTGCGCGGCCATGTCCCTCGCCACCTCGCGCGCCTCGCCCATGATGTCGTCGCCGAAAATTGTGGGCGGGTAGCCGCGCGCGGCGAAGACGGCTGCCGCCGCCTCCAGCGACTGGCGCGCGGTGGCGATCACGCGGTTCTCCACGCGCGCGAACAGCGGATCGCCCGGTTTCGGCGTCTCGGAGAACTCCCCGGGCGCGGCGATCCCGTACTTCTCCAGAACCGCGCGCGCGTCGGCGACCGTCGTCGGGTCCGGCGCGCACGGGCCGGAGGCAATGTGCGTGGGGTCATCGCCGGTGACGTCCGAGATGACGAGCGCCAGCACTGGCGCGCGGCAGGCCGCGGCGAGGCGCCCGCCCTGGATCGCCGAGAGGTGCTTGCGCACCGTATTCATCTCCTGGATCGGCGCGCCGCAGCGCAGGAGCGCGCGCGTCATCGCCTTCAGGCCTTCCATGGGCACGCCGGGTGCCGGCAGCGACAGCAGGCTCGAGCCGCCCCCGGACACGAGCGCGAGCAGCAGGTCGTCCGGCCCGAGCTTGCGCACCTCTGCCAGCAGCGTGCGCGCCGCGCCTTCGCCCGCCGTGTCGGGCACCGGATGGCCCGCCTCGATCACGCGGATGCGCTCGGTGGGCAGGCCGTGCGCGTAGCGCGTGATGGCGAGACCGTCCAGCGGCGCTGCGCGCGGCCAGTGCCGCTCCACGGCCAGCGCCATGGAGGCCGCCGCCTTGCCTGCTGCGGCCACGAACGTGCGTCCGCGCGGCGGCGGCGGCAGGTGCGCGGGCAGGATCAGCAGCGGATCGGCGGCCGACACGGCCGCGCGGAAGCTCTCCTCCAGCAGCGCGCGCATCGGGCCGAGTTTACCGGTGCGAGCGGCCGCCGAGATGCGCTATTCTCGCTGGCCTATGACGAAGCGAACCCGGCCACCCTTCCGCGCCGACCACGTCGGCAGCTTCCTGCGCCCGAAAGAACTGCTCGAGGCGCGCGACCGGCACTTCAAGAAGGGCGAGATCAGCCGCGCCCAGCTGCGCGCGGTCGAGGACAGGGCGATCCGCGACATCGTCAAGCTGCAGGAGGACTGGGGCCTGCAGGGCATCACGGACGGCGAGTACCGGCGCACCTACTTTCACGTCGATTTCCTGGAGCAGCTGGAAGGCGTCGAGGTGAAGGGCGGCATCCAGGTCAAGTTCCACGGCGCCGCGGGCGACGTCGACTTCGCGCCGCCGGTGATGCACGTGACCAGCAAGCTCAGGCACGCAAAGCCCATCCAGCTCGAGGACTTCAAGTTCCTCAGGTCGCTCACCGGCCGCACGCCCAAGGTGACGATCCCGTCGCCCACCATGCTGCACTTTCGCGGCGGACGCGGCGCGATCAGCCGCGAGGCCTACCCGGACATGGAGGGCTTCTACGCGGACGTAGCGCGCTGCTATCGCGAGGAGATCCAGCAGCTCGCTGACGCCGGTTGCCGCTACCTGCAGCTTGACGACACGAACCTCGCCTACCTGTGTGACCCGAAGATGCGCGAGGGCGCGAAGCAGCGCGGCGACGACCCGAACGAGCTGCCTCGGCGCTATGCGCGCCTCATCAATGCGGCGATCGAGGGCAAGCCCGCGGACATGACGGTGGGCGTGCACCTGTGCCGGGGGAATTTCCAGAGCGCATGGGCTGCCGAAGGCGGCTACGAGCCGGTGGCCGAGGTGCTGTTCAACGAACTGAACGTGGACTGCTATTTCCTCGAGTACGACGATGCGCGCTCGGGCAACTTCTCGCCATTGCGCTTCGTGCCCAAGGGCAAGATCGTGGTGCTGGGCCTGGTGACGACCAAGCTCGGCAGCCTGGAGTCCAAGGACGAGCTGAAGAAGCGCATCGCCGAGGCCGCGAAGTACGTGCCGCTCGAGCAGCTTTGCCTCTCACCGCAGTGCGGCTTTTCCAGCACCGTGCACGGCAACGTGCTCGCCGTGGAGGCGCAGGCGGCGAAGATCCGCCTGGTGGTCGAGACCGCGCGCGAGGTCTGGAGCGGCTAGCCCGCGCTCGGCGCGAACGATTCCTTCGCGGCTGCCTCGCCGAGCCGGTAGAGGCCCGGGTAGGCCTCGCGAAACGCGCGCTGGATCTCCTCCGCCGGCACGTCCGCGAAGGAGCCGCGGTCGCGCACGTACTCCATGTGGCGCCGCTCGTCGGCGTCGAACGGATGGAAGATCGAGTCCTGGCGGCCGTCGAACTCGAGCGGCTTGACGCGGAACTTGCGGCACAGCTCGAGGTTGAACGCGGGCGTGGCCTTCACCCACTTGCCTTCCAGCCACAGCTCGGTAAAGCCGTGGTAGATGAACAGGTCGGTACCGCCCATGTGCTCGGCGAGCCGCGGCGTGGTCAGGTGGTTCTTCACGTCGGCGAAGCCGACGCGCGCGGCAATGCCCGCGGCGCGCGCGCAAGCCGCGAGCAGCGCCGCCTTGCCGATGCAGAAGCCCTCGCCCGTCCGCAGGCACACGCTGCCGCGGTAGCTGTCGTCCCGTGAGAAGTCGAGGAACGGGTTGTAGCGGATGGCGTCGCGCACCGCGTAGTACAGCGACACCGCGCGCTCGACGTCGGTCGCGCCCTCGGCGTGCTTGCGCGCGAAGGCGATGACGTCGGGATGGTCGCTGTCGATGTAGCGTCCCGGGGAGAGGGACTCCTTCATTGGTCGAGCCCCATCAGGCGGCGCGTGGCCGCGAACAGCGCGCTCGCCGGGTCGCCCAGCCCGTCGACGACCGTGAAATGGTCCTTGCCCGGCATCGGCACGTCGCGCGCCAGCACGGACTTCCAGCGCTGCGCGAGCAGCGCGTTCTGCCGCTTGAACTCCGAGCTCTCCAGCCCGCCGACGGCGAGCGCGAGCGGCGCGCGCGTCGCGGGCGGCAGGAACGCCGGAGAGAGCTTGAGCGCCGTCGCCTCGTCCAGCCGCAGGTCGCCCTGCAGCCAGTCCACCTGCACGAGCGGGCGCAGGTCGTACACCCCGCTCACCGCGAGCGCGCCCTTGACGAGGTTGCGCGGCAGCGACCGGTCCATCACCGGCCAGAGCGCGGCGAGCAGCATGGCCGCCAGATGGCCGCCGGCCGAGTGCCCGCTCGCGAAGATCCGGTCCTCGTCCATGCCGTACTGCTCCGCGTGGCGGTACAGCCAGACCGAGGCCGCCAGCATCTGCTGCACGATGCGCTCGATCCCCACCTTGGGGCACAGGTCGTAGTTGACCACCACCAGCGAGACGCCCGCGTCCACCCACGCGGGCGCGAGGAACGAAAAGTCGCGCTTGTCGAGCGAGCGCCAGTAGCCGCCGTGGATGAACATCAGGGCGGAGCCGTCACCCTTGCGCGAGGGGAAGATGTCCAGGGTCTCGCCCGGCGAGGAGCCGTAGGCGCGGTCGAGATAGCACGCCATGGTCGAGCGCGCCCGCGTCGAGGTGTCCGCCCAGCGCGCGAAGTGCCGCGCATGGTCCGGAAACAGGGCGCGGTTGTTGTACTCGCGGCTGAGAAAAGCCGGATCGGTCATGAACCCGGAATTCTAGCGGGTCTTCTCCGTCCGCAGCCAGGTCACGGGGCGGCCGAGCGTGCGCTCCAGCGCGCGCTGCTCCGGATCCGCGAGCGCCGCCGCGCGCGCCTTGCGGATCGCCTCCGCCTGTGCCGCCGGATCCGCGGTAGCCGGGTTCTCCACCAACGCATCCAGGATGGCGAGGAAATTCGCCTTGCCTCTGCGATGCGTCTCGCCGTAGCCCTTGAGCAGGCCGGCGCAGGCCGCGATCTCCAGCGCGAGCGGCGGATGGCGCGCCGCGGCCGCGCGCACGGCCGCCAGCCAGCGTTCGATCAGCGCCTGCTCTTCGGCGTAGCGGTAGCTGCTCGGCCGCCAGGGCTTCAGCCACGCCAGCGATCGCACCAGCAGATAGCCGAAGACGCCGGAGGTCTTCACGCGCATGCCGACGTTGTACGCGTCGAGCTTGCCGTTGCGCTCCGCCCAGGACTGCAGGCGCCGCCCGAGGAACGGCGGCAGGAGCGACGCGAGCTCCTCCACCCCGGGCTTGAGGTGATCGATGACGTGCAGTGGCTCGTCGTCCCCGGCGCCGGCCTCGCGCCGCACGCGCGCGAAGCGCGCGGGCCGGGTCTTCAGGTCGGCGACGCGGATGATGTCCTCATAGCTCATCCACAGCGCGAGCGCGCGGGCGGTTTCGCCGACCAGTTCCGCGCCGACATCGCCCATCGAGGCGACGCGCGCGAGAAAGAGCTGCGCATAAGCCTCGCCCTGGTAGTCGCGCAGGCGCGCGGCGCCGAGGTCGATGATCTCGCGCGTCGCGGGTGGCAGTGCGCGGGCGGCCGGCGCGGGCGCCGCGCGCTCGCCCGCGGCGATCTCGAACCCCGCGGCGAAGCCGCGCAGGCTGGCCTCCGCGCCGCGGCCCGAGCGGCGTATCGCGGCCTCGCAGGCTTCGCGCGGCAGCGGCAGCACGCCCGCGCCCGCCATCGCGCCGAACAGCACCGCGTTGATGACCGTGCCGTGCTGCTGCGCGAGCTGGCGCATGTCGAACAGCACGGCGTGCTTCGCGAGTTGCCGCGCCGCGTCGAGCACGCGCTCCTCGGGAAAGCGTCCGTCGGCCATCTGCATCTTCTCTGCCGTGGCGTAGATGCGGTGCGTCGAGGCGATCAGCGTGGTGCGGTCGGGGGTGACGTAACCGTTCTGCAGGGCGCGGCCCGCCTCGAGAAGCTCCGAAGCGACCATCACGTCCACGTTGCCGGGGCTGGGCGTGAGCGACATCACGGGCTCGCGCCGGCCCAGCGATTCGCGCCGCACCGGGTAGATCTCGAGGTAGTACGTGGTGGCGCCGGTGCGCTGCGCGACGCCGGGGATCGAGGTGGCCTGCGCGGGATAGCCGCGGGCCGTGGCCGCCTGCATCAGCCAGTCCGCCATCACGCCGCCCCCCTCGCCGCCGAGCGCGGCGATGAGCACGGTCAGGGAGCGGTCCGGCAGGTTCATGCGGGCACGACCAGTGCGCGCAGGCGGGCGACTGCGCGATCGAGCATCGACGGGTTCTGCACCACCTCGGCGCGATAGAACGACGGGCACAGCGTCGCCGCGTGCGCGTTCTCGCCGCACAGGCCGCAGCCGACGCAACCCTCGATCACGGTGGCCACGGGGTCGCGGCGCAAGGGATCGGGGTTGTCCTTGACCGTGAGCGTGGGACAGCCGGAGAGGCGGATGCAGGAGTGGTCGCCCGTGCAAGTGTCCTCGTCCACGCCGTACTTCACGCGCAGCACGCGCTCGCCTGCGGCGAGGCGCCTCGCGACCTCGGGCTTCGCGCGCCGCTGGCGCTCGAGCTGGCATTCGCCTTCCGCCACGATCACCTTGAGGCCGCCCTCCTCGGTGGTGAGCGCTTCGCTGAGCGTCTTCTGCATCTCGGCGACGTGGTAGGTGTGCACCGTCTTCACCCACTTCACGCCCAGGCCCGCGAGCGCGTTCTCGATCGTGCGGTCGGCGTGCACCGCGCTCCTGCCGCTCGCGTCGCGCGCGTCCTTCGGCGGCGAGGAGATCAGCTCCTGCGTGCCGGTCGCCGAGGCATAGCCGTTCTTCATCACCAGCAGCACCGCGTCGCCCTTGTTGAGCAGGCTCGAGGCGACGCCGGAGAGCAGGCCGTTGTGCCAGAAGCCGCCGTCGCCCATCACCGCCAGCGGGCGCTTCGCCATCATGGGTCCCACCGCGGCGGCGGACGCGAGGCTCATGCCGTAGCCGAGGATCGAGTTGCCCATGGAGAAGGGCTCGAACGTGGCGAAGGCATGGCAGCCGATGTCGCCCGAGATATGCGGGCGGCCGGTCTTCTTCTCCGCGATCTTGAGCGCGGCGAACACCGGCCGCTCCGGGCAGCCGATGCAGAAGTTGGGCGGGCGCGCGGGCAGCGGCGCGCCGAGGAGCGCCGCTGCCCGCTTGCGGACGCCGTCGACGCTCTCCAGCCAGCGGGCGCCGCCGCCGAGATCCAGCCGCGGCTCGTGCTCGCCGAGGAATCTCCGCAGCCCCTGCACCATCAGCTCGGCGGAATATTCGCCCGCCATGGCCATCAGGTCCTTGCCGTGCAGCCTCGCCTGCACGTCGCTCCTGCGCAGCGTGGTGGCGATATCCTGCTCGATGAACTCGGGCTGCCCTTCCTCCAGCAACAGCACCGCGCGCTTGCCGGCACAGTAGGACGTGATTTCCTCCGGCACCAGCGGATAGACGACGTTCAGCGCGAGGATCGGCACGCGGCTCTCGCCGAAGGCGTTTGCCAGCCCCAGCAGATGTAGCGCGCGTTGCAGGGTGTTGTACAAGCCGCCCTGCACGATGATGCCCACGCCCTCCAGATCGCCGGGGAAGGACTCGTTGAGCTTCTGCTCGGCGATGAAGCGCCGGGCCGCGGGCAGGCGCACTTCGATCTTGTGCTTTTCCTGCCGGAAGGTGGCCGGCGGGTGCGACAGGCGCTCGTAGTCGAAGCCCGCCGGGGCGCCGCGATGGCGCGTGGAAAGGGCCGCCGCGCGGTTGGCGCGCGCCGCGAACTCGCCCTGCACATGGCAGGCGCGGATACGCAGGTCCACGATCACCGGCGTACTGGAGGCTTCGGAGAGCTCGAAGCCCTTTTCCACCATGCGCACGATGGTCGGCAGGTCCGGGCGCGGGTCGAGCATCCACAGCTGCGACTTGAGCGCGTAGGCGTGCGTGCGCTCGAGCGCCACGCTCGCGCCCTCGCCGTAGTCCTCGCCGGCGATGATCAGCGCGCCGCCCATCACGCCCGCCGTGGAAAGGTAGGAAAGCGCGTCGGCGGCGACGTTGGTGCCGACGATGGATTTCCAGGTCACCGCGCCGCGCACCGGGTAGGCGATGGAAGCGCCGAGCATGGCGGCGGCGGAGGCCTCGTTGGTGCAGGCCTCGACGTGCACGCCGAGCTCGTCCATGTAGTCGCGCGCCTGCACCATGACGTCCAGCAGGTGCGAGACCGGCGCCCCCTGGTAGCCGCCGACGTAGGACACGCCCGACTGCAGCAGCGCCTTGGTGACGGCGAGGATGCCTTCGCCGCGGAACACCGCGCCGTCGCCCAGCTTCAGGCTCTCGATCTCGGCCGCGAAGGCGCGCTCCATGTCAGGCTGGAACGAACAGGCCGCGCAGGCCGTGCAGCGCGCGGTCGAGCAGGGTCGGGTTCTGGATCACCTCGGCGCGGTAGAAGGACGGGCACAGCGTCGCCGCGTGCGCGTTCTCGCCGCACAGGCCGCAGCCGACGCACCCGTCGATCACGGTGGCCACCGGATCGCGGCGCAGCGGATCGGGGTTGTCCTTGACGGTCAGTGTCGGACAGCCGGAGAGGCGGATGCAGGAGTGGTCGCCCGTGCAGGTGTCCTCGTCCACGCCGTACTTCACGCGCACCGTGCGCTCGCCCCTGGCGAGCGCCGCGGCGACCTGCGGCCTGAGCTTGCGCTGCCGCTCGAGCTGGCATTCGCCGTCGGCGATGATCACCTTGAGCGCGTGGTAATCCGTGGTCATCGCGTCCGTGAGCGTCTTCTTCATCTCGCCGACGTGGTAGGTGTGCACCGTGCGCATCCAGCCGACGCCCAGGCCCCGCAGCGCGCGCTCGATGGACATGTCGGGCGCCTTGTGCGCGCTGTGCTGCGGACTCGAGGGCAGCTCCTGCGTGCCGGTGGCGGAGCTGTAGCCGTTCTTCATGATGACGAGGATGCCGTCGTCCTTGTTGAACACGGCGTTCGCCACCCCCGAGGTGAGCCCGTTGTGCCAGAAACCGCCGTCGCCCATGATGGTGACCGAGCGCCGGCCGAACATCGGGTTGACCGCGGAGTTCGACGCCAGCCCCAGGCCATAGCCGAGCACGGTGTGGCCGATGTTGAAGGGCGGCAGCGTAGAGAACGTGTGGCAGCCGATGTCCGCCGACACGTGGTACTTGCCCAGGTCTTTCTCCACCAGCTTCATCGCCGCGAACACCGGGCGCTCCGGGCAGCCGACGCAGAAGCCCGGCGGGCGCGTCGGCAGGGGCTCGCCGAGGAGCGCGGCGGCCTTCTGCTTGGGCGCGACCAGCTCCGCGAGCCGCGCCTCGGCGCCGAGAAACTTCGCCACGCCGGCGAGCATGACCTCGCCGGTGTACTCGCCCGCCATCGGCAGCACGCCCTTGCCGAGCACCTTGACGCCGTTGACCTCGTGGCGGCGCAGCGTGGCGAGGATCGCGTCCTCCAGGTACGCGGGCTGGCCTTCCTCGACGACCAGCACCTCGCGCTTGCCGGCGCAGAAAGCGACGATCTCCTCCGGCACCAGCGGGTAGGTCACGTTCATGCAGTAGATGGGAATGCGCGCGGCACCGAACGGGTCCGCGAGCCCGAGCTGCTGCAGCGCGCGGATGACGGCGTTGTACATGCCGCCCTGGCAGAGGATGCCGACGTCGTCGCGCTCGCCCGGGAAGACCTCGTTCAGCGCGTGCTCGCGGATGAAGCGCACGGCGGCCGGCCAGCGCACCTCGATCTTGTGCTTTTCCTGCGCGTAGGTGGCGGGCGGCAGGCTGATGCGGCCGAAATCGAAGTCCGGGTTCTCCAGCACGCTGCGGCGCGAGTAGCGCGCCGCGCGGTTGGCGCGCGTCACGAAGCTGCCTTGCACGTGGCAGGCGCGGATGCGCAGCTCGAGCAGGACCGGCGTGCTCGAGGCTTCCGACAGCTCGAAGCCCTTCTCGACCATCTCGACGATCTTCGGCAGGCTGGGGCGCGGATCGAGCAGCCACATCTGCGACTTCATGGCGAAGGCATGGCTGCGCTCCTGGATGATCGACGCGCCTTCGCCGTAGTCCTCGCCGAGCACGACGAGCGCGCCGCCCTTCACGCCCGCCGAGGCGAGGTTGGAGAGCGCATCCGACGCGACGTTCGTGCCGACCGTGGACTTGAAGGTGACCGCGCCGCGCAACGGGTAGTTGATCGAGGCGCCGAGCATGGCCGCCGCGCCGGCTTCCGAGGCGTTGGTCTCCACGTGCACGCCGAGCTCGTCGAGGATGTCGCGCGCGTCGTTCAGCACGTCCATCATGTGCGACACCGGCGCGCCCTGGTAGCCGCCAACGTAGGACACGCCCGATTGCAGCAGCGCCTTGGTAACCGCGAGGATGCCCTCGCCGTGGAACACCGCGCCTTCGCCGAGCTTGAGCTTCTCGACCTCTTCCTTGAAGGAGCGCTCCATACGGCTAAGATTACCAGATGCGAATCGCGGTTCTGGGCGGCGGCAACGGCGCGTTCGCGGCGGCCGCCGACCTCACGGAGAAGGGGCACGAGGTGCGCCACTGGCGGCGCGACGCGGCGGCGCTGCACGCGGTCATCAACCTCGAGGATGCCGCGGGTATCCGCCCGATCCGGCTGGCGCGGGTGTGCGCGGATGTCGGCGAGGCGGTGCGCGACGCCGAGCTCGTCTTCCTTCCCGACCCCGCCTTCACGCAGCCGGACAATGCGCGGCGCCTCGCGTCGCACCTCGCCGACGGGCAGGTGGTATTCCTCGCGCCGGGCACGTTCGGCGCATATGCGATGCGTGAGGCGATGCGCACGCGCTGCGCCGTGGCCGAGACCGGCACGCTGCCCTGGCTCACGCGCAAGCACGGACCCGGCACTGCCGCGATCACTGCACGCGCTACGCGCCTGCCCACCGGCGTCTACCCGGCGCGCATGCACGACGTGGCGTTCGCCGTGCTGCAGCGCGCCTTCCCCGCGGTCGAGCCGGTGGAGGACGCGCTCTCGGCGGCGCTCATGAACGCCGGGCCCGTGCTCCACCCGCCGCTCATCCTCATGAACGCCGGCCCGCTCGAGCACTTCGAGCGCTGGGACATCCACAAGGAGGGTACGCAGCCCTCGATCCGTCGCGTCACCGACGCGCTGGACGCCGAGCGCATCGCGGCACGAGAGGCGCTCGGCTACGCGCCCCCGCATTTCCCGCTCGCGGACCATTACCGCGCCGATGGCGACGAATGGATGTACGGCCGGCGCGTGCACCAGAAGCTGACCGAATCGGGAGACTGGAAGGAAAGGATCGTGCTCACCGAGCACCGCTACATGCGCGAGGACGTGGAGATGGGACTCGCGTTCCTCGTCTCGGTGTGCGAATGGACGGGCGTCCCCTGCCCGGTGGCGCGCGGACTTCTCGCGCTCGGCGGCGCGGTGCTCGGGCGCGACCTGCGCAAGGGCGCGCGCACGCTGGAAGGCCTCGGGCTGTCGCAGTGCTCGCGCGAAGACCTGCGCCGCCTGCTGCGGGAAGGCCGGTGACGCGCATCGTCGCGCTGGGCGCGGGGCGCATGGGGCGCGGCATCGGCCACGTGTTCGCCTACGCGGGCTATCGCGTGGACATCCTCGACTTCAAGGCGCGCGCGGACGAGGAGGGCGCAAAGCTGCGCGCCGCCGTGACCGACGAGATCGGCGCCAATCTCGCGCTGCTGCGCGACCTGGGCGTGCTCGACGAAGGCCAGCGCCGGACGGTGCTCGGCCGCATCCGCGTGTTCCCGGTGCAGGAGGCGCCGGCGGTGCTGCGCGCGGCCGACGTCGTCTTCGAGGGCGTGACCGAGACGCTGGAGGCGAAGCGCGACGCCTTCGCGCGCCTCTGCGCGCACCTGCGCCCGGAGGCGATCGTCGCCTCGACCACCTCCTCGATGCTCGCCGACGCGCTCGCCGGGCTGGTCACGCGTCCCGAGCGTTTCCTCAACGCGCACTTCCTCAATCCCGCCTACCTGATTCCGCTGGTCGAGGTGAGCCCGGCCAAGGCGACCGCGGAGCGCACGTTCGCGGCCGTGAAGGCGCTGCTCGAGTCCGCGGGCAAGGTGGTGGTGCGCTGCGCGCCTTCGCCCGGTTTCATCGTGCCGCGCCTGCAGGCGGCGGCCATGAACGAGGCGGCGCGCCTCGTCGAGGAGGGCGTGGCGACGCCCGCAGACATCGACCGCGCGGTGCGCGCCGGCTTCGGGCCGCGCTACACGGCGATGGGCATGTGCGAGTTCATCGACTACGGCGGGCTCGACATCCTCTATTACGCCTCGCGCTCGATGGCCAGGGCGCTCGATGCGCCGCGCTACGAGCCGCCGGCGATCGTCGAGCGCCTGATGCGCGAGGGCAAGCACGGCGCGCGCGAGGGCGAGGGGCTGGCCGACTGGCGCGGGCGCGACATGGCGGCCTACCAGCGCGAGCTGATCGGGCGCTTCGTCGCGCTGTTCGCGCACCTGAAGCTCTTGCCGCCGCCGGGGGCGGCCGATAGACTCGGCGCGCAGCATCCCAAGGAGGGAAAGAATCCATGAAAAGACAAGTTGCAGTCGCGCTGGGTGCAATCCTGCTCGCCGCCGCGCCACTCGCGCTCGCCCAGGAGGCGAAGCTCAAGGCCGCCGCTTTCCTGCCGGTGAAGTCGGTGTACGTGCAGCAGTTCGGCCGCTTCGTCGAGCAGGTGAACCGGCAGTGCGCCGGCAAGGTCTCCATCAGCGTCGTCGGGCCCGAGGCCATCAAGTCGCTCGAGCAGTGGAACGCGCTGAAGAACGGCGTGGTCGACATGCACTACGGCCCGCCCAATTACTACGTCGGCGCGATGCCCGAGGGCGACGTGATCAGCGTGGCGCGCAACGAGTCCGCCGAGCAGCGCGCGAACGGCGCCTGGGCGCTGATCAACGCCCAGCACAACACGAAGCTCAACGCCTGGTACCTCACGCACCTGATGAACGGCGTGCGCTTCCACATCTACACCTCGAAGCCCGGCAAGGACGGCCGCTTCGACGACCTGCGGCTGCGCTCGACGCCGGTCTACGACGCGTTCTTCAAGTCGCTCGGCGCGATCCCGGTGCGCATGGCGCCGCCCGAAGTGCACACGGCGCTCGAGCGCAGCACCGTGGACGGCTACGGCTGGCCGCTGTGGGGCATCGCCGACTTCGGCTGGCACAAATACACCAAGTACCGCCACGGGCCGGGCTTCATCAGCGCCGCGGTCGCGATCCTCGTCAATCTCGACAAGTGGAAGGGACTGGAGGAGGCGCAACGCCGCTGCATGACCGATGTCGCGCTCTGGGCCGAGACGCAGTGGCCCCAGTGGCGCGAGGCGGAAAGCGGCAAGCAGCAGCGCGCGCAGGACGAGGCGGGCATCAAGTACGTGGACCTCGGCGCGGGCTTCGCGCGCCAGGCCGAAGAGCTGTACTGGGAAGTGCTGACCAAGGGGGATCCGGAGTTCGTGCACAAGGTGCGGCCGCTGCTGAGTGGCCGGTAGCCGGACCCGGCTCGACCTGCTGATCGACGCGCTGGCGGTCGTCGCCGCCGCGCTGCTGTGCGCGCTCGTCGTCCTCGTCCTGGTGGACGTCGCGGCGCGCTACCTGCGCTGGTTCTCGCTCGCCTGGGGGCTGGAAGCCTCCGAGTACGCGCTGTACGCGATCACCTTCCTCGGCGCGCCCTGGGTGCTGCGCGAGCGCGGCCACATCGCCATCGAGCTGGTGGTCGAGTGGCTCCCGGCGCGCGCGCGCGCGGCGGCGCGCCGGGTCGCCGACGCGCTCGGCGCGCTCGTGTGCCTGCTGCTGCTGGTCTTCGCCTGCCGCGTGCTGTGGCGCTCGTACGCCGCGGGCACCATGGTGCACAAGAGCTTCGTGTTCCCGGAGTGGCTGGTGTACGCGGGCCTGCCGCCCGTGTTCCTGATCCTGCTCGCGGTGTACCTGCGCTGGCTGCTCGGCGCGCGCGCTCCCTAGATGGACTGGTACGAGGTCCTCGCGCTGCTCCTCGGGATGCTGCTCGCCTTCATGGCGCTCGGCCTGCCCGTGGTGTTCGCCTTCTTCGCCGCGAACCTCGTCGGCGCCTGGATCTTCATGGGCGGCGAGATCGGCGTCATGCAGCTGGTGCGCAACGCCGCCGAGTCGGTGCAGAGCTTCGCGCTGCTGCCGATCCCGCTGTTCATCCTCATGGGCGAGGTGATGTTCCACACCGGCGTGGCCGGGCGCGCCATCGACGCCGTGGACAAGCTGATCGCGCGCGTGCCCGGGCGGCTGTCGCTCGTGGCGATCGCCGGCGGCACGGTCTTCTCGTCGCTCTCGGGCTCGACCATCGCCAACACGGCGATGCTCTCCGCGACGCTGCTGCCCGAGATGACTCGGCGCGGCTACCACCCCTCGATCGCCGTCGGCCCGATCATCGCCGTGGGCGGGCTGGCCATGCTCATCCCGCCCTCGGCGCTCGCAGTCCTGCTGGGCTCGGTGGCGCGCATCCCGATCGGCGAGCTGCTCATCGCCTCGATCGTGCCCGCGTTCATCCTCGCCGGGGTGTTCTTCGCCTATATCGTGCTGCGCTGCCGGCTCGACCCGTCGCTCGCGCCGGCCTACGAGGTGGCGCGGCTTTCCTGGCGCGAGCGCCTCATGCCCGCGGTGAAGTACGTGCTGCCGCTGATGAGCATCTTCGTGGTGGTCGTGGGAAGCATCATCGGCGGCGTCGCTACGCCGACCGAGTCCGCGGCGCTCGGCGCCGCGGCCTCCGTGGCTGCGGCTGCGGCCTACGGACGCCTGACCGGGGCGGCGTTCCGCGTGGCGCTGCGCGAGACGCTGCGCCTCACGGTGATGACGCTGTTCATCATCTGCGGCTCGATCACCTTCTCGCAGATCCTCGCGTTCACCCAGGCGTCCACCGGCCTGTCGGAGCTGGTCACCGGCGCGGGCCTGTCGCCGATGTGGGTGCTGCTCGGCATGCTCGGCATCCTGCTGGTGCTGGGCTGCTTCATGGACCAGGTGAGCATGATGATGATCACGGCGCCGCTGTTCATGCCGGTGGCCGAGACCCTCGGCCTGGACGCCGTCTGGTTCGGCGTGCTGATGCTGATGGTGCTGGAGATCAGCCTGGCGACGCCGCCCTTCGGGTTGCTGCTGTTCGTCGCCAAAGGCGCCGCGCCGCAGATTCCCATGGCCGCGATCATCCGCTCGGTCGCGCCCTTCATCGCCATCGCGCTGGGCGTCGTAGGGCTGCTGGCCGCGTTTCCACAGCTCACGCTGTGGCTGCCGCGGCTGATGGCGCCCTAGGCCGCGCGGCGCAGCTTGCGCGCGCCGGCGCGCTCCGCCAGCCGGCGTCCCCAGGCGCTTTCCGGCTTGTGCACCAGGCGCTCGTTGGCGATGTGACGCGCGAGGTCGGCCTGGCCGGCGCGCGTGGCGGCATCGATGAGCGTGAGCGAGAGCGAGAGCAGGTCGCGCTGCGCGCGGCTGCCTGTTTGGTTGCGACCCCGTAACGCGGGCGTTTCAGCCGGCCGCGGTGATCACCTCGGCGTCCGGCTGCCGGGCGTGCAGCTTCTCCACCAGCGCGGCACGGCGCGCCAGCACCGCGCGCTGGTTGATGTAGCCCTTGTCGGTGATCTCGTTGGCGTCGATCGACGGCGGATCGGTGGTGATCACGGCGCGCGTCGGATGCATGGAGCTGCCGCCCTCGGCGGCGAGCGCGTTGAGCGCGGCCGCGATCCGCGCGCGCAGCTCGGCCGGCGGCAGGTCCTTCGCCGCAGGGCTCGGGAAGACGAGCGCGCCCACCTCGTCGCGGTCGTGCCCGGTGATCACCGCGTCCTGGATGAGCGGATTGCCCGCGGCGATCAGCTTGACGCGCACCGCGCCCACGTGCACCCAGGTGCCGGTGGACAGCTTGAAGTCCTCGGCCACGCGCCCGTCGAACACCAGGCCCTTCGCCGGCGCGGCCGGGTCGGCGAACTTCATGGCGTCGCCGATGCGGTAGAAGCCCTCCGCGTCGAACGCGGCGCGCGTCAGATCGTCGCGGCGGAAGTAGCCGGGCGTGACGTTCGGGCCGCGCACGCGCACCTCGAGCTTGCCGGCGGCCGGCACGAGCTTCAGCTCGCAGCCCGGATTGGGCAGCCCGATGACGCCCGCGCGCTCGATCGGGTAGTGGACCGTGGCCGCGCAGGGCGCCGTCTCGGTCGAGCCCCAGGCCGAAATCATGGCCAGCGCGCCGTTCTTCTCCGCCACGGCCATCGCCTCCAGCCGCGCCCACAGGTTCTGCGGCAGCGCCGCCGCCGCGTAGAACAGCACGTCGAGCTGGCGGAAGAAGCTGCGCCGCAGGTCCGCGTCCTTTTCCAGGAACGGCAGCAGCAGGTCGAAGCCGCGCGGCACGTTGAAGTACAGCGTCGGCGAAACCTCCTTCAGGTTGCGCGCGGTGGTCTCGATCAGGCCCGGCGCCGGCTTGCCGCCGTCCACGTGCAGCGCGCCGCCGTTCCTCAGCATCATGTTGAAGCAGAAATTGCCGCCGAAGGTATGGTTCCACGGCAGCCAGTCGACCAGGGTCTGCACGCGGTCCTCGAGGAACGGCCAGACCTGCGCCATCATCTGCTGGTTGGCCACGAGCATGCGCTGCGTGTTGATCACGCCCTTGGGCAGCCCGGTGGAGCCGGAGGTGAACAGGATCTTGGCCACCGTGTCGGCATAGACGCGTCCGAAGGCCTCGTCGAGCCGCGCGCCGGGCGCGCGATCGAGCAGCGGCGCAAGCGGCGTCGCCTCGGCGCCGATGGCGGCGAGCGCCGCGCCGTACTTCTGTGCGTCGTCCACCCATACCAGGCCCGGCCGCAGCAGCTGCGCAATGGCGCGCAGCTTGGCGAAGTCCTTCGACATGAGCGAGTACGCGGGCGACACCGGCGCCACGGGAACGCCGGCGTGCATCGCGCCGAGCGCGAGCAGCGCGTGGTCGACGCTGTTGTCCGAAAGAATGGCGAGCGGCCTGTCGGCGCCGAGGCCGCGCTCGAGCAGGGCCTGGCCGATGCGGCGCGCCGCGTCGAGCGCCTGCGCATAGGTGACCTTGCGCCAGGCGTCTGCCTGCCGCTCCGCGAGGAAGACGCGCTCGGGCGCCTGGCGCGCCCATTTCGCCAGCCATTCG
>JAOUIL010000112.1 GCA_029883975.1 Betaproteobacteria bacterium
CCCGCGGCGCAGCGGCCCTCGTGGAACTACCGCAAGCAGGACGGCGGCGGCATCATCCTCGACATGCTGTGCCACTGGCGCTACGTGCTGGACAACCTGTTCGGCGAGGTGCGCGCGGTGTCGTGCCTCGGCGCGACGCACATCCCGTTCCGCTGGGACGAGCGCGGCAAGCGCTACAAGGCCACCGCCGACGACGCGGCCTACGCCACGTTCCAGCTCGCGGGCGGCGTGATCGCGCACTTCAACTCGTCGTGGACTGTACGCGTGCGGCGCGACGACCTGCTCACGCTGCAGGTGGACGGCACCGAGGGCAGCGCGGTCGCGGGCCTGCGCGCCTGCCGCGTGCAGTCCTACGCCGACACCCCCAAGCCCGTGTGGAATCCCGACATCGCGCAGCCGATCGATTTCTACGCGGGATGGAAGGAGGTGCCGGACGAGCCGGCCGACAACGCCTTCAAGGCGCAGTGGGAGCTCTTTCTCCGGCACGTGGCGGGCGAGGGCCCGTTTCGCTGGGGGCTGCTGGAAGGCGCAAAGGGCGTGCAACTCGCCGAGCAGGGACTGAAGAGCTGGAGGCAGAGGAAATGGATCGAGCTCCCGAAGCTCAGGGCCTGAGCCTCAAGCTGCCGGTCGCAGGTGGCGCGCTCGAGGCGTACCGCCTGCTCGGCCCGCGGCGCTTCGAGCGCCCGAAGAAGCCCTTCACGCGCATCGCGCTCGCCGCCGCGCACGTGGTCGCGGATCCGCGCTCCACGAAGGATCCGTGGCTCGAGCCCGCGATCGATTGGGACGCGACCATCGCCTACCGCCGGCACCTGTGGTCCTGGGGCCTGGGGCTCGCGGAGGCGATGGACACCGCGCAGCGCGGCATGGGGCTGGACTGGACGAGCTCGCTCGAGCTGATCGGTCGCACGATGGACGCGGCGCGGGACGTGCCAGGGGCCGTCGTCTTTTCTGGCGCGGGCACCGACCACGTCGCCCAGGCGGACGTCGCGGGCGTGATCGCCGCCTACGAGGAGCAGTGCGCGGCGATCGAGAAGCTCGGCGGCCGCATCATCCTGATGGCGAGCCGCGCGCTCGCCGCGAGCGCTCGCTCGCCGGACGACTACGGGCGCGTCTACGACCGGATCCTCGGGCAGGTGAAGGCGCCGGTCATCATCCACTGGCTCGGGGAGATGTTCGACCCGGCGCTCGAGGGCTACTGGGGCTCGAAGGACCACCATGCCGCGATGGACGTCTGCGTCGACGTCATCCGGCGCAACGCGAAGAAGGTGGACGGCATCAAGATCTCGCTGCTCGACAAGGACAAGGAGATCGCCATGCGCCGGCGCCTGCCGGCGGGCGTGCGCATGTACACGGGAGACGACTTCAACTTCGCCGAGCTGATCGAGGGCGATGCGCAAGGGCATTCGGATGCGCTGCTCGGCATCTTCGATGCCATCGCGCCGGCGGCCTCGGCGGCGCTGGGCGCGCTTGCCGCGGGCGATCGCACCGGATACCACGAGATCTTCGCGCCGACCGTGCCGCTGTCGCGCCACATCTTCCGCGCGCCCACGCGCTTCTACAAGACGGGCGTGGTGTTCATGGCGTGGCTGAACGGCCACCAGCAGCACTTCGTCATGGTGGGCGGGCAGCAGAGCGCGCGCCACCTCCTGCATTTCGCGGAGCTGTTCCGCCTGGCCGACGCCGCCGGGCTGCTCGCCGACCCGCCGCTCGCCTGCGCGCGCATGAAGCAGCTGCTCGCCGTGCATGGCGCTGCCTGACGCGGCGAAGCTCTCGCTCAACACCGCCACCACGCGCGCGCAGTGGGGCCTCGCGCAGGCCATCGACGGCTGCGCGCGCCACGGCATCCGCGGCATCGCGCCGTGGCGCGACCAGCTCGCGGCGATGGGCGTGCAGGAGGCCGCGCGCGCCATCAAGGCCAACGGCCTCGCCGTCACCGGCTTGTGCCGCGGTGGCTTCTTCACGGCAAAGGACTGGCGAGACGACAACCGGCGCGCGATCGAGGAGGCGCATGCGCTCGGCGCGCAGTGCCTGGTGCTCGTGGTGGGAGGCCTGCCGCAGGGATCGAAAGACCTCGCGGGGGCGCGCCAGCAGGTCGCCGACGGTATCGCGGCAATCCTTCCGGAAGCGAGTAAGGCGGGCGTGCCGCTCGCCATCGAGCCGCTGCACCCGATGCAGGCCGCGGAGCGCGCCTGCATCAATACGCTCGAGCAGGCGCTCGACCTGTGCGATGCGCTCGGCGAAGGCGTGGGCGTCGCGGTGGACGTCTATCATGTGTGGTGGGATCCGAAGCTCGCGCAGCAGATCGCGCGCGCCGGCCGGGAGCGGCTGCTCGCATACCACATCTGCGACTGGCTCGTGCCCACGCGCGACCTGCTGAACGACCGCGGCATGATGGGCGACGGCGTGATCGACCTGCCGCGCATCCGCGGCTGGATGGAGGGCGCCGGCTACGCCGGCTTCCACGAAGTGGAGATCTTCTCTACGCTCGACTGGTGGCGGCGCGACGCGGACGAAGTGCTCGCCACCTGCCTCGAATGTCACCGGAGGACTTGAGCATGCGCGGCGCAGTGTTTCTCGGCAATCGCAAGGTGGAGATCCGCAACTTCCCCGATCCGACGCCCGGCCCGGGCGAGGTGGTCATCAAGATGCGCGCCTCCGGCATGTGCGGCAGCGACCTCAAGTTCTACCGCTCGCCGCCGGGCGAGGCGCAGAAGGCGCTCGGCCTGGGTGGCGACGCCGAGCCGTTCATCGCCGGGCACGAGCCCTGCGGCGAGGTGGTGGCGCGCGGCCCCGGCGTGTCCGAGCGCGAAGCGCCCACCGGCCAGCGCGTGATGGATCATCACTACGCCGGCTGCGGCGTGTGCCCGCATTGCCGGCTCGGATGGTCGCAGCTCTGCCGCGCCGGGATCACCGTGTACGGCGTCACGGCGCACGGCGGCCACGCAGAGTACCTCAAGGTGCCGGCGCGCACGCTCGTGCCGCTGCCCGAGGAGCTCTCGTTCGCCGAGGGCGCCGCGGTCGCCTGCGGTACCGGCACCGCCTACGGCGCGCTGCGCCGCATGCACCTCGCGGGCGGGTCCATGCTCGCGGTTTTCGGCATGGGGCCGGTGGGCATCAGCGCGGTGTTGCTCGGCGCGAAGATGGGCGCGCGCGTCATCGCCGTGGAAACGAACGCGGAGCGGCTGGCGCTGGCGCGGCAATTCGGCGCGGACGAGGTTGTGGATTCCTCTAAAGTCGATGCCGAGAAGGCGCTGAAGGAAATGACGCGCGGCGAGGGCGTGGACCTCGCGCTCGACTGCACCGGCGTGGCTGCCGCGCGGCTGGCGGCGGTGCGCGCGGCGAAGACCTGGGGCACGGTGTGCTTCGTGGGCGAAGGCGGCGACGTCACGATCGATGTCTCGCGCGACATGCTGCGCAAGCAGCTCACCCTCATCGGCTCCTGGACCTTCAGTGCCATGGGTATGGGCGAGTGCGCGCGCTTCGTGGCCGACAACAGGATCGCGCTCGAGCGCATCTTCACCCATCGCTGGAAGCTCGAGCAGGCGCCCGAGGCCTACCGGGTGTTCGACCAGCAGGCCTCCGGGAAGGGGGTAATTGAGTTCTAAATGGGGACAGTCCCCATTTAGAAGTACGGGACGCCCTGCGTGTTGACGTGCAGGGCGTAGAGCGAGGTGCTCGCCGCCATGAACAGGCGGTTGCGATGCGCGCCGCCGAAGCACACGTTGGCGCAGCGCTCGGGCAGGTCGATCCGGCCGATGAGGCGCCCGTCCGGGTTGAAGACGTGCACGCCGTCCAGCCCCGCCTCGCCCATGCCCCAGCCGCACCACAGGTTGCCGTCGACGTCCACGCGAAAGCCGTCCGGCGTGCCCTTCGGGCCCGCGTCGATCAGCACGCGGCGATTGGCGAGCGACTTTCCGCCCTTCACGTCGCAGGCGAGGATCTTCCGCGGCACCGAGCGCGACTCGACGATGTAGAGGACGGATTCGTCGGGCGAGAACGCCAGGCCGTTGGGCTGGTTGATGCCCTCCGCGACGACTGAGAGCACGCCGGCAGGGTCGATGCGGTACACGTTCGTCGGCAGCTCGGGCTCGGCCTTCGCGCCCTCGTACCAGCCGAGGATGCCGAAGCTCGGGTCGGTGAACCAGATCGAGCCGTCGCTCTTGCAGACGATGTCGTTGGGGGAATTCAACCGCTTGCCCTCGAAGCGCTCGGCGAGCGCCACGATCGCGCCGTCGGGCTCGGTGCGCGAGACGCGGCGCCCGCCGTGCTCGCAGGTGAGCAGCCGCCCCTGGCGGTCGCGCGTGTTGCCGTTGGCGTAGCCGGAGGGCTTGCGCCACGGGCCCACCGCGCCGGTTTCCTCGTCCCAGCGCCACATGCAGTTGCCGGGCACGTCGCTCCACAGCAGGCAGCGCTGGTCGCCGAACCACACCGGCCCTTCGGCCCAGCGCGTGATGCCGGTGGCCAGGCGCTCCACCTTGGCGAGCGGCAGGCGGTAGCGGTTGAAGGACTCGTCCGCCACCACGACCGCAGGGTCGGGGTAGCGGGGACTGGGCTGCCAGCCGCTCACCGCGCGCGCTCGGCGCGCACGAGCAGCGACTCGAACCCGAGCTCGCTGAAGCCGGCCATCTTCTCGCGACCGACGAGGATGAGCGGCACGCCGCGGCCGCCCAGGCGCTTGAACTCCGCGTTGGCGGTCGCCGATTTCTCGATGTCGTGCTCGGTATACGCGATGCCGTTCCTGCCGAAATACGTGCGCGCCTGCTCGCAGTAGGTGCACCAGGAGGTCGAGTACATCACGACGGGGCCGGCGGCGGCCGCCTTGGGCTGCGGCGCGGGGGCAGGGCTCGTGGCCGCGGCGGGCGCGGCATAGGAATTGACGCGCGGGCGCACCGGTTCCGTCCGGGTCCCGGTCGGCGGGTCGCTCGTGTAGTGGACCCTGCCTTGCGCGTCGACCCAGCGATGGATGCTCTGGGCTCCCGCGGCGCCGCAGGCCGCGAGCAGCATGGCGATCAGCAGTGCGCGGGTCATGGGGCTGCTTAGTAGCACAGCCCCGCCACGGCAGCAATCGGTGCTAGCCGGGGATGCCGATCAGCATCAGCACGGGCACCGGCGTGGTGGCGGCTGCGATCGTCAGCGCATAGCGGGGAAAGCTGAGGATGCCGCTCATGCCCGCGACCAGGCCGATGCCGCCCGCGCCGCCGATGAGTGCGTTTCCCGGCAGGTTGATGGCGAGCGCGATGCCCTTGCCGCCGAGCAGCAGCATGAGCGCCATGCCGATCTCGATCCCGGGCACGAACGGCAGCGCCATCGCCGCGACATACGTCGCGGCGAGCGCGGCGACGGCGAATCCCGTCAGCCCGGCGGGCGCCGCGGCAGTGTGTGGCTCGATGTGCCTGCCGAGCCACATGGCGGCGAGGCAGAGGACGACGAGCGCGGCCGCGGGTGCCACCCCGCGCTGGGATCCGACCGCGGGCCGCGCGTCGCCCATCGCACGCTCAGAACGTGAACGCTTGCCGGTCCGCGCCGGCGAGAAGGACCGCGGAGGCGCCCATCCACTCGGCGTTCGGCAGGATGTTGTCGTCGGTGACGCCGTGCGTCTTGCCGCAGGGCGGGCACACGCCGATCTTGCCGCCGTTCTCGGCGAACGTCTTCAGCAGGTCCGCCACGGGCGGAAAGCTCTTCGGGATGATGCCGTCGGCCGATCCCCGCCGGCCGAGGTTCGCGCCCTCGACGGTGAACCAGAGCAGCACGTCGGCGCCTCCGGCGAGCGCGTTGTTGGCGAGCACCAGCGGTGTGGCGACGCGATCGGGTTCGCCGTCGAAGTGGGTGACGGTGAACAGGTACTTCAGTTGCTTGGTGGTCATGGCTGGTTTCCTCCTTTGGCTGGGTGGAACGACTATTCCTTCACCGCGAGGATCGAGACGCTCTTCACGCCGTACTTGCGCGTCGCGCCCTGCGCGTTGTCGGAGATGAACTGGTACGCCGGGTTGTCGCGCACGGTGCGCACGCGCAGACCCGCCGACTCGATGGCGGCGACGTAATCGCCGACCTGCATGGCGCCGCCGATGCACGCCGCCCACAGCGTCGCGTTGCAGGTGATGCCTTCGGGCAGCTGCACTTCGGTGACGATGTCGGACAGCGCGAGCCGGCCGCCGCGCTTGAGCAGTCTCGCCGCCTCGCGAAACACCACGTGCTTGTCGGGCGAGAGATTGACGACGCCGTTGCTGATGACCGCGTGGCAGCTCTCGTCGGCGAGCCCGGTGGACTCGATGTAGCCCTTGCGGAACTCGATCTGCGCGAATCCGGCCGCGGCGCGCAGCCGCTCGGACTTGGCGAGCTGCTCGTCGGTCATGTCGATGCCGATGACGCGCCCGTGCTCACCGACCTTGCGCGCCGCCAGGAAGGAATCCATCCCGGAGCCGCTGCCGAGGTCCGCAACCGCCTCGCCCGGCTTGAGCGCGGCGAGGTCGAAGTAGTAACCGACGCCGGCGAACGAGTCGATCGCCGGTGCGGGGATGGCTTCGAGGTCGGAGGGCGCGTAGCCGAGCCGCTCGGCGAGCGCGCGGCCCATCTCGAAATGGAACTCCCCTTGCGGTTCAAGCGCGACGTCGCGGTACATGGCTTTCACTTTCTGCTCGAGCGCGGCGATGTCCAGGCGCTTCGGCGTCAGTGCGATCGTGGTCATGGTCGATTTCTCCTTGATGTGGTCGGAAATGGGATCACGCAGCCAGCGTCACGGGCTCGAGCGCGGGCGACAGGCGCTCCGCACCGGC
>JAOUIL010000113.1 GCA_029883975.1 Betaproteobacteria bacterium
CGACAGGACATATGCGGTCAGCAGGTGGATGCGCGCCTCGCCGAGCAGGTCCTGGTGGGCGGGCATCTGGTTGCTGCGCCCCTTGGTGATGGTCTCGATGATCACCGGCTCCGCCGCGCTGTAGAGCCACGTCTTGTCGGTGAGGTTCGGGGCGCCGAGCGCCGGGTTGCCCTTGCCCTCGGCGCCGTGGCAGGCGACGCAGTTCTGCGCGAACAGCGGCTTGCCGCGCGCCGCGCGGATGCTGTCGTGCGCCAGGCCCGAGAGCGACAGCACGTAATGCGCCGCGTCCTTCGTGCCCTGCTCGCCGAGCGCCGGCCCGAACGGCGGCATGACGCCCGTGCGGCCCTGCGTGATGGTGGCCTTCACCGCTTCCGCGGAGCCGCCCCACAGCCAGTCGCCGTCGGTCAGGTTGGGAAAGCCGCGCGAGCCCGCGCCGTCCGAAGCGTGGCACTGCGCGCAATTGTTGAGGAACAGCTTCTGCCCGACGGCGAGCGCGCCGGGGTCCCTGGCGAGCGCCGCGACGTCGGTCTTCGCGTAGCGGTCGTAGATCGGGCCGAACTTCCGCTCGTGGCGCGCCGTCTCCTGCTCGAGCTGCCCGACCTGCGTCCATTTCCACATGCCGGCATAGCTGCCCAGCCCGGGATAGAGCGCCAGGTAGACGAAGCCGAAAACGATGGTGATCCAGAACAGCCACATCCACCAGCGCGGCAGCGGATTGTTGTACTCGCCCAGGTCCTCGTCCCGGGTGTGGCCCGTGGTCTCGGTGGTCCCGCCGGAAACGCGCCGCTTGCTCTGCGCGACCAGCAGCACGCCGCAGGCCACGATCGAGACCAGCGTGATGACGGTGATGTAGTAGTCCCAGAAGCTGCTGGTGAACTGGCTCATTGGTCGTTTTCCTCGAGAACGCTGCGCCCGGCGTCTTCCAGGCGCTTCTTGCGCGCGGGCGAGTAGGCCCACCAGACGATGCCCAGGAACGCGGCGAGCGCCGCCACGGTGACCAGGCCGCGGATCAGGTTGATGTCCATGCGGGCTCCTATTTCGTGGCGCCCGCGCGCCCCGCGGTGCCGAGCACCTGCAGGTAGGCGATCAGCGCCTCCATCTCGGTCTTGCCCTTCAGCGCCTCCGGCGCCTTGGCGATCTCGTCGTCGCCGTACGGCACGCCCAGGCGCTGCAGCGCGCGCATCTTGGCGCCGATGTCCTCGGCGTTGGCGGTGGTGCTCGCCAGCCACGGGTAGGCCGGCATGTTCGACTCCGGCACGAGGTCGCGCGGGTTCATGAGGTGCAAGCGGTGCCACTCGTCCGAGTAGCGCCCGCCGACGCGGTGCAGGTCGGGTCCGGTGCGCTTCGAGCCCCACTGGAACGGCCGGTCGTAGACGAACTCGCCCGCCACCGAGTAGCGCCCGTAGCGCTCGACCTCCGCGCGGAACGGCCGCACCATCTGCGAGTGGCAGTTGTAGCAGCCCTCGCGCACGTAGACGTCGCGTCCCGTGAGCTGCAGCGCGCTGTAGGGCTTCAGACCGGCCACCGGCTCGGTGACTGACCGCTGGAAGTACAGCGGCACGATCTCCACCAGCCCGCCGACCGCCACCACCAGGATCACCAGGACGATGAGCAGCGCCTGGTTGCGCTCGATCATGTCATGCGTGAGCTTCATCTCGGGCTCCCTAGGCGTGCGCCGGCGCCGGGATCGGCGCCTCGACGGTGCGACCCGCGGCGATGGTCTGCGCCACGTTCCAGGCCATGATCAGCATGCCGCCGAGGTACAGAAGCCCGCCCAGCAGCCGGATGGCGTAGAAGGGATAGGTGGCCTTCACGCTCTCGACGAAAGTGTAGGTCAGCGTGCCGTCCTCGCTCACCGCGCGCCACATCAGGCCCTGCATCACGCCCGCGATCCACATGGCGGCGATGTAGAGCACGATGCCCACGGTCGACACCCAGAAGTGCACGTTGATCAGCGGCACGCTGTGCATCTCGGTGCGGCCGAACAGGCGCGGGATCAGGTAGTAGATCGAGCCCATCGACACCAGCCCCACCCAGCCCAGCGCGCCGCTGTGCACGTGGCCGATAGTCCAGTCGGTGTAGTGCGAGAGCGAGTTGACCGTCTTGATGGACATCATCGGCCCCTCGAACGTGCTCATGCCGTAGAACGACAGCGACACGATGAGGAACTTGAGGATCGGGTCGGTGCGCAGCTTGTGCCACGCGCCGGACAGGGTCATGATGCCGTTGATCATCCCGCCCCAGGACGGCGCGAGCAGGATGAGCGAAAAGACCATGCCGAGCGACTGCGCCCACTCCGGCAGCGCCGTGTAGTGCAGGTGGTGCGGGCCCGCCCACATGTAGGTGAAGATCAGCGCCCAGAAGTGCACGACCGACAGCCGGTACGAGTACACCGGGCGCCCGGCCTGCTTCGGGATGAAGTAGTACATCATGCCGAGGAACCCGGCGGTGAGGAAGAAACCGACCGCGTTGTGGCCGTACCACCACTGCACCATCGCGTCGGTTGCGCCCGCGTAGGCCGAGTAGGACTTCCAGAAGGTGGCGGGCATCGCCGCGCTGTTGACGATGTGCAGCAACGCGACCGTGAGGATGAAGGCGCCGAAGAACCAGTTGGCGACGTAGATGTGCGGCACCTTGCGCTTCCACAGGGTGCCGAAGAAGACGACGGCGTAGGCGACCCACACCGCGGCGATCAGCAGGTCGATCGGCCACTCGAGCTCGGCGTACTCCTTGGAGGTGGTGATGCCGAGCGGCAGCGTGATCGCCGCGAGCACGATCACCGCCTGCCAGCCCCAGAACGTGAAGGCGGCCAGGCCGTCGGAGAAGATGCGCGCGTGGCAGGTGCGCTGCACGACGTAGTACGAGGTGGCGAACAGCGCCGAGCCGCCGAAGGCGAAGATCACGGCGTTGGTGTGCAGCGGGCGCAGGCGCCCGTAGGAAAGCCAGGGGATGCCGCCGAGGAACTCCGGCCACAGCAGCTGGGCTGCGATGATCACGCCGACCAGCATGCCGACCACTCCCCAGACCACGGTCATCACGGCGAACTGCCGCACGACCTTGTAGTTGTATACCGTTTCGTTGCTGGCCATGCGCGCGCGCTCCCCGGGTGCTGAACGTCCGGGCGATGCTAGACAACGGGGAAACCGCAGACTTGATCTGCGTCAAATGGGAAGCGGGCACCGAGGACTAGCTTGCTCGCCGGTAGCACGCGCCCCGGGATAGCCGCCGCCAATCCCGCGCATCGCGACAATCAATTTCACGCCGGGCGCCTTTGGGGGTGCAATGGGCGCTCGAGTCGATCGGAGGCAACCATGGACATGAAGGCGAAAGACGAGAGCGCGGGCAAGTGCCCGTTCACCCACATCGCCGGCGTCGGCCGCACGAACCGCGACTGGTGGCCGAACCAGCTGCGCCTGGAGCTGCTGCACCAGCATTCCGCGAAGTCCGACCCGATGGGCAAGGGCTTCGACTACGCGAAGGAATTCAAGAGCCTCGATTACAAGGCGCTGAAGAAGGACCTGGTGAGGCTGATGACCGACTCGCAGGACTGGTGGCCGGCGGACTTCGGCCACTACGGCCCGTTCTTCATCCGCATGGCCTGGCACAGCGCCGGGACCTACCGCGTCACCGACGGCCGCGGCGGCGGTGGACGCGGTCAGCAGCGCTTCGCGCCCCTCGGCAGCTGGCCCGACAACGTCAACCTCGACAAGGCGCGCCGCCTGCTCTGGCCGGTCAAGCAGAAGTACGGCAGGAAGATCTCCTGGGCCGACCTGATGATCCTCGCCGGCAACGTCGCGCTGGAGTCGATGGGCTTCAGGACCTTCGGCTTCGGCGGCGGGCGCCCCGACGTCTGGGAACCGGACGAGGACGTGAACTGGGGCGAGGAGATCGCGTGGCTCGGCACCGACAAGCGCTTCAGCGGCGATCGCGACCTGGGGCCGTTCGGCGCCACGCACATGGGCCTCATCTACGTCAACCCCGAAGGCCCGAACGCGAGCGGCGACTACATGGCCGCCGCCAAGGACATCCGCGCCACCTTCGGGCGCATGGCGATGAACGACGAGGAGACCGTCGCGCTGATCGCGGGCGGCCACACCTTCGGCAAGTGCCACGGCGCCGCGCCCGAATCGCACAAGGGCCCGGATCCGGAAGGCTCGCCGCTGGTAACGCAGGGCCTGGGCTGGATGAGCGACTACGGCAGCGGGCACGGCGCCGACACGATCTCGAGCGGCCTCGAAGTGACCTGGACCAAGACCCCGGCGCTGTGGAGCAACAGCTTCTTCGAGATCCTGTTCAAGTATGAATGGGAGCAGACCAAGTCGCCGGCCGGCGCGAAGCAGTGGGTGGCGAAGAACGCGCCAGAGGTCATTCCCGACGCGCACATCCCCGGCAAGTTCAACAAGCCCACCATGCTGACCACGGACCTGACGCTGCGCTTCGATCCGGAGTTCGGCAAGATCTCGCGCCGGTTCTACGAGGACCCGCAGGCCTTCGCCGACGCCTTCGCGCGCGCCTGGTTCAAGCTGACGCACCGCGACATGGGCCCGCGCGCCCGCTACCTGGGACCGGAAGTGCCGAAGGAAGAGCTGATCTGGCAGGACCCGATCCCCGCGCTCAGCCACAAGCTGATCGGCGAGAAGGAGATCGCCGACCTGAAGAAGAAGGTCCTCGCCTCGAAGCTGTCGGTGGCGCAGATGGTGTCCACCGCCTGGGCTTCGGCCTCCACCTTCCGCGGCTCCGACAAGCGCGGCGGCGCCAACGGCGCGCGCATCCGGCTCGCGCCGCAGAAGGACTGGGAAGTGAACCAGCCGGCCAAACTCGCCAAGGTGCTCAAAGTCCTCGAGGGCATCCAGGCCGAATTCAACAAAAAAGCCAAGGGCGGCAAGAAGGTGTCGCTCGCCGACCTGATCGTGCTCGCGGGCGGCGCAGGCGTGGAAGCAGCCGCGAAGAAGGCCGGCGTCAGCGTGCAGGTGCCGTTCAAGCCCGGACGCATGGACGCCACGCAGGCGCAGACGGACATCGAGTCCTTCGAGGTGCTCGAGCCGCTCGCCGACGGCTTCCGCAACTACCTGGGCGGCAAGTTCCCGGTATCCGCAGAGCAGTTGCTTGTCGACAAGGCGCAGCTCCTGACGCTCACGGCGCCCGAGATGACGGTGCTAGTGGGCGGCATGCGCATGCTGGGCGCCAATGTCGGAGGCGCGAAGCACGGGGTGTTCACCTCCAAACCCGAGGCGTTGAGCAACGACTTCTTCGTCAACCTGCTCGACATGCGCACGGAATGGAAGCCGGTCTCGGACGCGAAGGACGTGTTTGAGGGGCGCGACCGCAAGACGGGCAAGGTCAAGTGGACCGGCACGCGCGTCGACCTCGTCTTCGGCTCGAACTCGCAGCTGCGGGCGCTGGCCGAGGTCTATGCGAGCGAGGACGCGAAGGAGAAGTTCGTGCAGGACTTCATGGCGGCGTGGGACAAGGTGATGAACCTGGACCGCCTCGACCTGAAGGAGCGCAAGGCGGCGTGACCTGGGACGCGTCGCTGCGCCAGCTGACGCTCATCTGCCTGCTGCTGGCTTTGCCCGGCGCGGACGCCGCCGGGCTGACGCCCAAGGAAACGCTCGGCAAGCTGCTGTTCTTCGACGCCCAGCTGTCGCTGAAGGGCAACCAGTCCTGTGCGAGCTGCCACGTGCCCGAGGCCGGCTGGAGCGGCGCCAACTCCGCGATCAACGCGCACGGCGCCGTCTACGAAGGCTCGGTCGCCGGGCGCTTCGGCAACCGCAGGCCGCCGAGCGCGGCCTACGCCACGCCCAGCCCGGTACTGCATTTCGCGCAGGAGAAGAGCGAGACCCTGTTCATCGGCGGCAATTTCTGGAACGGCCGCGCCACCGGCGAGAAGCTGGGCAACCCCGCGGCGGACCAGGCGCAGCAGCCGTTCCTCAATCCGCTCGAGCAGGGGCTGGCCGACGGCGCGTGCGTCGTGCTCAGGGCGTGCACGGCCTACGGGAGCCTGCTCGAGCAGGTCTGGACGGGAACCTGCGCGATCGCCTGGCCCGGCAAGGCGGCGCAGACCTGCGCCGCCGAAGGCGGCAAGCTGGCATTGAACCGGCAACAGCGCGCGAACGCGGACCGTGCCTTCGACCGGATCGCGCTGAGCATCGCCGCGTTCGAGGCTTCCGCCGAGGTCAATGCCTACACGTCCAAGTTCGACTACTTCCTGGCGGGGCGGGTCGAGCTTTCGCCGGAGGAAACGCTGGGCCTGGAGCTCTTCAAGGGCAAGGGGCGCTGCGCCGAGTGCCACGTGGCGGACAAGGGCCCGAACGGCGAGCCGCCGCTCTTCACGGACTTCACCTACGACAACCTGGGCGTGCCGCGCAATCCGGAGAACCCGTGGTATGCGATGCCCGCGTCCGTCAACCCCGGGGGCAAGACATGGCTCGACCAGGGCCTGGGCGAATTCCTTGCGGGCCGCGCCGACTACCGCAGGTTCGCGGGTGACAACGTCGGCAAGCAGAAGGTGCCCACGCTGCGCAACGTGGACCA